>NZ_JBIWFQ010000021.1:27166-111006 GCF_044763105.1 Lysinibacillus sp. NPDC096212 | reverse complement strand
TCGTCCTGAGCCAGGATCAAACTCTCCATAAAAAGAAATTTGATTAGCTCAAATTGTTTTGCTGGCATCATGTTTGATGTCCAAAATTTTGTTTCATTCACCAACTCAAGGTTAGCTACTAAAAACTATATTGATTACGTTTTGCTTGTTCAGTTTTCAAGGTTCATTTTGTTGCCGTTTCTCAACAGCAACTCTTATATAATATCATGTCGTTTGCTAGATGTCAATAACTAATTGTCTTTAAGTTATTCGTTTTTCAGTAGACGTCTTAACGACTTACATAATAATACACTCTTAATTCAAAAAGGTCAACACTTTTTCTAAAAAAATCGATAGTTTTTCATTTCATTGAGAAACTACCTATTTAATATGATTAAGAAAACAATTTAATATTAGACTCACAATCTAAGTGAATTTAATGTTTTATTGTTATCTAAAATTCAGTTTAGTTCAATAAGGGGAATATAATAAAAAGATTTCTACTTATTAAAGTGATTAAATGGGAAGTACATTGTTTATTAGAAACCAATTGAATTGTGGAAAAAGAAAAGATGTATCTTAAAGAAGCATATGAATTTTGCGATAAAGAATAAGGATTAAGCTCTAATGACATTTGGATTCAAATTCCGACTCAATCGAATGCTGCAAACACGATATTACCACCCCTATAAGAGTCATAAGAAAATCATTTTTACATTTCCTTATTAAGCTAATGAGGGCTTTAGTGAACAAGGGTTTTAAAATTAAATAAGAGCATGCTTTGATCCATTTTTTCAAAACATGCTCTTTAGATATGTTCCTATATCAAGGCTAATATCAATTATATAGCTACAACGGGCTACTCACTTTCTGTGAAAAGCTTCACTCTGCGACAGAAGCACAATAGCCCTCCGCTACAGTCAGCTATATACGGGAATACAAAATCAAAATATCAACAAAAAAATCCTTTTTTATTCTCCTTCAATATTGTGCAATAAAAAGCTTGTCGCCATTTGGAACTGTAAATCATTTTGACGGTCCTCTTTATATTTTTTCAACGTTTCGTTTAAGCTATTAAAGAAGGTAGTGTCTATATTATAATTATCTTCTGCTTTTTTCAATTTCTTATCCTCCCGATAAAGCTTAACAGCCTCCTCCGTCGATTCATCCAAGTAACCGTCTAAACGAGCAATTTTAAAACCTAGCTTTTTCAAAGCATTTTGCGTATAAGCAATTTCTTCACTCATATCGCCCTCTTTAAATTTCCCTGATAGCGGGTGCATTTGGAAAGCAAATAATTCATTTGGTTCAACCACTAAATTAGCCTCAATACCTTGCCCATGAATCCATTCGCGCTTTGGTGTCAGCCATTTATTTGTGGACAATTTAAGCTCTCCACCATTTTTCAGCGACCAAGACTCCTGTACTGTTCCCTTTCCGAAACTCTTGACACCAACAAGGGAGGCACGTCCCCAGCTTTTTAATGCGCCACTAAGTACTTCACTAGCAGATGCACTGCCCGCATTCTGTAAAACAACTATCGGCATCTTGTACATGGTCTGTAAATACTTTTCATCAAAGCTTTTTGATTCCGTTTTTAATGGTTCCATAGCACCTTCAGCATTTTGCATATAAGCAAACACTTTGCCTTTCTCCAATACTGTGCTCAGTAGCGCTGCGACGCTATGTAAATAACCACCCGGATTATCCCGCACATCAATTACTAACCCTTTTATATCTTGTCGAAGCAATTTACTCGTTTCGGCAACCCACTCATTTGCCGTTTTCTCACCAAAAAGTGAGATTTCCACATAACCTATCGGAGCATTTTCTACGTTCACTACTTCGCTCGTTACTGTTTTATTAGAAATTGCAGCTCGTTCCATCGTCATTTTAATATGTTTATCTTCACTTGGACGATAGACGACAATAGTTACTTTCGTCCCCTTCTCCCCTTGAATTAAATGCATTAATTCACTCATCGTTTTTCCATCTACCCGAACGCCATCAACTTGTACAATTTCATCGAGAGAGCGCATTCCTGCCTTATCTGCCGGGGATGAACGAACTGGAGATACAACAATAAATTTTCCGTTATTTTCAGATAGCTCAATCCCAATGCCTACTCTTTCTTCGGCTAACATTTGTCGGTGCTGTTCCGCCTCTTCCTTCGAATAATATGTGCTGTAAGGGTCCTTTATAGCATCTGCCATACCACGAAGTGCTCCCTCCACCAATGCATCTTTTTTCGTACTGTATACAGATTTTTCCTCAATTAAATTCAACGCTTCATTAATCGAATCAACCTCTGCAACGACCGGCTCCTTTTTATCCCCTAAATTAAACCAGTCAAAATAAACTCCACTACCTAGCAATAGACTACTAGCAAGTACGCCGACACCAGCCATTATTTTGCGCAAACCTTCCCTCCTCCGTCTCTTCTACTGTATGAAGTTTATTTTTCAAACATACAAGATTAAACTTCAAAATAATTTGTTGAATACTATGATTTTTGTTTCAAGAGTATTCTATTGCGTATCGGGAGTATTTGATTTCTAGCGCAGGTATTCTCTCATCAATCGCAGGTATTTATCTTCCTACCGCGGGTATTCTCTCATCAGTCGCGGGTATTTATCCCTACCGCGGGTTTCCATCACGAATCGTGGACGCTTTATAAACAAATAAAAAATCTGCTTCGTTTCTTCAAGAAAACGAGCAGATTCTTTGATTTGATTAATCTAATGCATCTACATATTTTTTTAACATTTCTGCATTCATTGGCCCTTTAATAGCACGTTGAATATATCCATTTGAATCAATAAAATAGGTTGTAGGAATCGTTATTATTTGATAGGCAATGCCGATTGAGTTTTTCGGGTCTTGATCAAGTAAAATAGGGAATGTTAAATCAAAGCTATCTCTAAATGTCATCACAGAGTCTACTTTTGCGTCAGCTGTAACATCCCGTTCTTGAGTTGTTAAATTGACAGCTATTATTTCTACATTATCTTTTTTAGCATATTGTTCATAATAATTTTGCATATGTGGCATTTCTGCCTTACACGGTGGACACCATGTTGCCCAAAAGTTTAACACAACTTTTTTTCCACGAAGCTCACTCAAAGTCACGTTTTTACCATCTAAACTTGTTAAAGTAAAATCCGGTGGCGTATCTCCATTGCTTAAACCAATTTTTCGTTCATCCATTTCTTTTCCAAGAGAAGTTGTTTCAATTTCACGATCCTTATCAATCTGCTGTTTAACATATGTACCAATCATCACAGCTACTAATAACACGACGATAAGTAGCCCAATATTTTTTTTCATTCCTTACCTCCCAATAATTCAGTACTTCATTTTTGAACCATATCATTTAGATGTGCCAGCAAAACGCTGAATCACTATACCTAATATTAGTAATATGACGCTCACACCTACAGCCGGTTGCCATAAACCATACGGCTGAAAGAGAGCAACAATCATAAAACCAATCGTATATAAAAATAAAGCACGATTGATAGCTGTTATTTTCCATAATATGAGGACTGTTAGTATACTTAGTACAAGTAAAGTTATCACTTCGCTAGTGAGTTGATTATCATTTAGTAACACTACAAGCCATTGATATATCGATTGCGTTAAAATGATTGCCCAACTACAGGCAGCCACTCCAGTTGCGTCAAACTGAAATTGTTGCCGCTTCCACCAAAGCTGTAATGATGCTGCCATTACTCCTAAAAAGACACCAATTGTCCCACCATTAAAATAAAGGAGCGCAAATGGTTGAGCGATAACAGCTTTAAGATCAGTGACAATTATGCTAAATTTCCAAACGATAATAAAGGTAAAGATCGCGTCACCATATACCCCCGCCCATTTCTTCGGAAATTGCACCCGTAAAACTAGCCATACAATGAAAAAGGCCGCAAGAAGAGCGACATTTGTTGCTGGTAATGTTAGTGCCCGAATAGAAAACCATTCTGTATTATTCATCTAATAAATCCTCCAGATAGCTACAGCATAGCATACTATCTTTATATGAACTGTCATTTCACACTGTGTTCAAAAAATCTCCCTGAAACATGCAAAGAATAGACTCTTTATGAAAAATTCTATTGAAGTACCCATTTAGGTATTCATACTACAAATATATTACATAAAATGATGACACACTAGGAAAGAGGCTTCCAAATAATGCATCTGCTAAAAAAGCTCAGGTTCTACAGATGAATATATTTTTAACGTCAAAAATTGAGATGAGCATATTATATCGCTTTCCAAAAACGTTATTTACGTTTTATCCATCACTTCGCCTATTCTATCCGCAGTTTCGATAGTTCTATCCATCTTTTTGATGGTTCTATCCACAGTTATGATGGTTCTATCCATCATTCCGCAGGTTCTATCCACAGTTTTGATGGTTTTATCCATCACTTTGCCGTTTCTATCCTTCTTTATTATTTCTAAGCACACACGCGAAGATCCCCCAACGTTTCGTGCTAACTACCTGCCAATTCTTCTCAGTTTATGACACTATGCAATCTTAACTAGTCTTTTCAAACATTCGCTTTCATCTTGATTTAATAGAAACTTAATGGAAATTAAAAAAAGCTATACATTAGAAGAATCCTAATGTATAGCTTTTTAAGTTTTTAAATTGGAATATATTTTAGTGGATTGTCACTTCCGACTGCTTGTCCTCGCCAAGGGCCGATGTGCACTTCAAAGTGCAAGTGCGGTCCTGTTACACGTCCTGTATTACCCATGGCAGCAATTTGTTGACCTTGGGATACTTCTGTGCCAACACTAACGTTAAAGGAATTTAAGTGTGCATACACTGTCGTGTAAATTTGACCGTTGATAGAATGTGTAACGATGACACAATTACCATATGTGCTAAGTGGCGCAGCATAGGAAACAACACCGTCAGCAGCAGCCCATACTGGAGTACCTATACTATTTGCAAGATCGATTCCATAATGGAACTCTGAACCGCCAAATTCACGCCAGCCATAAGTTGATGTTAAACGACCATTTGTTGGTTTAACCCAAGTACCATTCGATTGTGGGGCATTGACTGTTGATGATCCAGATCCACCACCACTATTGCTCGAATTAGATGCATTGGCCTTGGCTGCGGCTGCGGCTGCTGCCTTACGTTTCGCTTCTTGTTGACGAGCAACTTCAGCTAATCGATTTTGCTCATCAATGATTTTTTGTTGTAATTCCGCGCTAATCTCAAGAGCCTCAGAATATTCTTTTTCAAGCAATACCTTTTCTGACTTCAGCTTTTCTTGTTCTTTTTCTAATTGATCAATTACTTTATTTTTCTCAGCTTTCTGTCCATCCAATGATGCTTTCAAACGATCAAGCTCAGCTTTTTTATCTTCGAGTTTTTGGCGTTTTCCTTCTAAGACTTGCTTTTGTTCCTCTAATTTTTGCTTATCCTCTTTTTGATCCTGGATAATTTGTCGATCCGCTTCAAGTAATGCATTGACCGCAGAGAATCGGTCGATAAAATCTACGAAGCTATTAGAACTAAGTAGTACGTCTAAATAGCTAACGGAACCACCCGCCTGAATGGCACGAGCACGATCCTCTAACAATAAATCACGCTCTTCAATTTTGTGCAGAAGCTCCGCAATAGAATCTTCTAAAGTTTTTATCTCTTCATTTGTAGATTGAATATCTGCCCATACATTTTTGATAGTACCGTTAGTTTTGTCGATTTCAGCATTTAATGTTTTAATTTGATCTAATAATTTTTCTTGCTTGTTATCATTTTCAGAAATAGCATTTGTTTTATTATTGATGGATGAATTTAAGCCATCTTTTTTTGATTCAATTTGTTTTTTTTCATCTTTTAAATCCGATAAACTAGTTGCATACGCTGATGGAGTTTGGATAAAAAGAAATAGTGCAGATGCTGCAGCAAGTGTTTTCAATGAGTTTTTCGCCATACTTTTCACCGGTTGAACTCCTTTTCGACTATTAATTTTGGTTGATTGTCATTCCTGCTAACACAACTTAGTGCGAAGCCTAACGAAAGCTAGATTTTTAAAAACTTACGTACTGACATGAAACTTCCCCAAATACCAATTAGTACACCGATGAGTAATAGTAGACCGCTTACTTGGTACACAAGAGGTGAGAAATCCAGTACTTGAACAAGTTCGCCTTTTAATCGAGGCGCAATAATTTTATATACATTGTGGTAAAGGGTTGCGATGACCGCAATCGGAATAATAGAACCTAAAATTCCGAGCCACATTCCTTCTAATAAAAATGGGATACGCACGAAAGAATTCGTTGCTCCGACAAGTTTCATAATTTCTATTTCATCACGACGTGCAATAATAGTAATTCGAATCGTATTAGAAATTAAGAAAATTGCTGTAAATAATAATCCACAAATAAGCACTATCCCTACGTTGCGGCTAATATTTAAGAAATTAAATAGTTTTTCTACTTTGCCTTCACCATACATAACGTCATATGTATACTCAAATTTATCAATTTTTTTAGCAACAGTAGCTGTTTTTTGAGGATCTGAAGCCTTCACATAAATAACATTACGTAATGGATTACTTTGCTCGAATAGTTTAAAATCGTCCCCAAAATCTTTTACTAATTTCGTTAATTCATTTTCCTTTGTCGAATAGTTCATCTCTGCGACATCTGGTAATTTCTTTATTTTTTCCATGAGCGCTTTTTCAGCAGCTTTATCTGCTGTTTCATCGATTAACACTTTAATTTCAACATCGTTCTCTAAATCAGATGCTACTTTATTTAAATTCATCATAATAAGCGCGAATACGCCTACTAATATTAATGTAACTGTTACTGCACTCACTGAGGCAATAGTCATCCAGCTATTACGGCCAAGAGACTTAAAACTTTCTCGGAAGTGACGTTTTACCGTATTAAATTTCATAGCCGTAGTCACCTCCGTGCTCATCACGGACAATCATTCCGCCTTCAATTGCAATTACTCGACGACGAATCGTATTTACGATTTCACGGTTATGGGTTGCCATTACTATAGTTGTACCTCTTGCATTAATTTCTTCGAATAAATTCATAATGTCCCAAGATGTCTCAGGGTCTAGATTCCCAGTAGGTTCATCCGCAATAACGACCTTCGGCACATTCACAATAGAACGTGCAATCGAAACACGCTGCTGTTCTCCACCTGAAAGCTCATTAGGGAACATTCTTGCCTTTTGCTTCAGCCCCACGAGCTCTAAAACTTCCATTACCCGACGGCGAATTTCTATTGGGTCTTCCTCGATTACTTCTAGTGCAAACGCTACATTTTCATAAACATTCAAACGAGGTAGCAGTTTGAAGTCTTGGAAAACGACACCGATTTGACGGCGTAAAAAAGGTACCTTTTTATTTTTTAATTCTGCTAAATTTATGCCATTAACAGTGATATCTCCAGAAGTAGCTTTTTCCTCACGGTACATTAATTTAATAAATGTAGATTTACCTGCACCACTTGGACCTACAACATAGACAAATTCACCTTGCTTTATGTTAACGGAAATCCCATTTGTCGCAACAACGCCATTTGAGTACTTCTTTGTCACATTCTTCATTTCTATCATATTTAAACCACCTAAATCTCTTACCATGTAAGAGGTATTTCGTTCTCTATTATAGCACTCTATTTCTCCCTTTATTATTACAGTTTCATTTCATTACGTGGTAGTTCTTGTTATTTCGTTATTTGATTGCCATAAAAATATCATAAACTTGACATACAAGAAAACAAAAATCGAGCCCAATTGAGGAAAGTCGATTTCTGCTTTCTAGAGTCTTCAAGCATAAAAAAAAGCATTCAAGCTATGTTGTTTTGCATAGCCTGAATGCTTTATATTTGTTAAATTTGCTGCTCGTCAGTTGTTGTATAGCGTACTAATACTGCACCTGTTTTAGACTCACCTTCGATAAATAAACGATTAGCATTTTCTATTTCTTTATCAAAACGTACTACTTTTGATAAAAATTGATCCTGTGATTCAATTTTTGAAGCGTCTTGAATACCGACATCTACTTTACCAAAATTCGTAACAATTTTACCGCTTAACGATATTGTACGTGGCACATACAATTCAACAGCTCCCGCGACTGTTTGTGCTTTGATTTTCGATGAATTAGTAGAGCAAGTTGTGACAACAACATGTCCATTAACCGATTTTGCTTCAACTTCATCCAATGCGCCATCTAAATAGACACGGCCATTCAATGTTTCAGCCTCTAAATCTTTACCACGAACATTTGTTAATTCAATGGAACCATTAGACGAATCTACTTCTGCCTTTCCAAAGTTAAACTTAGAGCCTTTAATCGCACCGTTTAATGTTTTTACTTTTAATCGCTCGATATCCGTATCTTGTAAAGTAACACTACCGTTCATTAAACGTACTGATAATTTTTCTAATTTATCCTTTGGAACAAGTACTTTAACATTTACTTGAACAAGCTTAAGTTGACTTAAAATTCGTAGTGAATCTCCATCTTCCTTGACAACGAATTGCTCTAGGAAGTTAGCGCGCGTTTCTTCTTCACTATCATTAACAAGAGGTGCCTTTACCTTGCAAATAACTTGGAAGCTATCTCCTTCAGCAGTTTCCAATGAAAAATTGCCATTCGGTAATTCAGCAATTATTTTGTCTACACGTTCTGCTGAAACCTCTTCCGTATGTGTAAACTCGAATTTATCACCAAATGGAGAAGTGACATCAAATTCTTTGACCTTTTTTACTGCCGTATTCATCATATCCATAAAGAGTGAACCAATTTGTGTTAAATCTTTACGGAAATCTCGCATTTCTTCTTGGAAATTTTTAGAGAAATCTTCATCTTTTTGCGATTGTTGATCGTTTTGACTGTCATCTTTAAATACTGGCTCTTTTTCTGTTGAGGAATACTGGTCCTCATTCACCACATCATTCATAACATTTTGAGTGGACTTGCTAGGTTGCTCTAATGCTTCTAATAATGTAATCGCCTCTTGCGCTGAAATTGTTCCTTTTTCCACAAGTTCTAAAATTCGTTGACGTTCATTTTGCATAATAAAAATAGCCTCCCTCAGTTCGTTATATTATTTATACGATTCATTTTGTGAAAAGTTTCACCATAAATGAAAATAATGGGTATATATCTTTTTTAGGCTTATTACCAATAGTGTGGGGTTGATTTCCG
Organism: Lysinibacillus sp. NPDC096212; assembly: GCF_044763105.1. Lineage (NCBI taxonomy): Bacteria > Bacillati > Bacillota > Bacilli > Caryophanales > Bacillaceae > Lysinibacillus > Lysinibacillus sp. NPDC096212. The sequence continues at coordinate 101,817 of NZ_JBIWFQ010000021.1, read as the reverse complement.
TTCCGGTCACCCAACCTCCACTACTATCAACTTATCCACATGACATCCGTTTTAACATAATGTCACCCAACTTTTGAAGTTTATCGACTAACTTTCACGTTTTATCACCCAACTTCCGATTTTTATCGACATCCGCCTGCCGGACGCACGTAAAAAAAGTTCGCAAATCCCTATTAAGGAGTTTGCGAACTTTTTATAGTTATTGAGAAGCCTTTGTTAAAACAGCTTCCATACGCATACGATCTCTTGTTAATATCGGTTTTAAATATTTCCCGGTATAAGAGCCACTTACTTCAGCGACTTCTTCCGGTGTACCTGTCGCCACAATAGTACCACCTTTGTCTCCGCCTTCAGGCCCTAAATCGATAATGTAGTCTGCTGTTTTGATGACATCTAAATTATGTTCGATGACTAGCACAGAATCGCCATTTTCTACAAGACGCTGTAAAACAACGAGTAAACGTGCAATATCATGCGCATGTAAGCCAGTTGTCGGCTCATCTAAAATATAGAATGATTTACCTGTTGAACGACGGTGTAATTCAGAGGCTAATTTTACACGCTGTGCCTCACCACCGGATAGAGTTGTAGCAGGTTGTCCTAATTTCATATAGCCTAATCCTACATCCACGATCGTTTGTAGCTTACGTTGGATTTTCGGAATATTTTCGAAGAATACTACTGCATTTTCAATAGTCATATCTAAAATATCTGCAATGCTCTTATCTTTATATTTCACTTCAAGCGTTTCACGGTTATAACGCTTTCCATGGCAGACTTCACACGGCACGTAAACATCTGGTAGGAAATGCATTTCAATTTTTATTATACCGTCACCACGACAAGCCTCACAGCGGCCTCCCTTAACGTTGAAGCTAAAGCGACCTTTTTTATAGCCACGTACCTTTGCTTCATTTGTTGTTGCAAAAACATCTCGAATATCATCGAAAACGCCTGTATACGTAGCAGGGTTAGAGCGAGGTGTACGACCGATTGGTGATTGGTCAATATCAATAACCTTTTCGAGCTCTTCCATCCCCGTTACTTCTTTATGTTCTCCTGGCTTCACTTTCGAACGATTAAGCTTTTGAGCCAATGATTTATATAAAATTTCATTAATAAGCGTCGATTTACCTGAACCAGAAACCCCTGTTACGGCAACGAATAAGCCAAGTGGTATATCAACTTTCACGTTTCGAAGGTTATTTTCCTTGGCACCTTTAATCGATAATTTGCGTCCATTCGGTTTGCGTCGCTCAATTGGCAATGGAATAAACTTTTTGCCACTTAAATATTGCCCCGTTAATGACTTTTCATTTTCCATTACTTCCTGCGGTGTTCCTGCCGCTACAATTTGACCGCCATGCACACCTGCACCAGGACCAACATCAATGAGGTAATCAGCCGCCAGCATTGTATCTTCATCGTGTTCGACAACAATTAGCGTATTGCCTATATCACGCATATTTTGCAGTGTACTAATAAGACGGTCATTATCACGTTGATGCAAGCCGATTGATGGCTCGTCTAAAATATAGAGAACGCCCGTTAAACGCGAGCCGATTTGTGTCGCAAGGCGAATTCGTTGAGCTTCTCCCCCTGAAAGCGTCCCTGCTGCTCGACTTAACGTTAAATAATCTAACCCTACATTGACAAGGAAGCCCAGTCGTTCTTCAATTTCACGTAAAACAAGTCGAGCAATTTTCATATCCTTTTCTGATAAATCCAGTTCTTTGAAAAATGTATCAGCTTCCTGAATTGAATACTGTGTAACTTCACCAATATGTTTATCTGCTAGTTTTACAGCTAATGTTTCAGGCTTTAAACGATAGCCTTTACAAGATGGACATGCTTGCTGCGCCATATATTTTTCCATTTGTTCACGCACATAATCAGACGTTGTCTCCTTAAAACGTCGTTCAACATTACGGACAACACCTTCGAATTCAATCATTTGATCTCGCACATTGCCAAACTCATTTTCATAATGGAAATGGATTTTATCTTTACCAGAACCATATAATACTTTATCCATCTTTTCTTTCGGAAGATCCTTTACTGGAACGTCCATTGGGATATCATAATGATCGCACACAGCCTTTAATAATTGTGGGTAATATTGAGAACTTGTTGGTTCCCACGGTGCTATAGCATGCTCTAATAGACTACGATCCCAATCAGGCACCACTAAATCAAGATCTACCTCTTGTGTCGAGCCTAAACCATCACAGCTCGGACAAGCTCCAAACGGACTATTAAATGAAAACATGCGAGGCTCTAGCTCACCTATTGAAAATCCACATAATGGACAAGCATGATGCTCACTAAATAATAATTCCTCATGCTCCATCACATCAACAAGTACGCGCCCGTCTGCCAAACGTAATGCTGTCTCTAAGGAATCACTAAGACGTGCTGCGACACCTTCCTTCATCACAACACGATCGATGACTACTTCGATTGAATGCTTTTTGTTTTTATCAAGTTCAATCGCATCATCTAAATCTCGTAGATCACCGTCAATACGTACCCGAACAAAGCCTTGCTTTTTTAAATCTTCCAGTAGCTTTACGTGCGTTCCTTTACGCCCTGATACCATCGGAGCAAGCAACTGCATTTTCGTTCTTTCTGGAAAAGTTAATAAACGATCGACCATTTGCTCAATCGTTTGGGACGTAATTTCAATACCATGATTCGGACAAATAGGCTTCCCGATGCGCGCAAATAGCAAACGTAAATAATCATAGATTTCCGTTACTGTCCCAACTGTAGAACGTGGGTTACGGCTCGTCGTTTTTTGATCGATTGAAATAGCAGGAGATAATCCCTCTATTGCATCAACATCTGGTTTATCCATTTGACCAAGGAATTGACGGGCATAGGCTGAAAGGGATTCTACATAACGACGTTGCCCCTCGGCATAAATCGTATCGAAAGCTAATGATGATTTCCCTGAGCCTGATAAACCTGTTAGCACGACTAGTTGATCACGTGGAATTGTGACATTAATATTTTTTAAATTATGTGCTCGTGCGCCCTGCACGACTATTTCAGTATTTTTCACAAGCCATTCACCCTTCTAACTTCAATTCAAATATTGTATCGCGCAGCTCAGCAGCACGTTCGAAATCGAGTGCTTTTGCCGCTTCCTTCATTTCTACTTCTAAAGTAGCAAGTAACTGATCTCTTTCCGCCTTCGTCAGCTTCTTACCTTTTGTTGCCTTCGTTACATAGGATTCTTCTTCCTCTGCCACCTGTGTCGCACGAATAACATCAGGAATTTTCTTAACGATCGTTTTCGGTGTTATGCCATGCTCTTCGTTATACGCCATTTGCAGTGTTCGACGACGCTTCGTTTCCTCAATCGCCTTTTTCATCGAATCCGTCATATTATCTGCGTACATAATGACATGACCATTGGCATTACGCGCGGCACGTCCAATCGTTTGAATTAATGAACGCTCTGAACGTAAAAATCCTTCCTTGTCAGCATCTAAAATCGCCACAAGGGAAACCTCAGGAATATCTAGCCCTTCTCGCAATAAGTTAATGCCGATTAAAACATCGTAAGTACCTTTTCGCAGCTCGCGAATAATTTCAATTCGCTCTAGCGTCTTAATCTCTGAATGCAAGTACTCCACCTTTAAGCCCATTTCTTTCAAATAAGCAGATAAATCCTCTGACATTTTTTTCGTCAATGTTGTAACAAGCACTCGTTCATCACGAGCAATACGACCTTGAATCTCATCGATTAAATCATCAATTTGCCCTTCAATAGGACGTACCTCAATTTGTGGATCAAGCAGCCCAGTTGGACGAATAATTTGCTGCACCATTTCCGGAGTATGCTCAAGCTCATACGGGCCAGGTGTTGCCGATACATAAATAGCTTGATGTATATGTTTCTCATATTCTTCAAAACGTAAAGGGCGGTTATCTAGTGCTGATGGCAGACGGAAGCCATGCTCAACTAGCACACCTTTACGTGCTTGGTCACCGTTATACATCCCTCGTACTTGTGGCAAAGTAACGTGACTTTCATCGACAACAAGTAAAAAATCATCAGGGAAATAGTCAAGTAGCGTATATGGTGTTGCCCCCGCTTCACGCAACGTTAAATGACGCGAGTAGTTTTCGATACCTGAGCAAAAGCCCATTTCACCCATCATTTCTAAATCATAACGAGTACGTTGCTCTAAACGCTGTGCCTCCAATAATCTATCCTCTGCACGTAAAAGAGCTAGACGCTCCTCCAACTCTTTTTCAATATTTTCAATGGCTTTTCGCATTTTTTCTTCTCGCGTAACGAAGTGGGATGCTGGGAAAATAGCTACATGATCACGATCCGCTAATATTTCACCAGTTAACGCATCCACCTCGCGAATTCGATCGATCTCGTCCCCAAAAAATTCCACGCGGATACATTGTTCGTCTCGGGATGCAGGGAATATTTCCACTACATCGCCACGTACCCGAAACGTACCACGTGTAAAACTCACATCATTACGCTCATACTGTACATCGACCAATTTCCGAAGCAGCTGATTACGTTCAATTTCCATTCCAGTCCGCACCGATACGACCATTTCACGATATTCTTCTGGAGAACCTAGACCATAAATACAGGACACGGATGCAATAATAATGACATCATCACGCTCGAATAATGAAGATGTTGCAGAGTGACGCAACTTATCAATTTCATCATTAATGCTTGAATCCTTCTCGATATAAGTATCCGTCTGCGGTACATAGGCCTCTGGCTGAAAGTAATCATAGTAGCTGACAAAGTATTCAACTGCATTATTAGGGAAGAACTCTTTAAATTCACTATATAATTGACCCGCTAATGTTTTATTGTGTGCCATAATAAGCGTCGGTTTTTTTACCTGTTTAATGACATTAGAAATCGTAAACGTTTTTCCTGTTCCTGTTGCACCGAGCAACGTTTGATGACGTTTACCTGCACGGACACCCTCCACTAATTCCGCAATTGCCTGTGGCTGATCTCCATTAGGCGTATATGGCGCTTGTAAATCAAATGTTTGCACACATGTCCCCGTCCTTTCCTACCAATTTGATACATATATTTTAGCATAGCATTATTAAAATTTCGAACATTTAACGAACGAATGTTTGTAAAAATTTTTCCGTATGCTATATTTAAGGTGATCGCGATAGAACGTATGTACTAATTACAACCTATCTATAAATAGATTACCCTTTCCAAATGTTAGCTAATCGAGATGGGTAAATGTAAATGCCCTAACTTAGAGGGGATCTCGGTTGCCAGTAAATCTGATCAGATGGAATGAATATCCGCTCGGGTTGCAGGTAGATCTGATCAGATGGAACGGATATCTGCTCGGGTTGACAGTAAATCTGATCAGCTGGAATGAATATCTGCTCGGGTTGACGGTAGATCTGATCAGATGGAACGAATATCTGCTCGGGTTGACAGTAAATCTGATCAGCTGGAATGAATATCTGCTCGGGTTGACGGTAGATCTGATCAGATGGAACGTTTATCTGCTCGGGTTGACGGTAGATCTGATCAGATGGAACGTTTATCTGCTCGGGTTGCCAGTAAATCTGATCAGCTAGAACGAAAATAGCAAAAAAAGCCCGCTCTCCAATAAGCGGAGAGCGGGCTCGTCATATTATTCACTTGCATCTTGGTGTAAAATTACTAGTTCGGCTGCGTATAGATGAAATGCCTTTTCATCTTTTTCATCGAGTGCTCTATCTATCAGAACCATGAGCTGCTCTTCACGATGCATACGCTGGATATGATTTAAAAATAAATCTAAATAAATCTCGTTTAATAATTTCTCTGCCTCATCAACTTTCTTATACTGACCAACGGCTTTCAGAAAATCTGTATACGAATAATATTTATCCAACGATCTCACCTCGATCCTTTTCTAAATTATAAAAAAATTGAAATTAAAATGCAATGCTTAAGAACTGAAAATCACTTCGATTTACTATTAATCTCGTGCAATTTCAAGCAATTTCTCTATACAATCGCTTGATATATCAACGGTTTTCTCTTTTTATCTATATTTTCAGAATTTAAATTTGTGTTCTACACTTCAGTAACAAATAGAAAAAGGAGGTTTACATAGATGTCATCAAACTACATCAATGGATATTTAATGTCTTTCAACACCTATTTACTTCAGCCAATGCAGTATGACTCTAAAATTTTCACAAGGGTAATTGATAAGCATAATGAGCTGATCGTCACACGGAAACCAATGCATATATTACGAAAATCTTGTATCTCACTTGGAACAACCTATGAAGCAGCAAGACATTCCGCCAAACGCTTTTTCGGCAATCAACATAAGCTTCCAATCGTTGTTGCTTATGATTATGGTTATCCTTGTATTTTCCTACCAACGTTTTCTCCTAACTCTATCCACAATATTTGGATTGGACTTCACGCCATTTCGAATATTGTACCGAGTAAAATGGGTTGTATCGTTACACTGAAAAATGATAAACAGATTGAGCTACCTATTCAATATGCTTCGATTAGCAAGCAATTTGTCAATGCATCGATGCTTTATAAACATTACATGAATGAACGTAAGGAGATTAGCCAAGACACTCCGTATCATCCACCTTTTTAATTTGAATGGTCTATCAAACTAAAAAACCCCTCAAAAGCACAGTTTCATTGTGCCTTTGAGGGGCTTTCATTACCCGATTTTTGAACGTAAATATGCATTAATGAATGGATCTACATCGCCATCCATCACTGCTCCTACATTACCTGTTTCTTCATTTGTACGATGATCCTTCACCATTGAATATGGATGGAATACATATGAACGAATTTGTGAGCCCCAGCCGATTTCCTTCTGTTCACCACGGATTTCATCTAGCTGTGCCTGCTGCTTTTCGATCTCTAATTGATAGAGTTTCCCTTTTAACATCGTCATTGCTTTTTCACGGTTTTTAATCTGTGAACGTTCTGCCTGACATTGTACGACAGTACCAGTTGGAATGTGCGTAATACGAACAGCTGAATCTGTTGTATTAATGTGCTGACCACCTGCACCTGTTGCACGATACGTATCAATTTTTAAATCCTCTGTACGAATATCAATTTCAATATTGTCATCGAATTCAGGCATAACATCACAAGAAACGAACGATGTATGACGACGACCAGAAGAGTCAAACGGTGAAATACGTACTAAACGATGGACACCTTTTTCTGCTTGCAAATAGCCATAAGCATTATGACCCTTAATGGACAATGTTACAGATTTAATCCCTGCTTCATCGCCTGGAAGATAATCAACTGTTTCGACTTTAAAGCCACGTTTTTCCGCCCAGCGTGTGTACATACGAAGCAGCATTGAGCCCCAATCCTGAGATTCCGTACCACCTGCTCCTGGATGCAGCTCTAAAATCGCATTATTTTGATCGTATGGACCGCTTAATAGTAATTGCAGCTCAAAATCGCCCATTTTTTGCTGGAATTCTTCTAATTCATTGCCTAGCTCCTCCTGCAATTCTTCATCAGGCTCTTCGCGCAATAGCTCTAGCGTCATATCTAGGTTCTCATACGTTTCCAATAAATCTTTATACTCATTAACTGTTGCCTTTAAGCCATTGCTCTCATTAATGATTACCTGTGCCCCTTGCTGATCATCCCAGAAAGCTGGCTCAAGCATCATTTCATCTAATTCTTGAATGCGTGCCTCTTTGTTTTCTAAGTCAAAGAGACCCCCTAAAATCCGCCAATTTTTTGGCTGAAGTGTCTAACGCGTTACGTACATCTGCTAATTCAATCATTGTTAAATCCTCCGAACATTATTAAGGGGGCAAACTTGTATGATAGAAGTTTAAAAATCAGCAAATAAAATGATTTTAAAATACTGATACTTCATTTTTAAAGCCCCGATCTCTTTATTATAACGTTTTTACGGCGGAAAACATACTTTTTTACAATACAGAGGATTCGTTTCAGTCTTTTTCAGCTTCATCCTCAAAGATAACATCGTTCGCTATACGTTGGAATACTTTACCTTGATCATATTGAACTAATAAATTCTTTGTTCGTTTTTCCAGTTTATATTTTAATAAATAAGCTCTTTGAATTCTGGTTTCAAATGCTCTAACACTTAAGTCCACATTAGTTTCATAGCCGTTCATAAAAATTACTTTTGTATTCTTTTTATCGACAGCTAGATAGTCCTGAATATGATGAACAGCAAACCATATACATTCCTGTCGTAAATAAGACATACTTGGAAACCATACAATATTACTTTGTTCATGAACAACAATTGGATTTTTATTCAACTTTCCAAGTATCATTCTCGAGCCATCGAAAGCCCCTCTTAAGCTAGAACCAAAATAACGTAGATTATAATCCATTAATTTTGTCGGCGCTAATTTTGATATATATTCGTAATCCCTTTCTATTACACGTGTACACAAGTTACCATGGGCATCATACTCCGGTATATACAGCATCGTTTTACTACTCATAATGTCATCATTATGCATGTCAATCCTCCTTAAAATAGTATTTATCCAATGTAATTCCTCGGGAAGGTCTGGCCATGACATCATTTCTCGAGGATTTTTTATATCCACTCATGAATCACCCCCTTTATTCAAAAATCAGGTTCAAATCAACGAAACTTTCCAACTATTCATCTTTATAATAAATCAGAAAAAAGTTATAAACATTACCCTTTTTATTGAACTATTTACCTATTGTTGTAGTATTATATATCTTTTTCTGAATTTTCCGTTATTTCATTTCATTTAAACTTTATTGAAAAACCTCCTACTTACTAACTAACGATTGTTCGCACATTTTCTATGGTCTTAGCTAGCAGAATGAGTATCGTGAAAACATCCTAAAACATAGAAAAAAGACCATTCTAACATAAAGTTAAAATGATCTTTTTCGAAAAATTATTGAGCTGCACCATGGCAGTTTTTAAATTTCTTACCGCTTCCGCATGGACATGAATCATTACGCCCGACATTTTCTGCCTTACGAGCAGGTTGCTTTTTCGGAGCTGAGCCGCCATCCTCTTTCGGATTAACAGCTTGACCTTTTGCAACTTCCTCACGCTCTAAATTATTATGGATTTCTGCCTTCATCGCATATTTTGCTACATCTTCGCGAATGGAAGCGACCATATCCTCAAACATAGCAAAGCCCTCTTGTTGATATTCACGAAGCGGGTCATTTTGACCATATGCACGAAGATGGATACCTTGACGTAGCTGATCCATAGCATCGATATGATCAATCCACTTCGTATCAATTGAACGTAATAAGATAACCTTTTCAAATTCACGCATACGCTCTGGCGTAAGCTGTTCTTCTTTTTCATCATAACGCGTTTGGACAGCGTTAGAAATTAGTTGGTTAATCTCTTCTGCGGATTTACCTTGGAAATCTTCCACCTTCAAATCGCCTTCATCTAATAGGTTTGCTGCAACATAGTCATCAATTGCTTTTAAATGCCAATCTTTTTGCTCACCTTGCGTATACAATGCGACAACGTTGTCGATCGTTTCTTGAATCATAGACTCAACAAGCACACGCATATTTTCTGTTTCTAATACGTCGTAACGCTCTTTATAAATAATCTCACGTTGCTGACGTAACACATCATCATATTGTAATAGACGTTTACGAGCATCGAAGTTATTACCTTCAACGCGTTTTTGAGCTGATTCTACTGCTCTTGAAACAACTTTAGATTGTAGTGGCTGTGAATCATCCATCCCTAATTTCATCATCATGTTCTTCATATTATCGGAGCCAAAACGACGCATTAATTCATCTTCTAGTGACAGATAGAATTGAGTAATCCCCGGGTTCCCTTGACGACCAGAACGACCACGTAGCTGATTATCGATACGACGAGATTCATGACGCTCCGTACCAATTACCGCTAAACCGCCAAGCTCCATTACACCTTCTCCAGGTTTAATGTCCGTACCACGACCAGCCATGTTCGTAGCAATTGTTACTGCACCCTGCGTACCAGCATTCGCAATAATTTCTGCTTCACGCTCATGGTTTTTCGCGTTTAATACGTTATGTGGGATTTTATGTTTATCCAATAAATTCGAAATAATTTCAGATGTTTCAATAGCAACAGTACCGACAAGAACTGGTTGTCCAGCTCTATGGCGCTCTGCAATATCTGCCGCCACTGCTTTATATTTCCCTTCCATCGAAGCAAAAATTAAGTCCGGACGGTCATCACGAGCAATCGGCTTATTCGTAGGAATCGCCACAACACTCATATTATAAATATTACGGAATTCCTCTTCCTCTGTTTTCGCAGTACCTGTCATACCCGAAAGCTTTAGATACATACGGAAGTAGTTTTGGAACGTAATTGTCGCCATCGTCATCGATTCATTTTGAATCTCTACGCCCTCTTTAGCTTCAATTGCCTGATGCAGTCCATCTGAGTAACGACGACCTTTCATTAAACGACCTGTAAAGCCGTCAACAATAATGATTTCGCCCTCTTGTACAACATAATCAACATCATTATGCATACTTACATGTGCCTTTAACGACTGGTTAATCGCATGGTTTAAACGCACATGTGTTAAATCAAACAGGTTATCAATGCCAAATGCTTTCTCTGCTTTTTCAACACCAGCATCTGTTAACGTAACACCTTTTGTAGATTCTTCATATGTGTAATCTGTTTCCGCACTTAACATACGAACAAACGCATTAGACTGTTTATAAAGCTGCGCTGATTTCCCAGCCTGACCCGAAATAATTAATGGCGTACGCGCTTCATCAATTAAAATCGAGTCAACCTCATCGATTACCGCAAAATGTAGCGGACGTTGTACACGTTCTTCTTTATAAAGCACCATATTATCACGTAAATAGTCAAAGCCAAGCTCATTGTTTGTACTATACGTAATATCAGCTTCATAGGCTGCACGTTTCTCTTCTTTTGACAGGCTGTTCAAGTTTAAACCAACCGTTAAGCCTAAGAAATTATATAAATGCCCCATTTCTTCAGCATCACGACTCGCTAAATATTCGTTGACTGTCACAACATGTACGCCTTTACCAGTAATAGCATTTAGGTAAACAGCCATCGTAGCCGTTAACGTTTTACCTTCACCGGTTTTCATTTCCGCAATATTACCTTCATCTAGTGAAGCAGCACCCATAATTTGTACACGGAATGGGTACATCTCTAGTACACGCTTTGACCCTTCTCGACAAACGGCAAAAGCTTCCGCACGGATCGAGTCTAAATGCTCTCCGTCGGCATAGCGTTTTTTAAACTCTTCTGTTTTCGCTTGTAATTGATCATCTGAAAGCTGTTCCATTTGAGAAGCGAATCCCTCAACCTGGTCAGCGATTTTCTCTAATTTTTTTAGTTCACGTTTATTGAAATCAAATAATTTATTTAATAGGTTTGCCATGAATTTTTTCACTTCCTATATAGTCTCAACTTTCATTTTACCATTGTGTAACAGTTTCATGCAAACAGAGTCCTTAGCATGAAAGGAAATCATATCAATTACGCCTTGGCGTGATTGCGTCCGGATTCTGAATTGTGCTAGCACAATTCAAAATCCGTGATATCTGCCAGAGGCTTATCTTCATTTAGTAGGCGTTCGGTGAAAATTGAGGTAAGAATTCCTACTGAATGAAGATAAAAAAGGCTCCCGCTTTGGCGAGAGCCCTTGTACATATTAAAGTTTAAGTTGTTTCAATTAAGCCATATTTACCGTCTTTGCGTTTGTAGACAATATTTGTGCCGTTTGATTCTGCATCTGTGAAGATATAGAAATCATGCCCTAGCATATTCATTTGTAAGACAGCTTCTTCTTGATCCATCGGTTTTAAATCAAATTGCTTTGTACGAACAATTGAGTATTCATCTTCCTCTGTAACTGCATCAGCGGCTGCTTGAGAAGTAGCAAAATAAAGGCCTGTACCTTCGCGCTCACGGAATTTACGGTTTACCTTTGTTTTATGCTTACGGATTTGACGTTCTAATTTATCAACGATTAAGTCAACCGCAGCATACATATCATTATGACGCTCTTCTGCACGAAGAGTTAAGTTCTTCATTGGAATTGTAACTTCCACTTTAGTTTGCTTGTCATTATAAACCTTTAAATTTACGTTAGCATTGGCGTTAACATCTTCGTTAAAATAACGTTCAACTTTTTCGATTTTGTTTTCAACATACTCTCGAATAGCTGGAGTTACCTCAATATTTTCACCGCGAATGTTAAAGTTTAACATGTAAACTCCTCCTTTATAACTGCTATACTATATATTTCTACACAAGTGTGTGAAATTCCTCTAAAATAATTCTTTTTTTCAAAAAAAATTTTTTCCTGAAATAATGTGTAGCATCTGCGAAAGCAAAGAAGTTAGATATGGGATGAACAAAATCATCCCCCACTGATGAATACTTCCTTTATGAATTAATGCTATTTAGTTTTGCCTCATCAGCTTCTCTTCTTCGGCGTAGTTTCAACTCTTCGATAATCAAATCCTCAACCGATTCTTGATTATTGAAATTCACGCCATACTGCTTGCCATTACCAAAAGGACGGCTCCAAATGACTTCTCCATAAGCTCGTACCTCTCTTGTATCCAGAATAAAGCGTAAATCCAAAGGACGAGGATTGACACCTAAATCCACCTCAGTAAACATCTTTAACCCTCGTGGACTAATATCAAGCAAATCAGCCATTGCCGTTTGCTCCTGATTGACTCTACCATCCTCATATATGGCAAAAGTCATTTTAACAGGCTCCTCGAATTTAAATCGAAAGCCTTCTTGGCGCTTAAATATCATCTTCCCACCTCAATACTATTCTAAACATCTATGTAGCTTGATTATGACATGATGCATGTTTTACATCCAGAGGGAATAAGTAACATATTTTACTGATTAAAGACCTATTTTATGGCTAATTATATGTTTCCCTTTTGTATGATATAAAATGCCGTGTCTCGTATTTCTTGTAAAGAAAAGAGACCATCTTGAATCGATGGCCTCATATGTTGTCTAAATTTGTCCAGCGTTTCCCTGACCGAATTGCTGTTGTCGATTGATGCGAATAACTTCCTTCCATGTATCACGGAATTCCGTCACTAATCCCTCAACTTCTTCAATGATAGCGACATCACTTTGAATATTTGCTTCGACTAAACGATGATTCATATATTCATAAAGTGCAAGCATATTTTTTGATATTTCGATATCCATATTCAATGTTGCCATCAGCTCGCTAATAATTGCTTGTGCTTTGATAAGATTTGTATTTTTTTCCTCGACATTTTTTTCTTGAATCGCATGTTTTGCTTTATGCAGGAACTTTAAACAACCATTATAAAGCATTAACGTCAGCTCACCAGGGGAAGCAGTGGTAACACTATTTTGTTTATACGCATTTTGTGCTGTTAAATTTGCTGCCAATAAAGGACAACTCCTTTGAAAGGTTACTTATTTACTAGTTTAAACCATTTTATGAAGAAAAGCGAATAGGTAAATATTAATTCTTTTTGTCATAATACATTCCGTCCATTATGCGGACATTGCCATATGGATTAAAGTATTGTTCTTCACTTTTTTTCGTTTTTTGTAAGTTTGCCATATCCTGCTTTACAGCGTCCATGACAACAGCCAATCGTTGTTTAATACCATTATCTAATTCGAGCAAGGTATTATGAACACGATTTTGAGCATCGAACTTAAAGTTCTCTTCCTCCAAGCGTTTAATAATAATTCCACGCTTATCCAACATTATATTAATGTTGTCAATGTAGCTATCACGTTCTTCACTATTGGGGACTTCCCCTAAAAGTTTATATAGATTAGCAGAAACCTGCAATAGTTGTTCTGTTGGTTGCATATAATTCTCCTACTCTAGCTTTATTAAAAGCCTTATGCTCCTAATCCTTGCATGAACATACTTGATTGCGAATTTGCTTTATTTATCGCTTGTTCCATGGCTGAGAATTGCTTCCAGTAGCGAGCTTCAATATTTTTAAGTTTTTCTTGCCAAGTATCTATGCGTTTATTTGTATCTACAATGTTTTTACCGATTGAGTAGGTTTGCTCTGTAGCTGACGTACGCCCCGCTTTCTTCTCTATATCAATCTTAAAACTATCCATAGAACTACGTAATTTTTGCAGGTAGCCTCGTGTATCTGCTTCTTTAGTGGAAATGTTTCCGTCTTTATCAGTTACTGTAATCGTATCTTTTTGTTTACCGTCAAGATTCGAGAATAATGCTGCTACTGCATCTGGATCTTCTTCAAGAGCCTTTTGTAGTTTCTTTTCGTCAATTTCTAATTGACCACCATCATTATAATTCTTAGTTGTCGTAATGCCTACATTAAAGAGTGTATTAAATTTTTGATTTGATACGGCTGGATTTGCTTCGTAAACCAATGCACGCATACCAGCAAGTCCACTTCTTAAAATAGTATCGCTACGTAATAATCCACTTTTCGCCTTTTCTTCCCAAAGCTTAATCTCGTTTTCTGACATATCTTTTCTTTGTTCATCAGTTAAAGGTGCAAAGGAACGATATTTTGTTTCTTTAGTTTGTTCGCTCAAATCCTTAATTAAGCCATTGTAAGTAGTAACGAATTCTTTAATCTTATTCATCATTTCATCAACGTTGGTAGTAGATGTAATGGTAACTGGAGAAACTGTTGATGGATCAGCAGTTATTTGTGGGGGTGTCGTATCATTTGCTATATGATTTTGATAAGCTGCCTCAAAATCAGCTTCATCCCCTTTGAAAATGTTCTCTTTATATAATTGTTTATAGTTTGTTTCTGCATTGGCATTTCTTGTTATAGCAGCTTTATGTGCAGAATCGGCTTGGTCCATCTCAGTTTTAGCTGTTGTTAATTTGATTTGCGCATCAGCTGCTACTGATAAGTTCTCGATTTCAGGTCCATTTAAGCTTTGTAAAGCCTCAAGTGTTCCCTTGTCTAATGACTTTAACTTCTCTTTTAAAGGCCCTTCAGGTAAATCAGCAAATGGATCTTCTACTGATAAATCCCGACCTGTAAGTGCAGTTGCAATATCTGCACCTAAACCTGAAAGGTCTTTTAAAACTTGCTTATTCAAAACATTAAATGTTTTTTCTAATTTTGCAACATCAGATATTGCATTAAAATCCGCCTCTGTTAACTCGGAAATTTCTTTTAAATCACCAATTTCTATTTTGCCTAGTGCTTCTCTTAAAGCTGGAGTAAAACCATCTGCTTCAGAAAGGTTTGCAATTGCTGTTCTTGCAGCTTCTTCATCAGTGAAATCTATTTCAGCAAGCTTCGTAACTTGATTGTAATTTAGTTCTGCTAGAAGTGGTCTAGTTTCCAAAGCCAGGTCCGAATAAAGTACCTTTTGAGTATCATTTAAACTACTCGATAATCTAGCTTTAGCTAGATTATAAACATCTGTAGCGTCAGCATGAGCCTGCTTTTTTATATCAAAAGTTGATTCTTTGGCAGATAAATCGGCTGCAGCATTTTTTCTTTCATTAAATGACAACGTTAACAAAGAATTTATCGTACCACCCGCGTTAAACGTTTCTTTTAACGTGACACTGTAGCCAGAAATAGTAAATGTATTTGAAGAACGTTCAGTCGCTATACCATTCACTTGGAACATCGCATTTTTACCGCCACTTGCTAAATCACCAGAAGTCTTTCCATTAAGCGATGTATATCCGAGCTTACCAAAAACATCTGCTCCAGCAGTGACTTGAACCTCAGCTCCATTTTTATTATCACCTGTATTCTTTGCAGTAATAGATAGGCGACCATTTTCAAATAATGCACTAACACCCGCATTACTATCGTTAATTTTTTCCACAAACTTCGATATTGTCATGGATTCATCAATAACAATATCAGTACCCTCTGTTGGCATCGTTCCGTCTGGTTTAATAGCGTTTAGCTTTATTACACCGTTGCTGATGCCAAGTTCACTTAACTTCGTATTGGCAGTAGCATTAATTTGATCACCGAGGCCTCGCGCTGCAGATGCAAGTTGTGATACTCCTTCAAGTGCTAGCGTTCCAGAAGCACTGGGTGTTGCTGTAGCAGAAGCATATGTGCTGTTGGAAACTGCAGCTGTTTTTGATTTCATACTTTTTAAAATTAAATTGTCTGCAATATACTTATCAAATGTTTGAAGTTTTGTATTAATTCCTCGATACGCATCTCGTTGCCATTCATACGTAGTTTTTTTCTGTTGTAATTTGATAAGAGGTGATTTTTCAGCTTGCATTAACTTTGCTACTAAAGCATCAATATCCATCCCTGAGGCTAAACCGCCAATTCTGTTTACCATATCTTATTCCTCCTAATTTTCCCTTAAATTTTTTCGTCTACAATCATACCTAAAAGTTTTTGCATTTCATAAAATGCATCTAATAATTTTCTAGGTGGTATTTCTTTCACGACTTCTTCTGTTTGCGTATCTACCACTTGTACAAAATAACGATCTAAGCCATCATGCAGTACAAATTTCGAAGAACTATGATTTATTTGTAAAAATTCGTTCACTATTTCTACAGCTTGTTGTAATTTTTCTTTTGATATTTCTTGCTCTTCTGGTGCAACATTTTGTTTTTCAACTTTTTGCTTAGTGACAGTAAGCTCTGTTGTCACTTCTAAGCTTGCCACCCTCGTATTATTTGAAGCAGTCGGTGTCTCTATTGTTTGCCCTTGCGTTGCAATACGCATCCTATCCACCCCCCCTAGACATTTCATGTACTTATGTGTATTATCGGAAGCATTTTGGGAAATTTCACTTTTAAAGAAAAAGGAATTAAAATTATGTGTTATTAGAAATTGGAAAACATGAAATAAACATAAACACTAAAAAGCGACAATTCGTTTACGAGAAACAAAAAAGTCGCTTTCATATAAATAGGCTACCAGTGATGAATTAATGCTTAAGGAAAAGGTCAACGATAAATCATGTTTTCATTTTGATATATCCATCTGAATTGTTCAATTACATCATATTTTTTGTGGCAAATTGACTGTTTTAGTGCCTCCTTCTTGAGTGAATTAATTTTCTATAAAATTATTTATTCAATGCACTTTTTAATATTTCAATCACATTATTTACATCTGATTTTTCCATAGCAGGGAATATCGGTAATGTTAACGCACCTTCATACCAACTCTCTGCTACATTACATATCCCTTTAGTAAACCCCAGTTGTTCGTAATAAGGATGCCAGTAAACAGGAATATAATGCACATGGACACCAATATTACATGTTCGCATTTCATTAAATATTTCTTTTCGAGTTTTATTTAGTACGGTTTGGTCCAGCTGAATTATGTACAAATGCCAACCTGATTTTGTTCCATCTAACTGTTTTGGTAATTTCACACCAGGAAATTGATCTAAAGCCTCATTATACATATCAGCTATTTCACGGCGACTATTAATAAATTTATCTATTTTTTTTATTTGCGATAACCCTAACGCTGCTTGCATATCTGTCATACGATAATTGAAACCAAGTTCGGTCATTTCATAGTACCAATCACCTTGCTCCGCTGCATAAGGGGTTTTAGATATTCCATGACTACGGAAAAGCTTTAATTTTTCATAATATTCTTCAGAGTTAGTAGTGATTACTCCACCTTCTGCAGTAGTTATTGGTTTCACTGGATGAAAACTAAACATCGTCATATGTGCTTGTGAACCAACTTTACGACCTTTATAGCTAGCACCAAATGAATGGGCTCCGTCTTCTATTACAATAAGTTTATGTTCCTCTGCAATAGTCATTATTTCGTCTAAGTTTACCGGTTGGCCAGTAAAATCCACTGGTATAATAGCCTTTGTCTTCGAGGTAATGTTCTTCTTAATTTCCTCTGGATCAATATTATAAGTTTGTGAGTCTATATCTGCAAATACAGGTGTTCCACCGCAATACAAAACTGCATTCGATGTCGCAGCAAAAGTTATTGGGGTTGTAATGACCTCATCACCTGCCCCGATACCTGTAGCATAACAAGCGCCATGTAAGGCAGCAGTGCCATTAGAAAATGCTACTGCATACTTTGCACCTACATAATCTGCTACTGATTTTTCAAATTCCTCAACTTTAGGTCCTTGCGTTAAAAAAGGCGACCGTAATGTTTCTACTACAGCCTCAATGTCAGCTTCATCAATTGACTGTTTTCCATATGATAAAAAGGTTGAGCGCTTATTCATGCTATCAGTCCTTATAGTAATATATCAAAAGTTAAAGGTGTCCCTTTTAATACATCTATTTTTACTTTCTTACCAACTACCAACTCGAAAAATTTCGGTGCTAGTCCATGCCCTGGGCGTACGACTCGAACATTTTCTTTCGTTAATACATCACCAGCTTTTAAATCTTCTCCTATATAGAGCGATCTGCGATATTCAAGCGATGGTTTTTCCAAGTTTGTAGGTCCGTAGATAATCGTTCCTAAACTTTTCCACGCCCGTTCTGTCTCCTCCACTAGTATTCTAAGTTCATGTGGCTCTAAAGAGAATGTTGAATCTACACCACCATCAGCACGCGCTATCGTAAAATGCTTCTCTATAACAACGGCACCTAATGTCACTGCAGCAATGGATACACCAACCCCCATCGTATGGTCAGATAACCCAATTTCTGTTCCGAACAATTCTTTCATATGAGGGATAGTAGAAATATTTGAGTTTTCCGGTGTTGCAGGGTATGTACTTGTACATTTCAATAAAACAATTTGTTCGTTCCCTTGAGATTTAACTGCTCGTACAGCTTCATCCAATTCAGCAATTGATGCCATTCCTGTTGAGATAATAATGGGCTTACCAGTTGCTGCTACTTTTTTAATCAAAGGAATATCTACATTTTCAAATGAAGCAATTTTATAAGCAGGCACATTCAAAGTTTCTAAAAAATCTACTGCTGTTTCATCAAATGGTGAACTGAAAGCAACCATCCCATGTTCCTTACATCGATTAAAAATAGCTTCATGCCATTCCCAGGGCGTATAGGCTTCTTTGTATAAATTATAGAGAGATTGTCCTTTCCACAAGTTTGTATCACTTTTGATAAAAAATTCACCTGTATGAATATCCAAAGTCATCGTATCTGGTGTATATGTCTGTAATTTCACTGCATCTGCTCCAGCCTCAGCTGCTAGATCCACTATTTTTAATGCACGCTCAAGTGATTGATTGTGATTACCTGACATTTCTGCAATAATAAACGGCTTTTCTGTACGTCCTATCTTTTTATCACCTATTTGAATCATTTCGTTACCTCCAAAATTGCATCCAACCAAGATTTCGCCCCTCCAGATTGCTCCGTTAACTTTAATCCGGCATTGCGCATGTTTATCAATAATTCTTTTTTACCTTTTAAGGACCAAAGTAGATCTTTATACGCATCCACAGTTACTTGTTCATGCCACCCTAAGTTCCATATTACGCCTAACTTTTCTGCAGTTTCTGTTGAAATACGTTGATTTTCTGCAACAATCGTACTTGACGAAGGTAAACCAACAAAGCAGCGTTCCCAAGTAGCACTACCGCCAGCTCCAATAGAAAAATCTGCTTTTGCCATCAAGGAGGCCAAATAATCTATTTGGCAATGAAAATGATAACCTTCCTTCATGCAAATACTTTCAATTTTAGTTTTATGAGGATTACTATTACCAACAACAACGTCTACATATTGGAAAATTTGTTGTTGCGTTAAAGCGGTTAATACTTTCAATGTTTCACTCGTGGGATCACTTCCCCCCATAAAAATAAGAATTCGGTTAACTCCACTCATTTTATTAGGAAGGCTTTTTCTTTCTCGAATAAATTCTTCTCTCATAATTAAATATCTCGGTCCTAGTAATTTCACACAATGTGCTGGAACTAAGTCATCATAACGATGCTCAAAGTTCGGAACGGCATTTTGATCCAATAATAAATCACAGTCATGTTTACGATTGGCCAAGTCATCAATGACAATTATTTTTTTTACGAATGGTCGGATTTTTCTTTCCCATTCTCTATCTATATCATAATGATCGATAATACAAATATCTGCCTTTGTCATTTCAGTAATAACTACAAAACCTTTAGATTGAACAAATACTCGCATATCTCCCTGCGACTCTTTCATCCAAAAGGACACTTCATGTCCTTTTTTTCTAAACTCTGTTGCAATGGTTAGACAGCGCATCACATGACCACTACCAATCTTAAAAGAAGCATCTGCGCGAATGACAATATTCAATTTATATCACCGGCTTTTGTTCGATATGTGCATTTAGCTTTGCAACTTCAGGTGTACGCTTTAAGTAATCAATTACAGCAACACTTGAGACAAGTGGATCATTAAAATATCCTGCCACTACTCGAATTAGCTCATAGTCAGGATCTGTATCCAATGTAATACGAAGCTCTGGTGCCCGGCGGTTCTCTGGAACTTTATATGTAATGGCTTCAAACTGTTCCTTAAATTCATAGGCATAGTACGTTACATGTTCGCGATGACGCTGTTCTTGCCCTATTTCATTTATTTTCAGCAGCGATGCATATGAAATTAACTCAACAGCTAAACCTCGTGGTAAATCACCGTCGATTAACACAATATCCTTTCGCTCTTTTGCCATAATAGCGATCATTTCAGAGGCCATTTCATAGTCTACAAATGGACAATCCGACGTCACGCGCATTACATAATCAGGCTCATAGTCATTCGCACAATCTACAAAACGAGATAATACATCGTTCTCTGAACCACGGAAACATTTAATATTTTGTTCTAAGCACCAAGAAGCAATTGCATCATCTTGTGGCGATAATGAAGTTGCAACAATGACTTCTTGCACGCCGTTAATTTGCAAACAGCGCTTTGTTACATACGTCAGTACATCTGACTCCCCTAGTGGTTTTAAAATCTTACCCGGAAGTCTTGTTGACCCCATTCTTGCTTGAATAATCACGATTGTTTTCAAATAATCACACCCTGCGTTCACTTGGGAATTTATTCTATATTGTTCCATTATCGACATGTACAGTTGTACCTGTAATCGACTTTGCTTGATCAGAAAGTAAGAAAAGTACTGTACTCGCTACACTTGATATATCCGTTTCCTTTTTCAAAGATGTTCTTTGGTAAATACGTGCTCTTTGGTCTTCTGTCAATGCTGTACTCATACTTGTTTCCATAAAACCTGGTACAACACAGTTAGAACGGATTCCTTTGCTCCCCCATTCCCTAGCAGTATTTTTAGAAAATGCCTCCATTGCTCCCTTAGATGCTGCATACATGCTCAAACCTTTATATCCCGTATGAGCACTGATAGAGGATATATGCACGATTGAGCCATGCGTTTTACGCAATAACATATCTCTAATCGCATACTTCGTTAGATGCATAGCTGAAAATACATTCACTTGGAACATTGTCTGCAATTGTTGAACATTTAGGTTAGAAACAATGTCGTCATAGGCCATCGCTGAATTATTAACGAGTCCGTAAATTGGACCTATTTTACGAACCTTTTCCATATATAATAGCTTTATACCATCCACATCTGTTAAATCATAAGAAAGTGGTTTGAAACGGTCTGGATATTTTGCTAACAGCTCGCCCGCAGCATCTTCACTTGAACGGCTAATGCCAATAACGCCAAAGTCTGTTTCAGACAATATTTGATGAACAATCTCTCTCCCGACTCCTCTTGAATCACCAGTCACAATAATCCATTTCATTTTCTGACCTTCTTTCCAGTTCGTGTACTAGGAAGTTCATCTACGAACTTAATAATGCGTGGAACTTTCCACTCTTGTAAATGTATAGATGCATATTGTTTTAATTCTTTTTTCAATTCTTTTTCATCTATTTCCTGATTTTTGATAACGTCCGCGACAAGAAGCTCACCCGTAACACTATTCTTTTTAGGCTTCACAAGAATATCGATAACACCTGGAACTTGCATTAGTATATTCTCTACTTCGAGTGGATTCACTTTGTAGCCTCCTACATTTATCATATCCGTTTGACGTGATTGGAATTTAAAATGTGTATCATCAACCATTTCAACAAGGTCTCCAGTGTGAAACCAATCATTAACCAGTGATAGTGACTCTGAATGTCCAAGTAAAGAATGATGTATACATAATTCCTGTTGTGCTGTAATTTTCACCCATTGTTGATGTTCCGGCTTAATTTCAAAAGTATCTCTTTGTGCTGAAAATAAACTTCCAGCCTCAGTTGATGCATAAATATTGAGCATTTTCGCATTTGGAAAAACCGCTTTTAACCTATCTTCTAAAAGTAAATCAAACTTTTCTCCACCAAATGTCACTCTTTTGACCATCGAAAACGAATTTCCTTGTACATAAGGAAGAACATTTCTATAAAAAGTTGCCGTAGATGAAATATAAGTTATCTGATATTCCTCAATTAATGCTGGTATCTTCTTCATTGACTCACCAAACATATAAATTAAAGTGTTTTGATTGAGAAATGCTTGAAAAAACACTTGTAACCCAGCCATGTGAGTTGGGTTATAGGCAAAAGCCCAAATATCATTTTCAAACTTCTTATGGATTTTTACGTTTCTTGTAAGTGTTTGGAAAGTATGACTCATCTTTTTAGGACGCCCTGTTGTACCTGATGTATATAGAGTTAATTGCCAGTTTTCTATATCATTAATACGTTGTATGGCTTCATCTAGACTGCAAAGGTTAAGTCGTTCTTTTATTTTTTTTGTCATTGTTAACGCATTAAGATTGATACCTAATTCGATTATCTCTTTTTCTGAAAAATCACCGTCTAACACTTCAATCGGATAGTCACAAATTAAACTATGAATAATCGCTAAAAAAACATCGTATGGATGGTTGTCCTTTACATATACATAAGAAGATTCATTTTCCTTGTTGTTCAAGTCCAATAGCAATTTTTCATAGGTATAGACAATCTCATTATGTACTAAAAAAACCTTCTCCATATTATATGCCTTCGATTTTAGCAATGATTTCACCAATTGTTTGAACGATGCCTTCTTCGAAAATGTCTACACCAAATTCATCTTCAGTTCGTACTGTTAATTCCGCTAACATTAAAGAGTCTAGTCGTAAATCTTCTCTTAAATCCATAGAAGCTTCTAAAGATTCAATTGATTCAAATCCTGCTTCTTCTCGCATTTCATTAATAATTAATAATAATTTATCCATTTATTTATTCTCCATTTCTAAGTTTTTACTCTCCAAATTCACATACATACTTTTGGTATTTATTTAGCTTTAGCCAATCTTCTTTTAGAAGCTCCAATAAATTCAAATCAGAGTACGAACCATTTTTTAAAATATGATCTTTATATACGCCAACCATTCTATAACCATGCATTAAATTCAACTTAATAACATTGTTATTCCCTTCCATCACTTCTGCAGTGATTTTATGAAATTCGAACTTTGAAAATATATAATTATAAAAGTATGGAGGTATAATCCCTCCATATAAGCGATACTTTTCTTCTCCTATATAAAAGCCCCAGCTCGTTCTTTTATTCACAAAATCTATATTATTTAAAGAAATTACGCCTATTGGCTTTTCCTTTATTTCAATAATCCAATAAGCATCGGTTTTTGAATTTGAAATACTTCTAAACCACTCTCTCTGTTTATCCATATCTTTTTCAATATCCGTGTTCATGAATTTAGTGACATCTTCCTGTGTTCTCCATTCCAGAACTTGTTCAAGATGCTCTTCTCTAAGTTTAATAAAGCGAATCATTTAGAACCTCCGTAAATATTCGGTTTCCACATATATTTATAGTAATTTTATCGGTAAATTTAACGATTTTTCAATATCCTTAGCATAACAGAAAAAACGACTTTCAGATGATTGAAAGTCGTTTTTCTATTTTTGCTTTTATTAACAAATGGATTCCATTATCGCAGACCAATCTTTTTCTAGTCTCACAATATCTTCTTCTACTATATGGTCACCCATTTGTACTTCAATTAGCTCTGTATCCGTCAATGCATAAAGACAATGCTTCGAGCCAATTGGAATACTTAATACATCTCCAGGTAAAACCATTTTTGTTTCATCATCTTGGATAAATATCGCATCTCCCGAAATAATCGTCCATACTTCAGATCGATAATTATGATATTGATAACTTAAGTTTTTACCTGCCTCAACACAAAGTCTTTTCGTTAAAATTTCACGTCCATCTTTTCTTGTAACATCAAGCACTCGATACCATCCCCAACGCCGTTCCTCGTACATCGGTCTTGAAAATAAACCATCATGTAGCATATCTTTCATTCGTGAACTAGCTGGCTTATCTGTTACTAAAATACCGTCCGCACTAACAGCAACTACTGCATTGGAAATCCCAAGTACTTTAACTGGTAAATCAAGCTCATTCACGATATGCGTATTCGAGCTATCCTCGCTTAATCCACCATTCCCAATAACCTGTTGAGACATCTCTTCTGTCAATGTATTCCATGTACCTAAGTCTTTCCAATAACCATCATAGGTTAAAGCAGTTATTTTAGTTAAATCTTCTACCACTTCATAATCAAAGCTATTTTTCGGTAATCTTGAAAAATGCTCTAGTAATTCTTCATATGAATTAGAATATCCGTCTTTGCTAAGTTTATTTAATAGTAACTTTAAAGGGAAAGCAAATACACCACTATTCCAATAAGCACCTTTGCTTATTAATACTTCCGCAGCTTCTTCAGATGGCTTTTCCACAAAACGGGCAACTTGCATGTATTCTGTATATTGCTTTGGTATTAAATAGCCATATTTAGAGGAGGGGTACGTAGGTTTTATCCCTAATAGGCCAATATCAGCATTGGTTGTCATAACAAGCTGTTCAAGTTCCTTCACTTGTTGATAAAAGGCTACATCAACAAAAGCATCCACTGAAACTACACCAACAACCTCATCTCCCTTCATCCCTAAAACTGAATAAAGGTACATACATGCTAGTGCAATTGCTGGATAGGTATCACGTCTTTCCGGCTCTACGACAATTGGAATATCACCTAACTGATTACGTAACATATCTACTTGCGCAGCATTGGTTGCTACAATCATGTCTTCCACAGCAACTACCTCGGACAATTGACGATACACGCGTTGCACCATAGACTCTAATTCACCAGTTTGCTCGTTATGTAATACTTTAAGGAACTGCTTTGCACGCGAATCATTAGATAGTGGCCATAGTCTTGTACCAGATCCACCTGAAAGTAAAATTAGCTTCATAGTCTCAACTCCTCGTATATTACTGTAAACTACCTCTTAACCTAAACAATATAAATTTCTACCTCCAAAAAAAGTCTTCAACGCTCCTGAAAATGTCTTTACTAATCAGCAACTGCATACAATACTGTTTCTAAATAAGAATCTGTATGATGACCTACATACAATTTGTATCCCAAGTCAAAAAATACATCATGAATATAAATAGGTATATCAATTAAATCCTCTTGTTTATGGTATAAGCAAATTTGAAGTCGTGGACGAAGTGCCTTGATTGTTTCATAAGCACCTTTTAAAGCATCCAATTCATACCCTTCTATATCTAACTTAATTAAACTTATATTTTTAAGTTCGTTTCTGCGAACATACTCATCGATTGAAATTACATTAATTTTTTCATTACCTTCACTTGATATTGAATAACTTGGGTCAACAGTATTTTCAATAGAATTTATAAAAAGCTCTACATTTTCTCTTCCCAATCCAGCTTGAACGGTAATTACATTAGTTAAATGCTGTTCTTGTATAAAATCATTTAACTTCGAAAAGTTACTTTTGGATGGCTCAAAGGAATGAATCATACAATCCATTTTTAAAAATTCATTGAATATAGTAACTGTGTCACCAATATATGCTCCTCCATCTATAATTTGATCGCTCGCCTCAGGTGATACTTTAGGATGAAAATATTGAGGGTACATTGATTTTCGTAAACAAGAAATATTTCCTGAGATACGATAAGCTAATAAATGTTCAAATAACATTCGTGAATCATCATCAGATAAAAGATGATAAACTTTCTCAAAAGCATTAATATTTTCATCTAAATACTGTTTAAATAATATTGCTTGCCCAGAAGCCTTATAATAACTTTGAAAATCAAAATCTAAGTTACTATAGTTATGTAAGCCTAATATTTTTAATTGGTTCTCGATTTCATTATGCCAAGTACTACATATAACAATTAATACATCTTTCTCTTTGATGTTTAGCAAGCTTTCTGGTGAAATTATCGTAATATCGGATAATTTATTCCCCCACTTCTTTGGGTTATTATCTACGAAATAAAGGACATTTTTGCCCATTAATTTCAGACTTTTCGCAACCCCTTCACCGTAGCTACCTGCTCCAAAAATGACAACAGTATTTGCCTCTTGAATACCCAAATTAAATGAGTTTAACTCCTGTCCATCAGAATTAGCAACTATTTTCTCAACATTCTGTAATAATTCCATACTTAAACCCTCTTTGTTATTTATTTCTTATCCTAAAGACAGTGTGAATCCGTCGTAAAACAAGTATATAGTTATTAATTATTTAGGTTATTGATAATGTAAAAGATTAGGTCTTAACTCTCTCCATGTAAATTTTAACTCTTCATATTCGATAAAATCTTTTGAAAGAATCATTAAATTATGATGAGCATCTAAATAATTTATATTTATCTCTAATACTTTACTTAATAATTCTTTTGCTGAACTAAATTGATTTTCTAAGCTATAAAGTACAGCAAGATTATTCATAGCAGCCCCATGCTGTCGATTGCTCTCTAAAATTTCAAAATAGTACTCCTTTGCTAGATGCAGTTTTTTAAAGTGTAGCGCAACTATTGACTTTATAAATAGAAAACTAATATATCGATTATTATTTTTATCTACTTGATTTGCTTTCAATACTTCATCTGCCTCTAGCCATTTTTCATAGCGGATGAGTAAATTAGCAAAATCTAAATGATTATCTTCTATTGAATATTCACGTTTATAAATTTTTTCTTTGATATTTGAAATCGAATACTTATCAAGCAGAATTTTTTCTCCTGCCTTAGTTATTTCTATGCTAGCAGTAGTGTTTGTTGCATGCCTTCTAATTGATATTAATGGCTTTTCAATATGCCCAATATTAAAATCATTAGCTAATAATCGAAGCCAAAAATCTACATCCTCAACATACTTCACATTAATATCGAAACCATTTATCTCTTCATAAATTGTTTTTTTTATCATACTTCCTGAAGGAGATATTATCGGATTACGAATCAGCATTTTACAAAAACCATCATTTCCTCTCAGCTCATATCCTGAAAAGATACCTGAAATAACTTCTGATGTTTCATTGATTTGAACAAAATTAGTATATACAGCAGCATAATCACCATTTTGAATTTTCCCAATATAATTTTCCACTAACTGTTCAGAACATTCATCATCTGCATCTAAAGGTAATATCCAATTACCCTTTGCTTTGGATATTCCCTTATTTCTTGCTGCAGAAGCTCCTGCATTTACTTGCTTGTATAAAAATACTTTCGATTGTTCTCTTTGGATCTCCTCCACAATCTCACAAGTGCAATCGACACTGCCATCATCAACAATAATTATTTCATCTATATGTATCGTTTGATTTAACAAACTTCGAATCGCTTTTTCAATATACAATTCTGCATTATACGCCGGTATTACGGCCGAAACTGAAATACTTTCCATTTATTCTCCCTCCATATAAGGGAAGATGAAGTGCTCATTCTCGATAAAATTTTGATTTTTTAAAATCATAGCAATCGTTTCATAGGCATGAAAAGGAGAAATTAGTATATTAATATTGTCCTTTTCATATAAACTAGCTGGACTCAACACTTCCCTATCCATAACTAAACAATTTTGTTTTCGTTCGTCGCTGTCTATAAAGCCCTGAAAATTCAAACCTGTATCTTTTAACGCATGATATACACTTTGCCCTGCTTCACCAGCACCCCAAATATAATACTCTTTTCCAGGATTTTTCATAACAAATTGAATACACTTTTCCGTACTTAGATTATGATAAAAATACGTATTTTCTAAATACTTATTATATGAGTAACTAATCAACTGCTGCCCATTTCCCATAGCTATTTTGTTAAAAAAGTCATATAAATCACGAGTATAATCCTCATGATTATTTAAATCACCCAGTTTCCCCCAAGCATTACTTCCATGTTTACGATAATAAGTTAATGTATCCTCAATAGTTAATGTATTGGTTTGTAGAGCAGCGATTAACATAAGTCGTGTATCAACACAAATATAAGAGAAGTCATCCTCTTCTAAAGGAAGCACCTTTTCTAAAAAGCTTCGTCTGAACGCTAAGCCACTTGTCATAGAAAATAGATGAAAAAGACTTTCTGTTTCGTAAATATGCTCTTTAAAATTTCTAACTTTTTTTAACACAGGGACAGTTGTATGTAGTGATTTACCGGATTCATCAATTTCCTCCAAAGAATGTTGAATAACTTCAACGTTTAGATTTTCTTTATATAAATTAATGATGTTTTCTACCTTATTTTTCTTAAAAAAATCATCACTATCTAATAGGAAAATAATTTCGCCTGTAGATTCTTCAAATGCTTTATTAACTGCATTCATTTGATTCAAATTGTGACCTTTACCATAATTACTATTTGAAATAACTTTTATGTTATTAAATTCCGATAAAATTTCTAACGAATTATCAGTAGAACCATCATCATAAACTATTATTTCAATATTTGAGTAAGTTTGATCTAAGACTGATTGAATACATTCAGTTAAGTATAATGCATAATTATAATTATTTATTAAAACTGAGGCTAACATAAAAATCCCCCCTGGTCCTATTATTTATGTAATTCAAAAAAACAAATAACTTCCGTAAATCCCATTCAACCTATCAACTAGTTTATCAAAAATGTTGCTTCAAATTTTCGTTTGTCTTTATCTAAAAAACAACAAAATAATCCTTTATATTTTTCAAACCTTTTTGCTCTAACTCTTCTGCTATTTGAAACTTACCATAACTAGATGCAACAAAAATTTTAAATTCATTAAATTCAATTTCATTTGGGTTTACAATATCGATATTTTGTAATTGCCTTCTGTCTTCCTTTTTTATATTCGAATCAATAAAAATCATAGGCTGCACATTGAAGTTATTTCGAATATAATTACAAGTCAGTTTCCCAAGATTACTCGCTCCCCAGATAGCTATTGGTTTTTCATTTATTCTAATAAAAGTTGAAATATCATTTTCTTTTATTTTAAAAATATTAATTAACATCTCTTCTGTTTTAGTTGCAGTTATTGAGTTTTCTGACAAACGTACAGATAATAGAAAAAACGGCATTTTATGAAATATAATTCCTTTATCATTCATTCGATAAAAAAAACTATAATCCTCACAGATTTTCATGTCTAATGGATAGCTAAAGAATTTGGTTAACCCTCTGCGATACATTACAGCCGAATGAACTATATTACAAAACCAGAATAATTCTTTACTCAATGTTTTAGAATCATAGTATTTATTGATTTGGCTTGAATAAATGTCCTTATAATCCTTAAACCTTTGACTTTTTTTAACACTTCCTGATTCTGTAAAAAAGTTAACAAAAGAATCTACAATCCCTACTTGAGCATTTTTTTCAAGAAATTCAAATTGAGTAGCCAAACGTTCTGGATGCGAAATATCGTCTGCATCCATCTTAGCAATATATTTTCCAGATGCTAATTGAACAGCATAATTATTTGCATACCCAACCCCCATATTTCGTGGTAGAGTATGTAAAGATATTCGTTCATCTAAAATACCTCTTATTAAGTTTACCGTTCGATCTGTAGATGCATCATCAATGATAATAAGCTCAAAATCTTGAAAGGTTTGATTTAATATACTTTGAATAGCTTCCATTACATATTTTTCACCATTATAAACAGTCATTAACACGCTAATTGGTCTCAATTAAATCACTCCTAATATATTCACCCCAGTAGATTCAACTATTGTTCATATGTTTTTACTTTTGTAAAGTTACGTTTCGGCTTAATGCTTTTTAAACCATATGCTCCCTCCAAAAGATTTATCGATTGATAAATACTTATCTTTCAATTTATCCTGTTGCTTTTGATAAATAAAATCATTCCAGTACATGATTGAAAAATTTCTATTGTATTGTAAAAAGCTTCTCAAAATATACGCCTCATTCCAATAATAGCCTTTATACAACCACTCTTTGGGATATTCAAAAGGAAAAAAGATATCATGAAAATGAATAATAACTCCCTTTTTTAATTCAGGTAGAACTTCAAATATCAGATAGTTTACATCACTACCTATTTTCGAAACATGAGAACTGTCAATAAACAAAATATCTCCAGCCTCTAAATTTCTAAAAATATCTAGATGAACATCTTGAACTTTTGAAACTATGATTGTTGAGTTTTCTTTGTCTGTTCTCGTTAATAAACCGTTTAAACGATCCGGAAATGGCTCTATAAAAGTTAATTTCATGTTTAGATTTAGTTTATCCCTTGCATCTAACATTACTGATGAAGAAAACCCCGAACCTACTTCTATAATTCTTTTAGGTTTTAAACTTTTTATTATACTATACAGGGTAGCTGCATCAAAAAACTCAAAAAAACCATTCTGTGTATAATATCGGAGCTCGTTCTTCTCATGAATCATTTGATAGAATGATTCAATTGGCTCTAAAAAGTCATTGAACAAAGATAATTGACCCTTCTCATTAATTTCAACTCCAAGAATCTTCTTTTTCTTAGAAAATAGATTTTGTTCATTTTCTTTGATTTCATGTAAATTAGGAATTGGAGAATAATAATGACCGTTTTCAAAATGAAGGTTTAAATTAAGGCTATTCTTAACATCAATAAAATCACAGAAATCCTGCTCGTCATTAAATCCAAGTTCGTTAAGTTGCATTGTGATTTCATTTCTATAAGAACTTGTAATAACAACAAAATACTCATCTCTTTGAATGCTTTTCAAAATAGTAGGGTTACAAACTGGTCTATCTAAAAATAAAAGCCCTTGTTTATTAACATTGTTGTCTACAAACAGTTCAACTTTTATAAGTGGCATTAATTCAAATAGCTTTTTTGCTGCGTCACTAGCACCAAAACAAATAACTTTTTTAGTTTTTATTTTTTTTACTAATACATTATAATCCATCTAAATAACCCCTTAATTAATATTATGAACTAGATTTCTCCAACTTACACAATGTATTTCTTTTATTAGTTTATAGGTATCAAGTTGTTTTTTCACTGCTTCTTCATGGAATCCTTGAAATCCAAATATAACTGCATCAATCTGTTTTATATTTTCTATATGTAAAAGCCACTCAGGGTGATATACCTCAATATTATTCATGATAATTCCATGTCTGAGTTCATTATTATCAAGATACCCTCTAATTTGTATACCGCTATTTATTAAATCCTGTGCTATTAAAAGGGCCATCTCCTCACTACCAAAGATAACAACAGATTTAATTTGCTTTTCCTTCAATGATGAACTTATTGATTTATTATGAAAAGTAATTTGTTCAAGCCACTTTTTCAATAATGACTCATTTGTATCATGAACCTGTTGATTAACTAGAGCACTATTGCCTGGAAAATGTTTGTTAAGAATACTTTTTGTTTCATTCAATACGATTGATCGCGTGCTATCGTTACTAGATAATCCACCGAGCCTAAACATAGTAACCACAATCGGTACATGGTACATTCTATTTTCATATTTCTGTAATGCTTTTGCCATCAGATCAAAGTCAGCTGCAATACGGTATTGTAAATCAAATCCTCCAAGCGCTAAGATTACTTCTCGTAATAATAAAGTTGCTGGGTGCGGCGGCATGATTCCCTCTTTTAATCTATTTAGGTTAATATTTTGCCCATGTTTAGTTTTATAACCAGTAGATTCATTTATCATGTAAATATCTCCATAAACACAAACAGCATCTTTTTTCTTATTTATGAAAACAGCCAACTGTTTAATGACACCATTTCCCAATAAATAATCATCTGCATTTAAAAACATAACATATTCACCTGAAGCTATGTTTACACCTTTATTAAAAGCATCATATACTCCTTTGTCCGACTCCGAGACCACTACGTCTACTTTGTCCCGATACTTCTCCACAATCTCCATCGTTCCATCAGTAGAGGCTCCATCAACAATAATATACTCAATATTTTCATACGTTTGCCCTAGTACACTTTGAATCGTTTGCTCAATAGTATTTTTTGCATTATAACAAGCTGTTATTATACTAATTTTCGGTCCATTATTCATGACTTTATGACATTATCAAGATACCAATTATACGCATCTTGAACTCCTTCCTTCAAATCTATTGAATGTTTCCAACCAAGAAGTTGTAATTTAGATACATCTGTTACTTTTCTCGGTGTACCATCAGGCTTACTATTATCAAATACTAGCTTGCCTTCATAGCCAATTACATCACATAATAGTAACGCTAATTGTTCTATAGACACTTCTTTTCCCGTACCAATATTAACAAATTCTCCAACCTGCTTAGCATCACAACGGTCCATTAAATAAACACAAGCATCAGCTAACTCATCCGCATGTAAAAATTCACGGAGTGGCCGACCCGACCCCCATACAGAAACTGTCGATTCCTTATTTACCTTTGCTTCATGGATTTTCCTTATAAGTGCAGGTAATACATGTGAACTTTGCAAATCGAAATTATCATTTGGTCCATATAAATTGGTTGGCATTACACTAATGAAATTTGTTCCATATTCTTTATTATAAGCATTACACATTTTAATACCTGCAATTTTAGCTATTGCATATGCCTCGTTTGTAGATTCTAAACCACCTGTTAGTAAATATTCCTCTTTTAACGGCTGCGGTGCCATTTTCGGATAAATACATGTACTTCCTAAAAATAGAAGCTTTTTCACCTCAGATTGACGTGCTGCTTCAATAACGTTCGTTTGAATCATTAAATTATCATATAAAAATTGCCCTGGGTATGTTGAGTTTGCTAAAATTCCACCGACTTTCGCAGCGGCTAAAAATACATACTCTGGTTGTTCCTCTTCAAAGAATGCCTCTACTTCTACCTGCTTACGTAAATCTAATCCTTTGCTTGTTCTAGTTATAATATTTGAATACCCAGCAGTATTTAGATTTCGAACTATTGCAGAGCCAACTAATCCCCTATGGCCGGCTACGTATATTTTTGATTGTTTATCCATTTCATACTCACCTTTTATTTCAATCTATTATTATTATCGGCAAACTACCATCAAACTACATTAAAAAGCGACAAAGGTAGCTATTATTTCCGCCTTCATCGCTTCGATTTAGTTTTCTATTCTTTTCAAATCTTCTTGAACCATCATTTGAACTAATTGTTGGAAAGAAGTCTTACGTTCCCAACCAAGTTTTTCTTTTGCCTTTGCCGGATTTCCAAGTAATAATTCTACTTCAGTTGGACGGAAAAATTGAGGATCAACTGCTACAATCACTTGACCTGTTGCACGATTGATTCCCCTCTCATTAATACCAGTTCCTTGCCATTTAAGTTCAATACCTGCTTCACTAAATGCACACTCTACAAACTCACGAACAGATCTAGTTTCTCCTGTTGCTATAACGAAGTCTTCTGGATTTTCTTGTTGCAACATCAGCCACATAGCCTCAACATAATCTCCCGCAAATCCCCAATCACGTTTTGCATCAAAGTTTCCTAGATATAAGCAATTTTGGTTACCATTCTTAATATTTGCAACAGCAATTGTAATTTTTCGTGTCACAAATGTCTCTCCACGTAATGGTGATTCGTGATTGAATAAAATTCCGTTACATGCAAAAATGTTGTATGCCTCACGATAATTCACTGTAATCCAGTATGCATACATTTTTGCTGCTGCATACGGACTACGGGGATAAAACGGTGTTGTCTCAGACTGTGGTGTTTCCTGTACTTTACCATACAATTCACTAGTTGAAGCTTGATATACTCTAGTTTTTTGTTCAAGTCCTAAAATGCGAATAGCTTCTAATAATCGTAATGTTCCGATTCCATCAGCATTGGCTGTATATTCCGGAGTATCAAAAGATACATGTACATGACTCATCGCAGCTAAATTATAAACCTCATCCGGCCTAATTTCAGACATCAAACGGATTATATTAGAAGAGTCTGTCATATCACCATAATGTAAAGTTAATCGGTCATCCTTTAGAAACTCTTCTATCCGATCATAATGTTCAATAGATGAACGTCGAACAAGTCCATGTACCTGATATCCTTTATCAAAAAGGAATTTTGTTAAATAGGCACCATCTTGGCCCGTGATGCCTGTGATCAATGCAGATTTCATCCCATTCTTCCTATCTTAACTATATATTTTTATTAATCTATTTTTAATAATCTTTGACAGATGTTCGTAAATCTCTTCCTCAAAACTAGCAGAGGAAATTAGAATTGATATTTTGTCGTCAATATCATTTATTCCGATAATTTCATACTCTTCTAAAAGCTTTGTTCCAATCAAATTAGGATTTCGATCAATAATACCAGTAATATACCCACTTAAAAATGGACTTTCCTTCAATAATTCTATTGTATGTGTTCCTGCTCCATAAATATAAATTGACTCATTTACCTTCATTTTCATATAGTCATCTACTAGGATACTTACACTTTCGGTATTGAATAATTCAAATGAATTACATTGAATCTGATTTCCACTTAGAATTGCATCTTTATTTCTGTCAAAAAAAGAACGCGAATAAAAATTACTACCCATGGCTGCGTTTAATATATGATTATCTTCTCGTATTGGCAATACAGGTTGAAAAAACGGTTTTCCGCTTTTTCTTACTAAGGTTATACCGCTCGTTAAAATATCTGTTTTTACGGTTTTATAAAGCATCGTTTTAAAGTAATCTTTCGCAAGATGAAACTTATCTATTTTGACAAAAACTATGTCCGCTTTTGATAAATCTTCTGTATCTTCAGAAATAACCGCTAAAGTCTGACTTTTATGTATTTCTTCAACAAGTGGTTTTCCTTTTAACTGCTCTGCATGTAAAAATAATTGTTGATTTTTTATTACATTCGGAACATGCTCTAAGTCATAATAGAGAGTTTCATCTTTTCTCAGTTCAAATAGCTGGATAGCTTTTTCGTACACTTCTAAATATTTGCTTGCGATTAAATCGTGATCAAAATTAGCAACGCAATATGAACGAGCTGCAAGTCCAAATGATTTTCTTAAATCGCTATCTGTGACTAGCATTTCTGTGTAAGCAAAGAGAGCATCTTCATCTTTTTGTTGAGTTACAAACCCCGTTTCAGCATGCTTAACAAGTTCTGGAATTCCACCCGTATCAAATGTTACAATTGGAATTCCACATGCCATAGCCTCAGATATAACTAAAGGGCATGTATCTGCTAAAGAAGGGAATAAGTACAAGTCAAAAGTATTATAAACCTCTGCCATTTCCTCTTCAGTTGATAAATATCCAACATGATATAAATAGTCATTTTCATATTCTTGCACTGCTCCACCAACATTAACGAGTAAGACATCATATCCTGCTTCAATAAGACGATCAATGACTTTTTGCACGTATTTCCCGCCTTTACGTTCTTCCCCAAATGTCCCACCATTAGCTACTGCACCAATGATAATTTTATTTGTAGGAAGGCCATACTTACGACGTACTGATTGCTTGTCCATTGGGTGATATATCTGAATATTAACACCATTTAAAACAACCTCCATAGGGTGTCCTTGTAATATTCCTTTTGATGCAATATCACCGATCCATTGAGCAGCTGGGACAATAAACAACTTAGAGTTATTATATATCTCTTTTTTCTCTTCCCAATTTAAGTGCGTACGGTCTGACTGAATAGCAGGATACTCATTAGGATATGGGCAATTTCCGCAACCAGACATCCATTTACTACAATCATAAGAATAAGAGCAATGCCCCGTAACCGATTGCATATCATGCAATGTCCAGACTATCGGTTTAATATGGGATAACATTGAAATCGCATATGGATTGAAATAATCACCATGCATATTATGTAGATGAATTACATCAGCTTGTTGAAAAAGCGGATTTTCAAACAATCTAAATGCACCAAAAGTATTATAATTTACATAGCCTTCTTCTTTAGATTTTTGAATAAGTTTATGATGCTTTCTAATATCAAAAGAATACACAAAAGAATGCTCGGACTCTTTGATTCCAACAAGCGCATTACTTTCTAATCCCAATGATTGCTGACTTTGTAAAAGACGTATCATTACCTTTGCTGCACCGCCACGTAAATCATTGGTATTTATGTGAAGTATGTTCATTTTTTCACCTTCTCTTTATTTTTTTGTTGCTTCCATAAACAAAGAGTCTGGTTTACGTACTTTCCCATTTATTTCATCTAATTGATACTCACCAAAGTTCGGAATTGTACTTTCTAATGCATTCATTTTAGTAACATTTACAAATCCTGTTTTTAAAAGAGTCCTTTTTAATAAGTATTGATCATACATTTGTCTATGAATTTCTCCCTGGTTTCGAAAAACACCTTCATCAAAAGCTCTCAGATAGTCCATTCCTAGCTGTGTTTGTATATATTCCCTAACTTCTTCTAATTTTCCATCGGGTACAGATAATTTCTCAACTTCAGTTTTTACGATAGAATAGTTAGTAAAGTCATGCTCTTTTAACTGAGCTTCTATCTCTCTCCACCATGTCGAAGCAATTATTATATGTGCACTTTTAGATATATTGTGTAAGGAATTAACAAGAAAATTATCGACAAGTTGACCGATAAGAGACGTAGAATTATCAATATAACCATTAATATATACGCTATGTTTTGATAGTATTTTCTCAATTCGTTGACCAAATGTACCTGCTCCAAAAATGTAAATACTTTTTTTCATTTGAATACTCGAAAGTTTATTTATAAGCTCTCGTTCTTGAGCATTAAACATCTCATACCCAATACGTTCAAACATAAAATCAAAACCATTTGTTAAATCGAGCATTTTGTTACCCATATTACCGCCACTTATGGAGCGGGTCGTTTGATCATACATCTCCATATGCATCCACTCATAATTAAAAACATTTTCTTTACTTTCATATTCTTTAACACGATCTAGTGAACTCAAATAATTGCGCGTTATATTTTCCAAATCCGGAACTACAATACGAACTATTCCATTTGGCCTCAAGACACGATAAATTTCATTTAGTAGACTTAAACCGTCTTGTATTGAGAAATGCTCAAGTACATGAGAAGAATATACAACGTCAAAAGAACTTTCTTCAAATGGCAGACCTTTTCGAATATCCACATTTATGATTTCTTCATGAATACTATTTATATCAATGTTAACCCAGGCTTTATGAAAAGTTGTTCCACAACCAACGTTTAATAACTTTAAAGAATGATCATCAATCATGCGTTTTCAACCCCAACCGTCCAGTAAAATCGATTTTATTTAACAGCATTGTTACATTATACTTCTTAAAGTAGTCATTTACTGCTTTACGTGCACCTTGCCAATATCCGAAATCATCAATGATTAATACACCATTTAAAGATAATAAGGGGTATAAATGCAACAATTCTTGATAAGTAGACTCATACCAATCTGTATCTAGACGTAGTAAACATAGTTTTGGGGGTAAATTTTTTGTTAAAGTTTCTTCCACTTTTCCTTTTAAAAAATGAACTTTGTCCATTGGATAACTTGTCTTTTCTATATTCCTCTTAACATCATCTAAAGAAGCATAACACCACAAATTCACAGAGTTTGTTTGAGACTGCAACCATTCTTGTTCTGCCATATTTCCACTGAAATCAATATCAATGTCACTTGGTTCTGACATTCCCTCAAAAGTATCATATAAATAAATTGTTCTATCAGTAACTTCTAACTTTCTTAGAGTTTCCATAATCATCATGGCACTTCCACCACGCCATACACCACACTCAACAAAATCTCCTTGTATTTCATTGGCAATAACGTATTTAACTGATTGATACAAAGAGTAGAGACGGTCTATAGAAGTCATCGAATAATTTTTCACTTTGATATATAATTCAATAAACTCATCCTCAATATCTGGACTAATATTCAATGATTCTCTAATTTGCTCTATAGAAAGAAGTGTAAAGGCATCAAAAAAGTGGATACCCTCAACCAAATCCATAGAAATTAATTGTTTAGAAATATCTTCATACTGTGTAGAAGCAACCAAAATGGTGAACTCTTTCAAATCAATTTGCTCCATGCATTCATTGGGTAATAGGATTTGTAAATCGTGAAAAAATTCTTTGGATTTTTTTTTATCGTTATCTATAAATCCGTATATATCTTTTGTAGTTATATTTTGTATAACATATTCTGCAATTCGTCCTGTACCAAATATTATTTTCTTTTTCACTACAATCGTCCCTTTCTTCTAAATACTTTGAAAGCTTATATCTAAGATGTCCATCCTAACAGATGGGTCATTCTATTTAATTAAAATAATTCATAGAAAGATTTATTAAGACAAAATTAAATCTTTCCACGAAAAAATTTCTACCATATCCTCTTTAAATATCTGTTTCAATTTTACGATAATCTCTTTATCATGTTTCCCTTCTATAGAAACAATAATTTTCATCTTTTTTTCAGATAAATTTGTAGGTTCAACGACCTCAACACCATCAAAACTTTGGTTATACTCAGAAGGTTCGCTCACTATGAACTTTTCAATTTGATACCCATTTGCTTTGAAAAAGGAGTTTATCATTTTACCTAATTCACCTGTTCCAAAAATATAAACTTCATTCTTAAATAGATCTTCTAAATTTCGCAAATCCATCAAATATTTAAAAAGTTGAATTTTCATAGAGTTAGTCATAGCATGCTCTTTTAATGCATCTACATAATAAACTTTTTCTGATGTATAAAAATCTGCCTCAAAATTCGTCTTTAAACAAGTTGGATGTTTAAGTGGAAAGTCCATTTTATGCACGGGGAGATTTCCTAATAATTTATTCTCTGAATTAGTATGAGTTGCGTTCTCTCCGAATCCAATATTACTTACAAGATTTTTTTTCGGCAATATGGTTTTTCCTCTATAAAACCAACATGAAAAAGTCCATGGATAAGCCCAAGAGTCTATCTCACCATTACTCACTCGGTCATAAATATTAGTCCAATATTTTTCGAAATATATATCAAACCAGTATTCTTTAAATAGGTCATTCTCTTTCACAGCACTCCATTCTTTCATTTCTACATCCATTTTACTCCATGCTCTTCGCCATGTAGCCCATCCCCAACAATGTGGAAATATAGAAAAGTAATAACTTTCTTCAATCTCAAAATTATTATCTTGGAAATTATCCCCCGAAATTGCCATAATTCCCTCATCACTTTTGTAATAATCCAACAAATCTTCGCAAAATACAAAAAAATCTTCATGTGGTACACAATCATCCTCTAAAATAATTGCGTCCTCTACATATGAAAATACCTCATCTAATCCTGAAGAAATTCTTTTCTGGCATCCTAGATTTTCTTCTGAATATATATATGTTACATCACAATCCCAATTCACCTGTATAACTTCACGTGTCTCTAAACAAATTTGCACCTCTCCATTTTTGTATACTCTAGGACCATCTGCAATAACAAATAACTGTTCTGGCGCATATTTGCGTATTTCTTCAAAAACGATAGCTGTTGTATCTGGGCGATTGAATATAATGAATGCTACAGGCTTCTTCATTTTACGTACCAACCTTCTGCTACTTTTTATAACCTTTATTGGTTAATGATTCTTTTACTACAATTAGAAACTGATATTTTAAATTAAAATCCTTTCTCATTCTCCTGAGCAAAGTTACTTAGAATTAATCAAAGTAGTTCTTCTAACACAAAAATTCCTGTTGCAATTGTTTTTGCCATGAAAACATATCCAAGTTTCTCTAAAAAAAGTTTAATTTCGCTGTTATTTAAATCGAAAATTTCGACAGCAATAATACTTGGTTTATGCTTTTCCCAACTATAAGATTGTAATACTTCTAATTCATGTCCTTCTACATCTATTGTTAGTAAATGAATATCTATTTCAGGTAAATAATCTTCTACTATTTTACTTAACGGTGAAAATTCTAACACTTTCATTTCCCGGAAATTCAAATTATTTTGGCTTATTCTTTGTTGAACTACATGCTCTTCTGTGGTGTTATATGCATTTTCATCATAAATATAAAAATCCTTTTGACTTGTAGTCGAAGAAATGCCTATACCCAGATTTATATCTTTAGGTCTGAAAACATTAAATAAATCAATTTTATATGGTGTAGGCTCTATATTAATACCTTTCCACCCTTTTTTATATAAAGCATATGTATTCGAATATTTGTATGGGTGATATGCTCCTACATCAATAAATAAACCATTGCCCTTAAACTTAATTTTTTCAAGTACACTCTCAATTAGTATATCTTCGCCAAATTGAGAATATGAAGTTCTAGAATGGTACTCAGTCATGAAAAATTCGCCACTACAATAATCCTTATATTCAATTAATCCTTGTTCAGACAAACTCGTTGAAATATCTTCGTAAAAACTTGATCCAACAACAATATAGATATCATCTTCAATTTCTAAAACTTCTTGTAATGAAAAAACTAATCTATTTAAAAAATTCTTTTGTTCTGGATGTCGATCAATATATCCATCGATCACATATTTCCCTGAAATTAATTTATCTGTTAATTCTTCACTGTATTTCCCTGTGCCAAAAACATAGAGTCTCTTATTAAACATTATTTTCTCCTCAATCTAAATTCCTAAAATATTATCTGGACGGTAAAAAACAGAAGTTTCCCATTCATAATCATTTATTGCTCCCATTCCGTAAAATTCAATTTTTTTAAAGCCCTCATTCGTTAAATATTGCATTCCATCTCCAAATAAACGTTGCCGATCTGAATTATCAAAAATAATCACTCCCTTTTTCTTTAAAAATGGAAGAGCTTGTTCTACGGATTCTTTCCTATGAATTCCATCTTTACATATAATATTAAACGAACCTTTTCCATTCGCTATTTCAGAGATGTATGACTGTCTATCTTCGCATAAACTAACTTGTACATTGGAAGGAATGTTAGAAATAACTTTTGTATACCATTCTTTATCGTGTTCAACTGCATTTACACTTTGAACTCTCTCAGACCACCAGTAAGGACTATTACCACAACCAAATTCAAACACTTTCATCTGTTTATTTACTCTAGACTTCAAAAAGTCTATACTTGCGTATGTATACCAAGGTAAAGGGTTCTTTTCATTATCAATTGATTCCTGTGTCTGATTACTTAAAAACCAACCCTTTTTTGAAAACACACTATTATTCTCCAACATATACAATCGATGAATCTTTTGATATTGCCAACTATATTTCTCATCATAAACTGTACTAATTGGACACTTGATTAATTTCTTTTTCAACAAGTTCGATACCTTTAAAGCTTCTTCTTTTGAACCCAAAGCCACTATTATTTCATCACATGAATCCAAAATCTCTAAATTCACTTCATCAATATCTGATACAACTAATGAAGCGAATTTACACTCACTTAGACTATGAGCATTTCTATCTGTTATGCTAATTACTTGATTTCAGCTATTCAAAATATAATCATAAATACGTTGCCCTGATAATAATCCACCATATATTGTATAATTCGTTTAATCACTACTTTCTTAATTATTTATAACAAAGATTGGTCTAAATCCTACTCCAGGACTTTCCAATACCCAAGTTGTTTCCAATTGATATAATAAATTCTCACCAAATGAATCATTGATCCCGTAATGATAAAAATCCCCTCTCATAATCGTATTCTTGACTTCTTGCTCTTTAAGTTCTTTCAAATCAGTTGCCACAGTCCAACTTGCAACATAATTATTCCTATATAAAATATTTAATTGTTTCACTATACTATCCTTCCTGAAAGCTTCATCCCAATCATTATCAACCCCACTACCACTAAGTAATTGAACTCGCATTTTGGTATCTTTATCTAAAAATAATTTATCTTTCTTGTACATACCATTAATTAAGGTTTCTAACTTTATATAATTTTGAATAACTCTATCCGCTACAAGCTTACCATTACCTATATCTATAAGAAAAAAGTCCCCTATTGGTTTTGGTGATGAAATAATAGGAATCCATTCACTACTACCTACGCCTATTTTGGAAAAAACACCTAGTTCGGAGAATGTTGCATTGTATGAACATCTTATCCGCTTTCCAAGTACTAAATCCTCAATACGCTCAACCTCATGAATATGATATGCACTCGCTTCTGTATAAGCAGCTAAAAATGTAAATTCAACGTCCTTAGATAGTACCTCTACACTCACTTTATGCAGTTCTTTTGATAGATTTTCCGTTTCAAATAGTGTTATTGCAATAAATGCACCATACTTTTGTTCATTAGTCATTTCATTAACTGTTGCTAATTCTTCTATTCCATCTATTGTTACCTTTAGTTTCAGCGGCTCGTGTGATTGATTTGTCCCCACTAGTCGGAGTTGCGTTCCTTTGAAACGAAACTCAAACGTTGCACCCATTGTTTTAGTTTCAACACCAATTCCATGTACTTCATGCATTGAGCCTTCCTTCGCCTCTTGCCGTGTAAGCCATTTTTTCTGCCACTCACCCTCATAGTGGAACACACCACATGTAGCTTCATAAAAGCGCTCATTTTCTCTCATATCACTTGGTAATAGTAAATTCATTTGAAGGATGGCATTAATTTGCTTAAAGACGGCCAATAACTCGTGTAAATAAAATTCATGCTCCTTCACAATACTTACTACTTTTTCTCTGTGAGCTAGCTTTTTATTTGCTACTTTTAAACTAGCATTTAATTTTTCATTCATCCTTTTTAAAGCAGATGCTAAGAACAGTTGAAAGAATGTACTATTTTGAATTTGCTTCAAGTTATCGTTAAATGCTTCTATCTCATTAGTTATCTCAGACGAATCTTCTTTTTCTTTTATTTCTCTAATAGCGTCCTCTAGTAGCTCATATTGTTCTATGAAACGGAGACTATCATATCGGATGGCATTGAATGTTTGTTTATTTATTTTTTGTTTTTTCTCTACCATTAACCACTCTTGCTGTACAATCCTTTTATTTAATTCCGTATTTACTAAAATGCTTAGGCTTTTAAATGGTGCTCCCTCGATTCGTGCTCCACCTATCGTTGTATTAACGACAGGTACCTTCATTATTTGAATTACTGTCTCCATATCGGATTTCATTTGTAAAAAGTGTGTATTTGTTTTTACTAAATGTCCTTGTACATCCTTCACCTCAAGAGTTGTTTTTTCATCTTTCAGTTGCACACTATTATCCGATAAAGTATTTTTTTCTTTGTCAAATCGGCTAATACCATCTGCATAAAACTTCCCTTGTTTAAATGCAAAGTTTTGACCAACTAAAATTACTTTACTGACTTGTAGCGAATTTAACACTTGTAGTGCCATAACAGCGACAGAAGGAGCATCATAAATGACTGGCTCCTGTCGCTTTATTAAAAGCTGCCTCGTAAACTGGTCTTGTGTCGAAATAAAATGAAATTTTGGGCCCGTATAAAATTCTAATGTTTCATACCCAACGGTTGTTGCATAAATCATGGGGATTGTGTCAATGTGACGACTATAAATTTCTTCAAAAAGCTGATAATTATGATGCTGCGGATCATATGTACAGACAGCATCTGGCAAAATACCATGCATTATTAGTGTTTTATTAGCTGAACCTACTGCAAATATGTATGCAAGCCCTTGTTCTTTTATAGTTCTTAAATTGTCTAGTTCCTCTGTTAATGATGGTCCAGCACTCACCAGTATGACAGGCTTTCCTTTAAAGTACTTCTTCTTTTCAAAAATATTTTGGCTACATACTGTTTCTTTAAAGTTCTTTATAGCATTAATTGTCCAACGCATCGAAAATTCAGAAACCGTTGAAATATCATTCCCCGTTAAAAGTAAAAAGTTTTTGAAAGAATTACTAAATTGCTCTACTTTTTCTGGAAATATCCGTTCATATACAGGAGGCGTAATGATGACAAATTTCTGGTACACTATTTCTCGTAAAGGCTGTAATGTTTGTTCAATCGACTCTTGCAGATTTTCAATTAAAAAATGCTCAATGTTATGTAATTGGATTTGCGTCATATCCTTTTGTTTTACACATAATTGTGCAATTTGCGAAAATGGCTCATAAACTGAAACTAACTTTTCTGGAAACTTCTCGATAAAAGCCTGCACGAAATAACCTAGACCACCTCCGTAAAAAATAATATGTTCAGCTTCCTCAATTTTCTCACACTGACTTTCAATAAAACGTTCTGCTTCTTGAACTGGATTATACTTGCTATGAAGTAACACTTTCTTATTTGCTACCTCAACTTGTAATGTAGGAGTACCTATTTTACTGGGTAAAAGCTC
Source organism: Lysinibacillus sp. NPDC096212 (assembly GCF_044763105.1). Classification (NCBI taxonomy): domain Bacteria; kingdom Bacillati; phylum Bacillota; class Bacilli; order Caryophanales; family Bacillaceae; genus Lysinibacillus; species Lysinibacillus sp. NPDC096212. The sequence continues at coordinate 57,145 of NZ_JBIWFQ010000021.1, read as the reverse complement.
TATATTCATTTTTCCACCTACTTATTCGTTAAAATATTTCTCCCATCAAATACTTGTGCATCATTTGAAATCATTTTGATTTTCTTCCAATCAGCTTCTACAAACTCTTCCCATTCTGTTACTATTAATATTGCATCTACGTTTTCAACACATTGTTCTTTCGTATTTGCATATTTAATTTTATTATTTAACGAAGTTACATCCTTTACAATTGGATCATATGCCATAATATGCGCACCTTTTTTTAGTAGTTCTTTAATAATTGTTATGGCAGGTGCTTCCCGCATGTCATCTGTATTTGGCTTAAATGCTAATCCTAATATCGCAATTTTCTTCCCTGCAACCTCACCTTTAAAGTGATTGATTACTTTTTGAACAAAGATATGCCGTTGCTCGCTGTTAGCTTGTATAGCCGATTGTACTATGCTTAAATTCACATCATTTTCACTTGCCAAATAGGTTAATGCTTCTGTATCCTTTGGAAAACATGATCCGCCATAGCCTAATCCAGCATTTAAAAAGGCGCGTCCTATTCGGTGGTCCATACCCATGCCATCTGCTACTGCATTCACATCTGCCCCTAGTGCATTACATAAATTAGAAATTTGATTGATATAACTAATTTTCACGGCTAAAAATGCATTTGAGGCATATTTAATCATCTCTGCACTACGTCGATCCGTATGCATAACTGGTATGTTTAGTGACTTGAACAGGCTTTCCACCTTATTTCTAGCGATTGAATTTTCTGCTCCTATCACAATACGATCTCCGTAAAATGTATCGTTAATTGCATGTCCTTCTCGTAAAAACTCTGGATTAGATACTACATGAATTTGTAAGCCCGCTACCATATTCGCATGAATAATTTCTTCCACTCTATCATTCGTACCTACTGGAACCGTACTTTTCACAACAACAATCACATCATGCTCTACATTTTTCGCAATATCTTTAGCTGCTTGTTCAATATAAGACAAATCCGCTGCCCCGTCTTCTCCTTGAGGTGTACCTACAGCTATAAAGATAATATCTGCCTGTGCAAATGCTTCTTGAGCACTTGTTGTAAAGGTTAAGCGATTTGCCTCATTATTACGTGTTAGTATTTCATCTAATCCAGGTTCATAAATTGGTGATTGCCCTTTTTTAAGTGTATTAATCTTTTCTTCGTTAATATCTAAACAAGTAACAACATGCCCGATTTCTGATAAAACAGCGCCAGTTACTAAGCCTACATATCCTGTGCCAATAATGCCTATATTCACTGTGTTATCCCCGCTTTCATATTTATGTAAGCTTGAATATCATCTTTTAAATCATCACGTTGTAATGCAAAGTCTATCGTCGCTTGGACAAAGCCAATTTTACTTCCAATATCATACAATTTTCCTACAACATCTTGTGCAACTACTCGTTCTTCTTGGTTTAACGATTGAATCGCATCCGTTAATTGGATTTCCCCACCCGCACCAGGTTCAGTAGCTTCTAACTTTTTAAAAATCGAAGGTGTTAGAACATAACGTCCCATAATAGCATAGTTTGAGGGGGCAGCCTCTTTTGGCGGCTTTTCAATAAAACCCTTTACTTCAATTGCCTTATCATTCTGCACATCAGCTGCTGGGTCAATCACACCATATTTATGGACACTCTCCATCGGTACTTGCTGGACTCCAATGACAGAAACCTTTTCGCGGTCGTATGTTTCAATTAATTGTTTTAACGCAGGAGTAGGTGCTTGTAAAATAATATCACCTAGTAAAACAGCAAATGGCTCATCTCCAATAAAACGATGTGCGCAATAAATGGCATCTCCTAGGCCCTTCGCCTCTTTTTGGCGTATGTAATGTATATTCGCTAAATTTGAAATGGCTTCGATTTCTTTAAGGTCATCCAGTTTCCCTTTCATTTCCAGTGTATGTTCTAATTCATAATTCGTATCGAAATGGTCTTCAATTGAACGTTTGTTGCGGCCGCTAATGATAATAATATCTTCAATACCCGATGCAACTGCTTCTTCTACAATATATTGAATCGTAGGCTTATCAACAATTGGGAGCATTTCCTTCGGTTGTGCTTTTGTTGCAGGTAAAAACCTTGTTCCCAAGCCAGCTGCTGGGATTACTGCTTTCCGTACTTTTTGCATCCTTCATCTCTCCTGCACTTTACTCTTAAAATATGCGATTGTTTTCTGAAGTCCTTCATCTAACATGACTTGCGGCTCCCATCCTAGGACACGATGTGCTTCATCAATGACTGGTTGGCGTTGTTTAGGGTCGTCTTGTGGCAATTCCTCAAATTGTAAAGATGTGTCATTCTCTGTCCAGTTCATAACTTTTTTCGCTAGTTCAAGCATTGTAAATTCATAAGGATTGCCCAGATTTATAGGACCTGTAACTTCCTTTGGTGTCGTCATTAATCGCAGAAAACCTTCTATCAAATCATCTACATAGCAGAAAGAGCGGGTTTGTTTGCCATCGCCATATACCGTTAAAGGTCTCTTCAGTAATGACTGAACGATAAAATTACTAACGACACGTCCGTCTTTAGCATCCATTCTCGGACCATATGTATTAAAGATGCGGACTACTTTAATTTCGATATCATATATACGTGCATAATCAAAAAATAACGTTTCTGCTCCGCGCTTTCCCTCGTCATAGCAACTGCGGATACCAATAGGATTGACATTTCCACAATAATGCTCTGGTTGAGGATGTACTAAAGGGTCTCCATAAACTTCAGAGGTAGAAGCCTGGAATACCTTCGCACCTGTTTTACGGGCAAGTTCTAGTAAGTTTAGAGCACCTAATACATTTGTTTTAAATGTGTGCACAGGATCTGCCTGATAATGTATAGGACTAGCAGGACAAGCTAGATTATATATTTCATCAAACTGTCCTAATTCAGGAAAAGGTTCAATAATATCATGATGAACAAACTGAAGTTTATCTAGTACGTGGCTAATATTTTCCATTGCACCTGTTTGTAAATTATCCATACATACAACAGCATGGCCTTGTTCTACTAGTCGATCAATTAAATGCGAGCCTAAGAAGCCTGCTCCTCCTGTCACTAATATACGTTTCATTTTGCACCTCCAAATTTCTTCACATGTCACTGCCATGCCGTTTCAACAATTTTTTCTAAGTCATACTGCGGCTTCCAACCTAGTAATTTCTCAACCTTCACTGTTGAGCCACTAAGTCTCGCGGGATCTCCTGAACGACGCTCTGTAATAACCGTCGGAATGCTACATTCAGTAACCATTTCAATCACTCGAATAATCTCTAGCACGGAATAGCCTGAGCCGTTACCTAAATTTAGTGTAAGATTTTCATCGTGCTCCTTTAAATAATCAACCGCTTTGCAATGTGCATCTGCTAAGTCTGTTACATGAATATAGTCACGAACACAGGTACCATCTATTGTGTCGAAATCTCTGTCGAATATCGAGATAGACGATCTTTTTCCAATTGCCACATCTAACACAAGTGGAATTAAGTGCGACTCTAGCTCATGCTATTCACCAATTACACATTCACTATCGGCACCAGCTGCATTAAAGTATCTAAGTGCCACAAATTTCAAACCGTATGTATGTGAATAATCTTCTATAAGTTGCTCCATCATTAATTTTGTACGATTTTGCGGATGCGTCTCTGTTATCGGCCACTCTATAGGGTCCTCATAAGTTGCACTGGTAGAAGAAAACATAATTTTTTACTTCATAGTGCAGCATCATATCCAGGGGGTGATTTAGCCAATAAAGAGGATTTACAATACTTGTTTAATCAATATCCTTCAATTGATACAGTTGCTCATTTTGCTGCTTGTGCTTATGTTGGCGAATTTGTTAAAAAACCAGTTATGTACTAACAAAATAATGTTTTAAATACGATTCATTTATGACTAAAGGAACATTTGAAGGGATAAATTCCTTATGACCCGTGCTTAAATTATCAAACACAACTACGTCATTTCCATGTTGTATTAAATATTTCACTGTATGTGAGCCTATATATCCTGCTCCCCCTATTACTGCAATCATTACAAATCCTCCGACAGCTTTTCCAATTGTTCAATAGAAAGCCACTCCGTATTATTATCACTCGTATATGAGAATCCTTCAGGCAGTATCTTCCCACCTTCCGCAAATTTTTTGGACCACCAAGGAAATTCTGGCTGAATGACATAATGATTATCAAATTCTACAGTATGTCGGGCATCGTCCTCCATAATCATCGCCTCATGCAACTTTTCTCCAGGTCGAATACCTATAATTTTTACGTCACACTCAGGTGCAATTGCTTGAGCTAAATCCATCACCTTCATACTTGGAATTTTCGGCACAAAAATTTCTCCGCCATGCATACGCTCCAGACTATCGATTACAAACTGAACGCCCTGGTCTAAAGTAATCCAAAAACGGGTCATACGCTCATCAGTTACTGGCACCGTTCCAGTTTCACTTGTTTTTTTGAAGAATGGGACTACACTTCCACGACTTCCAGCTACATTGCCATAACGCACGACAGAAAAGCCTGTTTTTTTGGAGCCCACATAAGAATTAGCAGCAACAAACAATTTATCCGAAGCAAGCTTTGTTGCCCCGTATAAGTTAACTGGACTACATGCTTTGTCTGTACTTAAGGCAATCACTTTTTCAACACCACAATCAATGGCGGCTTCGATAATATTTTGAGCTCCATGAATATTCGTTTTTATCGCCTCGAATGGGTTATATTCGCATGCATCTACATGCTTCATCGCAGCGGCATGCACAACAATATCTACACCATCAAACGCACGATCTAAACGCTCCTTATCACGAACATCTCCAATAAAAAAGCGAATACGATCATCATCATGGAATTGTTGTCTCATTTCGTACTGCTTCAATTCATCCCGACTGAAAATTATTATTTTCTTCACATTCAGTTTTAAGGCCTGTTTGACAAACTTTTTACCAAAAGACCCCGTGCCGCCTGTTACTAAGACAGTTTTATTTTCTAGTATATTCATCTTTTTATTTCCTCTATTCTATAGTAACTTCTAAGTATATATATCGGTCACTTTTTGCATTTTTAAAATCCTACATTCAAAACTCAGTATACTTTTCATTTGAAGCGATTAGTCAAAAAATACTTGCCGCCATGATTTCATGACAACAAGTATTTTAAATGTAAATCAATATTTTTACTAAAGAACAGCTATAAATTTGGGCTTAATCTATTTACCAAGCACTTAAACCGCCATCAATTAAAATGTTTTGACCTGTTACATAACTAGATGCATCAGACGCTAAATAAATTAATGCGCCAACCATTTCTTCTGCTCTTGCCATTCTTCCTAAGGGAATGCGATTCCCATAATTTTGTTTAAACGTATCATTCTGACCGCTTTCTACTCCACCAGGTGTAATTGTATTGACACGAATACCATCCTTAGCCCAATAAGTAGCCAAATAACGTGTTAATCCTACTACCCCAGCCTTAGAAGCTGAGTAAATTGCTGGCGTATTAATTTGACGATCTAAGTAAAAGGAACCTTCATAAATACGATTATCTGGAGCCATTACCCCATAGATAGAGGAAGTTTGAATTATAGAACCCCCTGTACCTTGCTCTTTCATCACTTGCCCAACATATTTTGCCACAAGAAACATACTATCTAAATTTGTACTCATAATCTCTTTCCATTGATCTAAATCATATTCTTCAAAAGGAGCGAAAAAGGCATTTAGGTCACTAGATTTTCCAGCTGCGTTATTATGAAGAATATCAATCATTCCAAAGTCTTCAACCACCGCTTCTACCATTTCTTTTACTGACTGTTCTGATGTCAAATCGCAATAAAAAGCTTTTGCCTCGCCCTGTATCTGACTTTGGATTTCATCAACTACTTGTTGTGCCCCAACTAAATTAATATCCACTACAGCAACTCTTGCCCCTGCCTCAGCTAGTCCACAACAAAAATTCCGACCAAGTATCCCTCCACCACCAGTAACAATCGCTGTCTTGCCTTTTATTGAAAATTTATCGAAATACGTCATACTAAACTTCCTCTTTTCTCCGCTAGTAACTGAACGATTTCAAAATCCAACTCTGAATCGATGTCTTGAGAACGTTCCTCAGGCATAACGTATAAAATTGTTTTATCTGTAAAGACAGATTGTTCATTAAAAAAGCAGTCACGATTCCAAACATAAATAGAAGCGTTCATATCATATGATTTCGGTGCATCTTGACGTCTAAAAATTGCAGTTTCTAAAGGCTTTGAGAGTCCCACGTATCCATCTGCTCGATCCTCTACTAAGTTAAAATAAGGGCTTCTTCGAGCAGGTGCAGCTGTTATTAAATTATAGGCATCTTCATGTTGCCCAAGCATCCTTACTGCATTTTTCAAATCTTCTATAGTACGCAATGGTGAAGTTGCATCAATATCTATCATCATATCAAATTGTAAATTACTTAGTTGCTCAACTTCACTTACACAATGCTGGATAACTGGCAATTTAGCGGCTGTATCTGTTGCTAATTCCGCTGGGCGTTTAATGGCAAAATCCACGCCATATTCCATAGCCACTTGTAAAATATCCTCACTATCACTACTAACTGCGATTACATCAAATAGACCACTTTTTTGAGCTTGCATAATACTATGGGCAATTAACGGTATTCCTAATAGTTCACGTAGGTTTTTATTTTTTACTCCCTTAGATCCCCCACGTGCACATATAGTACAAATTCTAGTCATTATATACCCACTCCTTATGAATTGAGGATTTTTCAATTGCTTCAATCATTTTCACTATATTTAAACCCTCTTTAAAAGAACAACAATGTAATGAATCATTTAAAATAGCTTCATGCTGTTTCATATATGTGTAATCTCTATCAACTGTTGCCAATTGTTCAATTTCACCATTACAATTAATACTGTTATCTATAAAGTCAATCTTTATCGTCTTATTATTTGTTTGAACAATTACATACCTCTGATCAATACGGTCTAAATAATTTAACTCAACAGATACATGTATATCCTGATTAGTCCGATAAGAAACTTGTGTATAATCCTCTGATTGGATATTTAAATTACTAATTTTAGCCGTATTAGCAACTAATGAGTTCCATTCACCAAATAGATAGGTAAGGTAATCTAATTCATGACTTAAATCTCTTAAAACTCCTCCACCTTGGTTACTATATGCAGAATAACATTTAGTATAATCTATATTTGGTCTCCATGTTGGTAAATATTGACCTACATAAGCATTAACACTAATAGTCTGCTCATTAAAGAGCATAGTTTTCAACTGTAAAATAAGTGGATGGAATCTTAAATTATACGCAACAAAAATCATGCAATCATTAAGACTAACAGAATCCACTTTTGCAAAAAGTGGTTTCTCAACTAGTATCATACCTGTGAATTTATAATTTATAATTTCCCTTAAACTCTCGATGTGGGCTACTGTTTCATTTGCAATTACAATATAATCATACTTATTTTCTTTCAGAGCAGTTTCCAAGCTACTAAAAAAGTTTAATTTATGCTGTGCTCTTCTAGAAACAATATACACTTGAAATCCCATATATTCCAAAATCCGAGCATGCCTTTGCCCAATTGAACCATAACCAATTACTAAGGCTTTCATTTCAATACATCTTCTTTCTCAAATATATTAGTAAACTCTCGATCTGCTCTTTCATATTCATCTTTTTGCCCTATATCTAACCAATATTCACGAATTGGGAAAGCCGATGTTTTCTTATCTTTTTCTATCAATTGCTCAAACAAGGTAGGCATATCATAAAACTCATCCTGCGGAATACACTCAAATACTTCAGGATTGAGGACATAGATACCTGCATTAACAAAACTACGATGAATCGGTTTTTCTTTTATCGTCACTAAATCAGTACCAGCAGTTTCAATAACACCATATGGAATTTGATATTCGTATTCACGCACACACATAGTTGCCATTGATTGATGCTCTATATGAAATTGCATGAGCTGATCAAAGTTCACTTGTGTTAGCAAGTCTCCATTCATCACAAAAAAAGGCTTCGTTGGCCTATTTTCTAGTAACGAAAGTGCCCCCGCGGTACCCATTCTTTTGCTTTCTTCAACATATTCAATCGTCACATCAAAAGCTTCACCATTTTGAAAATAATCTTGAATAACTTCCTTTTTATAGTTTACGGAAAATACGAAATGTGTATAGCCATATTGCTTAAAGCCCTCAATAATTGTTTCTAAAATCGGCTTATTCCCTATATTTAACATCGACTTCGGTGTATCATTTGTAAGAGGTCGCAGTCTAGTACCTAATCCGCCCAGCATTAGAATGACTGTATTTTTATTTAAAGTCAGCTCTAAATTATCTGAAAATAAAATATCTACAATTTTATTCGTTTCGTCTACTATTGGCATTTGTTTCAGCATTTTCGACTTCATTAATTGCTTGTATCTATAATGCTTTTGTCCAGCTTTTGCACTTATTGGATTTGGATTCATGATAGAGGTAATAGGTACATCAAGTCCCTCACCTCGTAAAATTCCTCGTCGAATATCTCCATCCGTTACTGTACCAAGTAAATGCTGTTCCCTATCTACTACAACAGCAATTTGTAAAGAAGAATCATCAATAATTTTCATTGTATCTAATAACGTTTGATTTTGGGTAACTAATGTTTTCTGCCATTGCTTCATTAAAACTACACTTCCTTTGCAGGTACACCAAGGGCCTTTTTGCCTTTCGCTATATTACTTATCACAACCGCCCCTGCGCCAATTATACAGTTCGCTCCTATATGAATTCCTTGTATAACTGTTGAACCTATTCCAATGAGTGTCCCTTTTTGTATGTAGACGCCTCCAGATATTTTAGTTCCAGGTGCAATATGTGTATGAGCACCAATCTGGCAATCATGATCAATCAGCGCACCTGTATTTATAATACTATTATCGGCAATAATCGTATTCGTTTGAATGATAGCTCCTGCCATTATTTGAACACCTTCTCCCAATTTAACGGATGGTGCAATAATAGCTGAAGGATGTATAACCGATTTAAATTGAAAGTTAGCATTGCTATAAGTATTAAATATCTTTTCTCGTAATGGTGATGGCTTAATTATTCCTATCCCGAGTACTAGTTCAATGTCAGAAGGATTGTATTTTTCTATCGCTCCATCATTTCCTAAATAAGGTAAATGGAATGTATTATCTTCAATTCTAGGTGATGTAAAACCAATAATTTTTTGCTTTTGGGCAAGTAAAATTTCCGTTAATACAGAGGCATGTCCACCATTTCCAATGATAATGATAGATTTATTCATCTATTAATGCATCCTCATCATATGATACCGAAGCTGTTTGTCCAAGAATGGACCAATATTTTGAAGGTTCAATACCATCGCCCGGTCTTTTTACAGTTAAATTTTCTGTGGTAAATACTTCACCTGCTTTTATCGAAGTTTTAGCAACTAAGCTTTTGCGAGCTGGAATACGATTTTGTAATTCTATCACCGTCGGTTTTTTAATACCATCACCTAACGCTAGCTCTAAATCCCTAATCCCTTTTATCATCGCCTTTAACTCATCTGGATTTAAAGATGCAATATGGTCAGGTCCTTCTAATGTTTTGTCCAATGTGAAATGCTTTTCTATTACCTTTGCCCCCATGCCGACAGCGGCTATTGAAATATTAATACCCTCCGAATGGTCAGATAAACCGATAGGTAAATGAAAGGCTTTTTCCATTTCATTCATTGCTTTTAAATTAATTGATTTCATTGGTGTTGGGTATTGTGTTGTGCAGTGTAGTAATGTTACATATTTCTTTAATACTTTTTTCGCCTCATCCGTAGCATAAAAAGCATACACCTGCTCTAATACAACCCTTTTTTGCGGTCTTGCTAAACCATAGGCAATAAACGCTAATGCCTCATGAATTTCATCACTTGTCGCCATACCTGTCGATAAAATAATTGGCTTGTTCTTCGTCGCAATATAATGAATGAATGGTGCATTAGTTAACTCACCAGAAGGAATTTTAATTAAGGAAATATCAAGCTTATCCAGCAAAAAATCGACACTCTCAAAATCAAAAGGTGTCGATAGAAATTCAATTTGCTTTGTTTTACAATATAATTGTAATTCAGCAAATTCAACGTAGGTTAATTCCAATTTTTTCAACATCGCAAATTGAGACGAAGCTTCTCCGATATTTTCAACTTGATAATTTGCTTGTTTCGCCTGCTTTGTTACTAAATTCTCTGCTTTAAAGGTTTGAAATTTTACTGCATCCGCACCTGCTTCTTTCGCAACCTTTACAAGATCTTTTGCCATTCTTAATGAACCATTATGATTGACACCTGCTTCAGCAATTATATAAGTTTTCATAGAATTCTCTCCTTCAATAACATAAAAGCCTCTGCTGCTTCAAAGCCACTTGCCGCACCTCGGACACTTGCGAGTGATTGAATCGCCTTTTCACTTCGTGGGAATGGAAATTCACTTATTTCTGAATCATAAACTTTCATAATTTCAATTTTTTTATCCAGATAAGGTACAATATTTACAAATATATTCGGTTTAAAACCATTGGCATCAGGATTTATCGTAAAATCTGTCTCGGACAATGTTTCATAAGCCAATACTTTATCTACAGATGGATATCTAAACCATTTCGTACAGGCTATTGTTGCATCAAACACCACTTTATGATCTGAATGAATATCACCCGGGTAAGGTACAAATATTATATTAGGCTGTATTTCCTGAAACACTTCACTTATTTTTCCAATCAAATCACCATAAGACACCTGATCTAATGTCGCAGCTTCAAATCCAAGTTCAAATGTTTTTTCAAATTGATAAATACTAGCAACAGTTTCTATTTCCTTAGATCTCTTTGTTATTTTTTCTTGAGCAAAATAATCACCCATTTTAGTAATTATCAACCAGTAAACTTTATCGCCTTGATTTATATGTTTTAGTAAAGTTCCACCACATCCCAGTGTTTCATCATCTGGGTGAGGTGTCAAAACAATTATTTTCTTCAAAATACTCACCTTTTCTAAAATTAAGGGTCATTACCAAAACATGTACTTGACTTAAAAGAAACTCCGCTATATGTAAACGGATCGCGGCGAAACCTGCGGGAAAATCATGTGCCTTGAGACCACGTACTGAGGAGGCTCCAGCCACGCGGGTGGAATACATCCGTCTGTAGTAGAATGAGCTAGCAAGTACAAATTTTGGTAGGCCAAAATTAATAAGTGTTTTTTTTCGCTAAAAGCTGTTCTTTAGATGGTAAATTTCGTAAAATACTAATAGTCTTTTTAGCCATATTACCATCACCATAAATTAACTGTTCTTCTTTGTTATTATTGTTAATTTCGCTATTTAAGAGCACTTTTTCTAGCGATGCTCTTAATTCATCGGAATCAGCTGCTATAAACTGTATGTTATTACCACAAATTCTTCCTTTTTGTCTTTCTCCTACATTAATGGCTGACAATCTTAAATATGGTGCTTCTAAAACCCCTAAAGATGAATTACCTATTAAGAGTTTTGAATGCCTCAATAAATTCACAAATAATTCTCTATCTAAATTTGAATAGTTATATACATTAGAATTTGATGAATATGTCTGGATTACTTCAAGTAAATTTTCATACCCGGGGTCACTATTTGGATTACCTATAAAAATCTTCAAATCTAATTCTAACAGTGTATCTAATATTAATTTAAGATTTTGTGAAGCTTCCGCCATTTCTGAGCTTAGAGGATGATAGATTACAACTGCATAGTCTTCATTGATATTATTACTTATCGCTTTAGCTAATTCTTCTTTTGCTAATACCTTAGTTTCTCTAATTCGGTCAATCCCACCATTTCCAACTACAAAAACACGCCATTCTTCTTCACCCATTTTAAGAAGTCTTTGTTTATGTTCTTCATGCATCACTAAATGTATATGGCTTAATTTTGACGTCGCATGTCTAATTTGTTCATCAACATCACCATGCTCTGGGATAGTATGATCGCCTCCAGCAATATGTATCACAGGAATATCCATATAAGTTGCCGCTAAAGCGCCAATAACTGGTTCCTCTCGATCACCTAAAACTACTAAATAATCAGGTTTGAAGTTTGCCAAAATTTCTGCTAGTGACTGTAATAACACACCTGTTGATTTTGCCTTTGCACTAGCTGTATTAGAGTAAAACAAATTATCAATTTTTCCTACAATTTTAAAACCATCCTTTTCAACTTGCTGAAAAGAATAATTATGTAATGGTGTTAAATGTGCTCCTGATACAACAATACCTAATTCAAAATCCTCACTATTTTTAACTTCTTTTAACAAAGGATATAACAAGTCATACTCGGAACGAATTCCTGTCAGAACTAATAATTTAATTTTCATATGTTACTACCCAATGCCTCGCCACAACTCCGCCCAAATCAAAATAATATTCTCCTATATCTAATACTTTGTTAGGGAAAAATTGCTGAATTTCCTGCTTGTCCACAATTATACAAGTCGCACCTATCTGATTAGGTACTTTAGATACAAAGAGGCAATCTCCTACTTTTTCACTCATAGCATGAGTAATATCATTCACAGCTGTCATTGTTCCTATAAATAGTCCACCAGGCTTTAAAACTCTTGAAATTTCTTTCATTGTTTCTTCAAATGATTGAAAATTATTGTATGCCAAAACTTGCCAGGCTACAACTACATCAAAAAAATTATCTTCATATGGTAGTATGTGATTTTCTATTTTTGTTAATTTAGCATTTAAAGATTTTTCTTTAAGTTTTTGCTCTACTAGGTGAATAGCACTTTCACTCACTTCAGCTCCGTAAACTTCACAACCACTCTCAGCAATATGAATTAAATTTGCCCCTGCCCCAAATCCAAAATCTAAAACTCTTTTCACATCGTTATTTGCATAATATCTATTAAATAAGCGTACTAACATCTCATTTGGATATTTTAAATTGGACAAACCTTTCGAATAAATTTCTTCCCAAATCGCTATATTTTTTTTGTTCATATTAATTTCCCCCTATATTATTTCGTTAAAATATAAATAAATTTCATCTTCTGAACCATTCATTATAAAATCTAAGATTGATAAATCTGCTATAAACGGCTCTACAATTTGTTGATATTCTGGTGATTTTGATTGTAAATATTCTATTTCAATGTTTTTTTCCTTAAATTTAGATTCCTCTAAATAATTTTTACTCCCAAGACCTGATACATATACATCGGCATTTAAAACTTCGCATATCTTCAATACCAAATCACCTTTTTTTTCATTTAAATTTAAACTTGAAGATTTTATAATGGGTGTTTCAATCTTCAAGTTTTTCATAAAGAATTTTATTAAATCAAAATTCAGGTCTCCTAAATTATTATATTCAGAAGTATATATTTCATAAAGCTCATCTCTATATTTAAACCAGTTTTTAGCTTTAGAATAACTCTGTTCAATCGACTTCCAATGTTTTACAAGTGCTTTGTTATCAGTAATATGTTTGGCGCTAATACTTTCCTCCATTTTATGATTCACAGGAACAGTTAACCAATACTCTCCATTTTTACTTCGTAACTTATTTCTATTTTGCACACCGTTTTTTTGAAATTGAACATCATCCAATAAAACAAAGAAATCTGACAGCGCTATTTTTTTGAAATAAGGAGACCAAGGCAAATATTGACTTTGATGGATTGATACTTTACAATTTGCTTTAACCTCTTCCATACATCTCTGTCAACTCCTCGTATGCCTCAATCAAAGTATCCATCATGAAAAATTTCTCACCTTTTGCTTTTCCAAGTAAGATAACATTATTTACTTTACTTAACACTAAATCATTTTGGGTTTTCATTTCCTTGATATATGCTTCTGTTATAATTGGGAATCCATTTTCAATTACCTTATAATCAAAACTTAATATGTTGAAGCTTTCATCTAAAATAGACATTTTAATTAACTCTTGAATAATTTCTTGTTTATTAAATTCCATATCTTTATCTAAGAAAATTTCTACTGTACAATTAAAGATGTTTTTTTCAACTAATGTTTTAGTTAGATTAGGATATAGCGTTATGCGATAGCTTTTCATATTTGGATCTAGACAATATAAATATTGATTTTTTAGTTTGAAATTCCTATCTACCACTACATTACAAATTATAGATTTAAGAAATTCTGGTTTAAATCCTTTAGATTCTCGTACTATATCAAGATGTTTTAATAAAATATAAGGAGCTACACTCCAAATAACTTTTTCTGGATAAATATATTCACCGTTTGATAATTCTATCATTGTGATTTTTTCATCTTCTTGCTTAATCCCATTAATATCACAGTTTGTTTTAATTTCTATACCTAATTCTAAAGCTTGTTTAGTTAATTCTTCCATCCATCTTGTTATGCCTTGATTGTTTTTAGGATAAAACTTTTTATTTGCTGATGCTCCTTGCATATAATCAGGATAAGCAGACTTACTATCAATTGTTGCAGATTTTTTTAATTCTTTAGTAAGATTATAATCTCCAACAATTAATCTACCAATGTCGAACAGCTTAAATGACTTTGTATGAAGACTACATAGTGGCTCTCCAACTATTTTTTTCATTAGTGGTTCATAAATAAGTTCTGTATACCCTTTTCCGTAAACTTTATTTAAATAGCGCTCTAAATTATCTTCTTGATAATCTGTACCTTCTCCGTTAAGAAAATCAATTAAGCCTTCTTGATATTTTTCTTTAGGTAAATTTAATGTATTAGCATACCCACTATTCTCATATATTGAACCTAAAAAAAAATTACCTACATCAAAATTACTAAATATTTCCCATTCTGCTGGATTTACATCTCTAAATAGAATATTATCTATAGTAGGAATTAATGTTTCACATGGAATATGTGTTCCATAATCAAATTTAATACCATCTTCATTAGTAATTGATTTTAATAATCCACCGATTTCTTTATCTTTTTCGAGAATAACCACTTGGTCAAACTCTGGTTTTAAGTATATTGCTGAAAATAACCCAACAATCCCTCCACCTACTACGACTGCACTTTTTTTCATAATTCTGACCCACCTATCCGTTTAAAACAAGAACTTGGAATATTTATAATTCTCTTTTGAATCAACTCTGTATTTACTAATGTTGATTTTGGACAGTTTCGAAATATATTTAATTGATGCATGGGCTTCCAAATTGGCCTGCTCAAAATGTGATTATCATTTAAAAATGTTAATATTTCATCACGTTTATATCGTTCATCAAGAATTATAGTTTGGAGCCAATAATTACTACTGCAGTTAGTAGGCTCTTTAAAAAGCTTAACACCCTCTAATTCTGTAATGAGTTGTCCAATTTTATTAGCTAACTCTCGTTTTTGCTGTAGAAATTCAGGCAGTTTTTCTAATTGAGCACACCCAAGTGCTGCATTAATATTCGGCATACGATAATTGTAGCCAATTTCATCATGCTCATATTCCCAACGATGTGGTACTTTAGCTGTCGTCGTTAAGTGCTTTGCATAATCGGCTAAAGCCTCATCATCTGTCACAATCGCACCGCCGCCGCCAGTTGTTATAATTTTATTACCATTAAAGCTAATCGCACTTACTTTACCGAAACCTCCTGTGTGCTTACCTTTATAATAACTTCCCAAAGATTCTGCAGCATCTTCTACAAGTACTAGATTATAAGTATCACAAAGAGCTACTAATTCATCTAGCTCAACAGGATGTCCAAATGTATGCATTGGTACAAGTGCTTTAATACGGCGACCTGTTTCCTTATTAAATAGCTCTCCATTACGTATTTCAGCCATTCTATTAAGATGGCTCTTTAGCTTAATTGGATCTATACCTAATGTATCCATACTTACATCAATAAAATGCGGAACTGCTCCTAAATAAGTAACGGCATTTGCTGTAGCTACAAAAGTAAGAGAAGGCATTAGTACTTCATCTTCTAGCTCTACCCCCGCTATCTTTAACGCAATATGTAATGCAGCAGTGCCGTTCACGACTGCCACAGCACGCTTCACACCAACAAACTTCGCTAATTCTTCTTCAAAGCGTGTGACATACGCTCCTACCGAAGAAACCCATCCTGTTTTTACACAGTCCGTTACATATTCGATTTCTTTGTCGTTAAATGTTGGTTCATGTAAAGGCACAAAATCTTTTCCATATTGTGCCTTTATATCATTTACAAATTGCACCCATTGCGTATTCATATATTATAAACATCTGCCTTATATTGAGCTGAATTTTTCGGATTAGTGAACCAATCAATTGTTTCTTCTAAGCCACGACGGAAGCCATCTTTACCACCATACTGAGGTTGCCAACCTATCAATTCTTTTGCTTTTTTATTTTCTGCCCATAGACGATTGACTTCGCTTTTTTCTGGACGTAAGCGCTGTTCATCTGTTTCAATCGTTAAGTTCACACCCATAATCTCTGCAATCATTTCTGCCGTTTCACCAATCGATACTTCATAATTAGAGCCTACATTAATAACTTCACCTAATGACTTTTCAGAATTCATGACAGATATAAACCCCCCTACCGTATCCTGCACATAGTTGAAATCACGTGTTGGACTAATAGCACCTAGCTTAATTGTCGTTTGTCCACTCGCTAATTGGCTAATAATTGTCGGAATAACCGCACGCGCTGATTGACGAGGACCATATGTATTAAACGGACGAATCACCGTAACTGGTGTATCGAATGAACGATAAAATGATAATGCCATTTGGTCTGCACCAATTTTAGAGGCTGAATAAGGGGACTGTCCTTGCAATGGATGATCCTCATCAATTGGCACATACTGAGCCGTACCATACACCTCACTTGTCGACGTATGCACCACCTTTTCCACGCCTAATTCACGCGCAGCTTGTACAATATTTAGCGTACCATTTACATTTGTATCAATATAAGTAGACGGTGAATGGTATGAGTAAGGGATAGCAATAAGTGATGCAAGGTGTAGTACGTGTGTACAGCCCTTCATCGCTTCCTTTACCCCAAATGGATCTCGAATATCTCCGGAGAAAATATCCAATGACTTTTTGATTTCTTTTTTCGACTGGTCTAACCATCCCCATGAATTGAATGAGTTATAGTAAACAAATGCACGTACATCGTGACCTTGTCTTACAAGTTCTTCTGTTAAATGGGATCCGATGAATCCGTCAGCGCCCGTTACTAGGATTTTTTTAGTCATGTCTATAACACCTTTTCAAATTATTTACTTGATACGATGCCCTCTAAAATCTCTTTATAATTCATAATCGGGGCATCTGCTAATTGTTTTTTCAGCTCATCAGCACTTAGGTAAGGAACACCTTCTATTTTAGCACCATCCCACGCCGTATTAAATATCTGCATAGATGTATTTGTTGCTTTTTGTTCAAACCAACGACGGAAAACATTAAAATTACTGTATGTATTAATGTAGTCTCCGTTGTTGGAAAGGACTGTCTGAAACTTTATATTTGTTTCAAACATATTAGAGGACGTTGATAAATTCGCATGGGTTTGATTATTTTTAAAGCCTAAATCTTGGCCGAATAAATATACTGTTTTAAAGCCCATGAATTCTAAAAGGGAAAAACCTGTAGTTGCAACCGATCCACCAGTTTCTAATAAAGGAACTGCGTTGGATGCTGCAAATTCTTCAGACAAAGGATAACCCTCTTGAAATAGAATAGCTTTTTTCCCTTTGTGAATGTTCGTCATTCCATGATTTGCCGTAGCCATATAAAATAGTAAACCCTTATACGCAGTATTCTCTAATTGTTCCTGTACAAAGTGTGTCGGGTCTGTAATAATGACGGCATCTGGCACAATGCCTTCTTTTAATAATGTTTTTAGCGCCGATCCAACTGCTAAAACAAAGCAAAAGTCATTTGTTTCTTTCAATGATTTGACCGTTTGATTGAGCGATGGACCTGCTGATACTAAGAAAGATTTTCCACCTTTTGCAATTTCTTCAAATCTTCGCATAAAGAAATGAGAATTCATTAGATTCGCTGAGAAATTTTCATGCATAATCCCGGCGACATTTCGAAAGGACATTTGTCTTATTTTAATATTCTCTAAGGATACAAACAACGGGTGATTTGCACCAATTGCCTTTAACCACTGTAATGGAATAATCAGCTGTGTTTCATCCAATGAAATATTCGTTAAATGGACCTTACTATCAATAATGCAGATTCGCTTATCGTCTAAAATATGTGCAGCACCATACACTTTACATAGTTCTAGTTCTTTCTTATCCGCAAGCACAATGTATATAGTAGAAGTTGGACTACTATTTAGAAGAGCCTCGGCATGATAACCAAGGCCTAGTCCAAATAAAATATATTGTTTATACTGAGTGATTAACTCTTTTTCAATAAATTTCTCTACATCTTGCTTTGGTCGATATTTACTATAAAGATAAATATCATTCAATTGAAGCGTATATGAGCCATCTTTTGCATGTTCTACAAGCCAGTCCATTAATTTGATTGTACCTCAATTAATGCTGCTTCTTCAAAGAAAGGGGCAATTTCATACTCAAACATATCTGCTACCAATACGTAATCCTGCATCTCAAGACCCGCATTGATTTCCTGTAAAAACTCTTGAATTTTCGCAATTTGTACAGCTACTTTTACATCATTTGCTTCGAAGAGTTCACTCGCCTCTACAAGCCATGACATCCCTTCTGAAAACTCTAAAATCATTTTTAAAGCATTGGCTATTTGATCACTTCTTAAATTTCCAGCGATTTCTTGACTCCCATTTGCTACTCTTGGTAAATATTCGTTAAAACTTTGAATCGTATCCATTAAAATTTCTGTCATTGTTATTCCTCGCTTTTTATTATTTTTTCATTATCAATTCGTTCGATTGTATTTTCGGTATATGATTTAGACTTTCTTGTTGCATCTAAAAGCTTTGCATACAGAGTCTTTGTTTGATTATATACTCTAGTATACTTTTCAGTAGTTGTTTCATTTTCTTTCTCTAAGAAACCTTTTAACACTCTTAAGGTAATTGGGACTACAATGAAATCCATTTGCACCTTTGAATATAGTTCAGCAACTTCCTTATCCACTTTATCCAATTTTTTTAACGTCTTATTATTAAAAGTTGTATTAGATCTATTGCTTTCCAATGTGTTTAAGCCTTTTATTAAATGCTTGATTATTTGATCGTACTCTTTTAACTCACCTTCTAGTATCTCTTTTAAATTCTTCCATTCATCTTGTGCAACTATATAGGTTTGATTTTCAATCCCTATTTCTTTATTTGGACGTTCTTTTTGAATATATTGTTCAAAAAAATCATTAAAAGTTTTTTGTTTAAAGCCATTTAACCTTGCTCCGCCTTCAGTACAATTGAAAATAATATTATTAGAAGGATAATTTTCAATCATTTGCTCAAATGTCAATTTCATAGAATAGAGCGAGGTACTTGTCCAAACATCCTCGCCATCAAAACCTTCTACTGCAAACATATTGTCACTAACCCTCCAGCTTTCTTCAATGCGCTTAGTTTGTTTATTATTAGCTGCGTGCGTTTGGTTATCTGTGTATGCCAAATCTTGTCCAATTAACGCTATTGGACCACTAGATATATATTGAGCAATGGAAAAAGCGTACTGTGCGACACTTCCTCCCCCCACAATCTTAGGTAAATTAACATCTAATTTGTTGTTTAAATAGTTATAAATTGAGTCATCTGAAATAGCTGTAAACGCATAACCCAAATTATTAAATTGCGTTCTGATTTTTGGATTACTAAAAATCGTATACATCAGTTTAGTTTTCTGTAAATTTAAATCTTTAAATTGATTATAACTTGCCTCTGTACCGTCAATAGAAGCTACATAGTCAGGTTCTATTCCAAACGCTAATAAAGAATTAATTGTAGAACCTGCCGCTATAATAATAACATTATCTTGAATTTCTTTTAATAATGGTAATTGTTTTGTAAGAGAAGGTCCACCTGAGGCAATAATTACTGGACAAGAATATATTTGTTGTAATTTATTTAAATTTCTATCTTCAAATATAGATATAAGATTTTCACTAAGGTTTTTCTGCCACAATTCTGAATCTCTATATATCGTATTTTCACTAACCATGTTTTTTTGTTGTATATCTTTTACTGTTTTTAAGACTTGCAAATACATTTCTGGAAATAATTTATCATAATTTGGTGCGCATATAATTTTAAAGTTTTTTTGTAACTCTAATCCTTTGATAGTATCGATTATATACTCTAACTTATTAACCGATTTGCTATTGTATAAGAATTTATCAAACTCATTGTCTTTATGTCTAGCTTGAACTTCTAAATGTGAATCATCAAATAAGGGATCAATGACGATTAATGGTTCACCAAATTTCAATTGTTCCTTTAGGCTATCTACTAAATAGCCTAAACCATAGCCAAATAAAATATGCACATGATGTGACTCATAGTGAGTCTCTGCAAATTTCTGCGCTTCTATTATAGGATTGTATTTACTATGAATAAAGTAGTCATTAACTTTCAATGTCATATTCCCTGTTTTCGTTTCGATGGTTTCAATAATAAATTGATTCTTCATAATTACACCTCTAGCTTTATATCGACTTGAATCGTAAATAATCAATAACTAATATATCATTTCAAGCATTTCTTTCATCAAAAAAAACCCTATTTCTCAAATGAGAAATAGGGCTTAAGGCTATCAATTATTGTAATAATTGAAGAACGCCTTGTGGTTGTTGGTTAGCTTGCGCAAGCATTGATTGTGCAGCTTGCGTTAAGATGTTGTTCTTCGTAAAGTTCATCATCTCTTTTGCCATGTCAGTGTCACGAATACGTGATTCTGCAGCTGTTAAGTTTTCAGAAGTCGTACCTAAGTTGTTGATTGTATGCTCTAAACGGTTTTGTACCGCACCTAGAGACGCACGTGTTTCAGATACTTTTGTTAATGCTTTATCAATAATTGAGATTGAGTTATCAGCACTTGCTTGAGTTGTGATGTTGATTCCAGCACCTTTACTTGCATTAGCTGCTAACTCAGCTGCACTAGTTGTAAGCGCATTAACACCTAGTGAAGTTGCACCCATGTTACCAATACTTAGATTGATACTTTGACCTGAGTTTGCACCAATATGGAATACTTTACCGCCATCTGCTGTAGCTGATCCAGCATTTTCAATTGCTGCTCCAAAAGAACCATTTAATAACTTTTGAGTATTGAACTCAGTATCAGTAGAAATACGAGTGATTTCTTTTGATAAAGATTCAATTTCTAATTGAAGTGCTTTACGGTCACCAGTTACGTTTGTATCATTTGAAGATTGTACTGCTAGTTCACGCATACGTTGTAGGATTGCGTGTGTTTCGTTAAGAGCACCCTCAGCCGTTTGGATTAACGATACTGAATCTTGAGCATTTTTAGTTGCCATGTCAAGACCACGAATTTGTCCGCGCATTTTTTCTGAGATTGCTAAACCAGCAGCGTCATCGCCAGCACGGTTGATTTTGTAACCTGAAGATAATTTCTCAAGGTTTTTCGCAGATTGTGCGTTGTTGAAGCCAAGGTTACGATGTGTGTTTAAAGCTGAAATGTTATGTTGAATTCTCATGTGGAATTCCTCCTTGAATGTTTTTTGTCATCCCACATCCTTGTGGAATGCTGTGGGCTTTGGTCGTATTATGTACTCCCACTGCCTTACACTATCTATATCGTTCCTTTATTGAAATGTTTAATAGTTTTTAGCTAAATTTTATTTATTTTCAAGAAAAATTTTATTTACTATATTTTAAACTAATCCTTCCATCAAAAAAATTAATTTCTAATTCTTATCTTCTAGGAGCTCTTGAAAAATAAATCTTTAAAGACAAAAAACGCCTATTACTCAAAAGAGATCATAGGCTCAGATTATTATTTTTTCTTTAATTGTTCTAATAAGTTTGACGTTACGTTTAATGCTTCCTTGTTTTGTGCTTGTATCGCCTCGAACACTTCTGAACGATGAACCGTTACTGATTTTGGAGCCACAATACCTAACTTCACTTGGTCACCATCAACGGATAGAATTTTCACTTCTATATGGTCACCTATCATAATAGATTCATTCTTTTTCCTTGAAAGTACGAGCATTATTTAACACTTCCTTCAAGGGCACTCAGCGAAAAGCGTAACGGATAAGCCTTACTGTCACTTAACACAATCTGTTTACCCACTTTTTCCTTCATATTGATGACAACTGGTGCAAGTAGATTCATTGTAGATTCACTTAACTTTTCTTTTAATGTCACGATTGAATATGTAACAAGGTCCTCTTCACGTTCTACAGCGAGAACTCCGCTATCTTCCATTGAAAGATCAAATGCATAATCAGGTTTGAAAACAAATGGGTAAGCGACAATGAAACCGAGTTCAGGATTTTCAGTACCTTGTAATAGTGCAAGCGGTAAGTCCTGATCAAGTGGTAATAACACGAATTTAGTAACATCCGGAAAACCTGGAATACCTTCCGGAAATGTTATAACATCTTCGTTCGTTATCTCTACTTCTCCTAAAAATTTGGTTGCTATTTTCATATTGTTATTGTGCTCCTTTATACAATTACGTCAGTTTGAACAGATGGTCTTTGTACCATTGTACCAGTTACTTTTCCAGGTGTGTATTCATGAATTGGTTTGTTCACTTTTGCGTCGATTTTTGGTTCTCTTCTTTGAATATTAATATCAGTTGTACCTGGTGTATAATCAATTTTGACTGAGCCAATTGATGGCACAAATTTAATGTTAAATTGTACGCGATGGGGACCATGATTTTGTTTCGCGATATTTTGGATAGTTGCACGTCCTTGGTCTTTACCGGCACTTTCCATCATTTGACGTCCCTCTCTTGCTCTACGCGCCATCCCTTGTAGAACCTCTTGTTTACCTTTTTGTGCATAATTAGCACTTGATTCAAGTGGACCTATTAAACCTAAGTCCCGTCTTGCTTGTGAAGAATCCATACGAAGTGCACCACGCGTTGTATTAATTTCGAGAATTGCAGCTGGCTGTTCGATATGTTGTGTTGCTCTCGGTTGTTTAATGTACTGCTTCGGTTTGGAAATATCAAGATCAATTTGCGCATCGGTCGTACGAATTTGAATTTGCGGGAGTCTCATTTACTCCTCTCCTTTCAAGAAAAGCGTCTGAACAAAATGTCCAAACGCTTTTGAATAATTATCTGATAAAGTCAACTAATGCTCGCTACTGCCCTTAACGCATTCGTCGTAGGATAGATTAATATTTCTCTTGCTAATTTCTTCATATAAATTAAATAAGTCCTCTTTATCTAATAAAATCTACTAATGTTTGTTGAATAATTTTAGCACCCACCGATAATGCAGCCTGATGAATTGATTCATTTGTGACCATTTCAGTAATAGCTTTTGAATAATCAACAGACTCGTTATCTCTTAGTTGCTTCGTTACATTGACCTCACGTATACCAAGACGATTTTCCATCATCTCTACACGATTTTGACGTGCACCGATATCAGCCTGTGCTTCAAGAATTTTATTATGCATTGTTGTGATATCATCATTTGTACTCGATGATGAAACACCTCCAAGCATATCTCCAAGTTCTTCACCATTTTTTGATGGATCCCCCAGTAAATCAGAAATTTTCCCCATCATATCATTAATATTTTCAAATAAATCTTTACCTGGTGTATTTACCTGAATCTGAATACCATCATAAATTTCTATATTTACACCTTTATCTGCAGCGTTCAGGTTTGGATTAATTTCCTTTCCACCACCCGCTACTGGTGTAAATAATGGCTGATTTGTATTTGTTCCACTGAATATGTAGCTACCATCAATATTCGTATTACCCACATCCTGAATTTGCTGACGAATTTGATCAATTTCTTTTTTTATTTTGTCGCGATCCTCAGGCGTGTTTGTACCATTGGCAGCTTGAATAACAAGCTCACGGACACGCTTCATTTGTTCGCCAACCTGGTTAAGAGATTCATCTGAAGAATCTAACCAGCTATTTGCTGTAATCATATTGCGAGTGTATTGTTCTACTTTTGCTAAATCGCGGCGGTAGCCCATGCCTTTTACTGCGATGACAGGGTCGTCAGATGGTCGAGTAATTTTTGAGCCAGAGGTAAGTTGATCCTGAAGTTTAGACATTTTGCCATAGCTATTATTTAAATTTCTAAGCATGTTACCTGATAACATTGATTGTGTTACGCGCATTTTGTAAAAACTCCCTTCTTGTAAGTCGGAGAGTTATTCTCCATAAATTGCTTAATATTTTTTTCCTATAGACCAACTCGGCCCATTCCGTTAATAATTTTGTCCAATGTTTCATCAACTACGGTAATCATACGTGCATTTGCATTATACGCTTGCTGAAAGGTAATCATATTTGTCATCTCTTCGTCCAATGAAACAGAGCTTACGGCATCACGGCTATTTGACACCATCAGACGTTGAGATTCAGATGTTGCAGCTAGACGAATTGCTTCCTCACCGTCTACACCAACTTTTCCGACGATTCCTTGGTAAAATGATTGCATAGTCGCATTTCCAATTGATGCATATAATTTATGTTGCATATTCGCAAGCTCATATGCATGCTTACCGTCCCCTTCTTCGGTTTGCTCTGAAGATGCAGCTATAAGGTTTGGGTTTTCTTTAATTTCTTCATTAAGTTTAATACCACCTGCACCAGTACCTACAAAGAACGCTCCTCCTTTAGAAGAAGTATTTGAACCTTTTTCTTCTAATGTATAGCCTTTGGCATGCAGGTCGTTAAATTCTTTAATAAAAGCATTGGCTAACTGGTCTATTTTTTCTAATGTCTCAGGATAGTAGCCCTTAACACCACTTGCACTCTGATAGCCGTAGGAATTAATTAGGGATAGCAATTTTCCTTTTGAAGCTTCAAAGTCCTTTTGTTCAATCGTAGTTTGTGAGCTACTCACAGTCCCCGCTTCATGAGCATCTAAAGATTCAATCCCTGTTAGCTGCAATTCAGAGAATACATTTGTAATGTCATCTCCTGTCACCTTACTACCTTTAGTTCCCATTGCAGTGAATTGAGCAAAATCTTTTCCATCTACTAAATCTCTGACAACACCATCAGCGCCCTTATATGTAATTTTTAAACTACCTTCAGCAACTTCAGATGCAAGACCACCTGAAGGAATACGCTCGATAGACACCGGGATATATTCATTTAGCTTATCGACTAAAACATCACGCACATCGTACAAGTCATTCGGTACATGCCCGCTTGGTTCAACCTCTGTAATTTGTTTATTAACTGCCGCAATTTGCTTTATAATCGTGTTAATTTGCGTAGTAGATACATCAAGTTCGTTCCCAAGATTACCTTGAATCATTTTTAATTGTTTATCAAGATAGTTAAAGGATTCTGCTAAGTGCTCTGCACGGCCAATGGCAACCTTACGTGATGCCGCATCTGTTGGCTTGTTCCCAACATCTTGAAGCCCTTTCCAGAACTGTTCAAATGCCTTATCCAAACCAAATTCAGAAGGTTCATTAACAATATCTTCCATTTGAGAGATGGCCTTTGTTCTGGAATCCCAATAGCCAAGTTTATTTGTTTCTTGGCGATATTGTCGATCAATAAATTCATCACGAATACGTTGAATTGATCCAGCTTCAACCCCAGTTCCAAGATGCCCTGGATAGACAGGCTGATTTAAGCCTGCTGTTGGAAAACCAGGAGTCGCTTGCATATTTACCCGTTGGCGAGAGTAACCTAATGTATTGGCATTGGAAATATTATGTCCAGTTGTGTATAAAGCTGTTTGTTGTGTAAATAAACCTCGTTTACTTGCTTCTAAGCCCATAAATGTTGAGCGCATTTTTTTTCCTCCTTTTTATTTACGTTTATAATTCCAAGCACAAGCAAAATTTCTTGCATGGGCGCAAGAAGCTATGCTTGAGAATCAAAAAATGATTTTTTAGCAACCTTATTCGTTCCGCGTATCTCATTACCAGAGTAGTTCATTTGCTCGGTCTGAGGTCGTAAGGAACCCAATGTCAGATTGACAAATTGTAGTGATTGGAACACGAGTTTTTGATTTAAATCGTTTTGGTTTTTTAAGTCGTTGATGATCTGCAATAATCGATTGCGCACTGCTGAGAGCGTGTCTTTTTCAGTCTGTTGTTCAGCAGCCTCGATGACATCAGCGACAGTTGCTTTGTCAGTTGAAGCAAGTCCTTTTGCTTCAAGGTAGTCCGTTACCTGTTTCTGACGCTGTTGCTCGAGCTTATCGATGGCCGCTATATGCGCCTGCTCATCCTTGAGCATTTGGTCCAGTGCTTCGATATTCCCAGCAGTAATGATTTCAGTTTTTTTAATGGCTAGTTCAAGTAAGCTTTTATGCATTCTTTCTAACTTTGTTAATGTAGAACAGATCGCTTCTGTAGACATTTTGCTAAGCACCCTTTCTGATATTCCTTAGAAACGATAATATTTCAGCATATCTTCTGCAACTTTGCGAGCGTCCACTTTGTATTCACCTGAATTGATATCTTTTTTTAGTTGTTGTACGCGTTCTGCACGCTCTGTGCTGTATGTTGAAACTCCTTGCATCTCCTGTGCAGTTTTTGAAATTTCGATTTTATCTGCAAAAGATGCCTTATTAGCGCTTGATTTTACATCGCGCACCTGATTTTTATAGGCGTTCACTGCATTAATCCCATAAGATGTAATTTTCATTTAATAACCCCCTATCTAAAAAGCTTATCTTCCTATTATTTCGGATTGTCTCACATAATGTTAAGTTTTCAAATATAAAAAAGTGTGCTAATTTTATTTAAAATTAACACACTTTAGGCTTAGCAATTATGCCTCGGCATAATTGTTGCTGTCGCTTCGCTTTCGCGCAGATAAACAATGCGTCCGGAATCGGCTTTGTACTTAGGCCTGCGTGATGCAGGTCAGTTAGCCGTTATCGCATGGATGCGATGATTTTAGGCTAACATCCTAAATTGAACTCCTTTCCGATTCCGTGACATCCGCCGGAGGATTTGGGCCAACGTGATGTTGGTCACTCAGCCGTTGCCACAGGACGTGGCGTTCTTAGACTGAGTTCCTCTATTTCAGCGGGTGTTTGGACACTCGCTGAAATAAGTTAGCGTTTTCGTTCTGCGTGGTATGTTACACGATCACGTTCTGCAACACTCTCACGGAACTCCTTCGCCGCTTCAAATGTACGTAGCTCCGACTTTAATTCATCCTGACATTTTGTACATAGCTTGCCTTTTGTCGTTAGATGACCACAGTTATCACATGGATAACCTAGATTAGGGAACATCGCAGTCTGTAAGCGCCCCTTGCGTACCCATTTATACAATAACTCCTCTTCAGCTCCAGTTGCTTCAACAATACGTTCTACTGTCGCAGCACGGTTTTCACGTTTACGCAAAAAGCGATAAACGATTTGATATAAGTCCTCTTCAGATTGAGCACACTTATGACATACTTCTCTGACCCCTATATAATTAAAAAACTCATTACATTTCGGACAATTACGAACCTCTGCCATCACTCTTCCTCCTCTTACATATAACTGCTAGATACGAATCTTATTTACTCGTAATCTATTATACACAATGCATTAGCATTTTCATCCATTAATTAGTGTGAAGCTTTTGATATTTCTAGCACCCGCATTCATTAAAATCTCGGTGGCATGCTGTAAAGTAGTTCCTGTCGTTTTTATATCGTCAAAAAGAAGATATTCTTTATGTTCTACATGTGCTCCAGCCATCAAATGGAACAGAGAAGCTGCATGGATACGCTGCTCTCTATTTTTAGAGCTTTGCGTTTCTGTCGTTGTCTTTTCTAAAAGTTGCATAAAAGGAATAGTAGCAGCCTTTAATAGCTCTTCCGTATGCGAAAAGGTACGCTCCCTTTGTTTAGTAGGATGCATTGGGATCGGTATAATGGTTGCTTTTTCATGTTTGAAGCGTGCATGTAGCTCCTGCCGAAATACTTTAGCAAGTGCGACATCCTGAAGAAATTTATATTGATGTAAATAATCTTTCATCGCATCGTTATATTGGTAAAGTGCTGTTGCTGTTGAGGAATATTCAAATCGAGCTGAGCACCTATCACAGATGGTTGGTTGAAATTGTTTTGTTAAAAGTAGTTTCCATGAGATTGCTGATTGCAAAGGCTGTGAGCATAATAAGCAAAGTGTTTCAATTTTATTCATTGTGAAAATCCTTTCTTATTATAATAAAGAATTTTGGTACGCGCATCATCCATTTCAATCGTAATACCATGATGAAAAAATACAACGTCTCCATCTGCAAAATCAGCATTTCGTCCAACTCGACCGGCGATTTGTATAAGTGCACTTGAAGTAAAAATGGTTGATTCTGCCCCAATAACTGCAACCTGTACGTTTTTTATCGTAATTCCTCTTTCTAATATGGTGGTTGTCAGTAAACCTGGAACTTCTTCATGGCGTAGTTTAAGCACTTTTTCTTTACGATCGGGATCTTCAGCGTGCACCGCCATGATGCTTCCATCTAATAACTGAAAAAGAGGCGTAGCTATTTTCATTAACTCTACTGTCGGGAAAAATAATAGAAAAGGCTCTTTTCGTACAAGGCGTTCCTCTGTCCATTGCTTTAGCTTTCGCGGGATCTTTCCCCGTTTTATGCTTTTTTCATAGCTCCATAGAGAATGAAATCGAGGGACCGGTAATGGACGGTTATGATAGCGCTTTGGGATAAATGAATAGCTTTCATTTTGGTACTGAGTCAGTAATTTATGCGAAGGTGTTGCTGTGACCAACATTATTGGTGCGTTTGCCGTTTTTGCCTTTTGCACAGCGCTTTGTAAGGTTTCATCAAATGTATAGGGAAATGCATCAGCTTCATCAACAATCATGACGTCAAACGCCCGCTCAAACCGATACAGTTGATGAGTTGTCGCCAACACAAGTTGGGCATAACCAACCTGTTTTGGTGAACCACCATATAAAGCATGGATCATCGTTTGCGGGAAAACTGTTTGAAAGCGAGGATATAACTCTAGCACTACATCTGTACGTGGAGTAGCGATACATACCCGTAAGCCCTGCTCTAACGCATAATGTACAGTCGGGAAAAGTAGCTCTGTTTTTCCTGCCCCACATACTGCATGAATAAGGTGGGAACGTTGTGCTTTAACACTTTCTAGCATTTCATTTGCCGCCTGCTGTTGAAGCACTGTAAATTGCCCCGTCCAATTGAGTGAATGCTTTCCTGTCCTAATTGCGCGAGGACCTGTCCAAATCATTAATTGCGTACAACTGCTCACTCTGCCCATATTCAGACAATGTCTACAATATACACATTGCTGCTGGCACTTTGAACAAGCAAACGTTGTAAATTGCTGAGGATGCTCATTATGGCAACGATTGCATTTTAGATGTGGCTCTTTTTGAATCCCTTCTATTATATGGAAGTATTGAAGATTGATTGATTTCTCGATATCTTCCTTAGAAAATGGGGCATGCTCCTTTAACCAAATACGTCCTTCATGAAAATCTCGTAATGAAGGTGGCAACAACCAACCTTTGTATGTCATTGCTTTGCTCCTTTCATGTGACTGATTTTTATCAGCGATTTTCGTGAGTTTATCAGCGATTTCTGATCTTTTATCAGCGATGTTCGCGGGTTTATCAGCGATCCTCTTACTTTTATCAGCGATGTTCACTGGTTTATCGGCGATTCTCTTACTTTTATCAGCGATGTTCACTGGTTTATCGGCGATTCTCTTACTTTTATCAGCGATGTTCACTGGTTTATCGGCGATTCTCTTACTTTTATCAGCGATGTTCACTGGTTTATCGGCAT
>NZ_JBIWFQ010000021.1:0-27069 GCF_044763105.1 Lysinibacillus sp. NPDC096212 | reverse complement strand
CGATTCTCTTACTTTTATCAGCGATGTTCACAGGTTTATCGGCGATTCTCTTACTTTTATCAGCGATGTTCACAGGTTTATCGGCATTCTCTTACTTTTATCAGCGATGTTGAAGAATTACAGGCGACCCCCCGCTTCACCCGACAAAACGCTATGCCCAAAAATAAAAAAACAGCCTCTACAAATTAGCTGTAGAGACTGTCTTACTTAATATTATTTTTTTGTCCAGCCTAGCCCCATTGCGCCTTCACCTAAGTGCGTGCCAATGACGGGACCGAAATAGCTTAATTTAAAGTTCACGCTCGGGTAGGTTGCTGCTAGTTGTGCTAGCCATTCTTCTGCTTCAGCCTGGCAATTGCCGTGGATCACGACAGCATCCAGTGCTTCATACTTTTGAACATCTTCAGCTAGTAGCTCCTCCGCACGCTTTAATGCTTTTTTACGCGTACGAATTTTTTCAAAAGGTACAATAACCTTGTCCACAAAATGCAGTACTGGCTTTACTTGTAATAAGCCGCCAATTAATGCCGCTGCTGAAGACAAACGTCCCCCACGTTGTAAGTGCCCTAAGTCGTCTACAATGAAGTAAGCACGAATTGTCTGCTTCATGTCCGCTAATGTTGCGAGAATTTCTTTTGCTGAAAAGTCCTGAGCCGCCATTTCAGCTGCTCGTAGAACGTAAAAACCCTGTACCGCACAGGATATTTCACTATCAAAAGCGTACATATCAATGCCTTCCACCATCTCGCCTGCTTGAATTGCACCTTGATATGTTCCACTGATTCCACTTGATAAATGAATTGATATTACTTCATCATACTCTTTTGCCAGCTCTTCAAAGAGAGAGGCAAATTCTCCAATTGGGGGCTGCGTTGTTTTTGGGAATTCTTTTGCCCCGCGTACTTTATCATAAAATTCAGATGCTGTGATATCTACTTCTTCTGCAAATAGTTGCCCTGAGATATTTACACTTAACGGAATCATATGAATGTTTAAGCGTTCTCGTTCCTCAGCCGGAATATATGCAGTACTATCTGTTACGATTGCTGTCCTCATCCATGTCCACTCTCCTATTCTAAATAGTTTACATGCAATTGCGCCTCGGCGCAATTGTTGCTGTCGCTTCGCTTTCGCACAGATAAAAAATTGTTGCTGTCGCTTTGCTTTTGTTACAGATAAAAAGAAATGAATGTGAAATGAATTACGACGTTACGTAATCTCGTCTAAATGTCGAATAGAAGTAAGTACACTCCCCTTTTTCAACTTTCTAGACATCTGCTAAATTGTTAAACTTAGCTTCCATTTCACATTCATTTTCTATGTATACGGATTTATCTTCATTCAATTAATCCTTCTATTAAGTAAATAAAGGCTCATCACTATAACTTGGGGTTGATTTCC
This sequence comes from Lysinibacillus sp. NPDC096212, assembly GCF_044763105.1. Lineage (NCBI taxonomy): Bacteria > Bacillati > Bacillota > Bacilli > Caryophanales > Bacillaceae > Lysinibacillus > Lysinibacillus sp. NPDC096212. Next base: position 25,668 of record NZ_JBIWFQ010000021.1, on the reverse strand, counting down.
GTTCCAGCTAGGCAAGTCCATTGGGTCGTTGGGCGTGATGCTTTTGCCTTCGTTCCTCTATCTAGCTCGCTCTTGACGCTAATCTCAGAAAATCACCCAACCTCAACTCTTAGTGATGAGCCTGAATGAAGATATCCTCATTTTATTTGCCAGTAGTTGATTTCGTTTCATCTCCAGTATAGAAGACGCTAGTGACCTTCCAGAGTCCATCTTCTTTGACGAATACTGTCACTTGTTGTCCGGCACTTTCATGCTTTATATTTGTTGTAGTTTGTACTAAATGCGATGTTATATTTGAATAGACCTGTGCTTCATTTTCGCTATATTTTATAATCGTAGTATCTTTAGCATCTCGTTTAACGTCTGACTGTTTAAATACTTCTTTAATGTAGTTCTTTTCTCCCTCATAATTGAAACCTTTTGGATTCTTTGAGAGTGTTTGCATATAACGATCAATTTCTTTTGAATTGAGAGCCGCAATATATTCATTAAAGGCTGCTAATATCGCTTTGTTTTCTTCAGCAGGGATATTCTCTGCCTTTGTTATGTTCCCACCATTCTTTTCAAACCCGACGGTTCCATCATCAATGATTTTTTGTCTTTCTTCTGCACTCATTTCATCATCTTTTTTATTACCACAGGCAGTTAACACTAATGTAGTTAACATTAATAGGGTAAAAACTGCTAGAAAACTTTTCTTTAACATCAAAAAACCTCCCGCGCATATTGTAGCATATAAATCCCGTTGTAGGAATTTTGTTGTGCATTTTCAACATTTAGGTGTTACGCCTTCCTTATGACGCCCATGGTTTTAAAATGTTGCACTATTACTATGTATAAATTGTTACACCTTTTTATATGACATTTGGCTATTGTGGGTTACTTTCACTAAAAAAACTGCTTTAAAAACTACTAAATAAGATAGTAGCCTTTAAAAACAGCTTTAATTTCAATATATGCTATTAACGTACTTCAACCCAGCCATTTTTAATGGCTGTAACAACAGCTTGTGTACGGTCGTTTACATTCATTTTTTGTAAAATGCTTGAAACGTGGTTTTTAACTGTTTTTTCAGAAATGAACAGTGTCTCACCAATTGTACGGTTAGATTGTCCATCTGTTAGTAATTGTAATACTTCACATTCACGTTTTGTTAGTAAATGGAATGGGCGACGAATTTCTGTTTGATGGAAGTTACCTTTATTTTCATGCTCAGAAAGACGACGGAATTCCGCTACTAAATTTTTAGTTACTTTTGGATGTAGGTAAGATCCACCATTCGCAACTACTTTAATGGCTTCAACAATTTCGTCTGCATCCATCTCTTTTAGCATATAGCCAAGTGATCCAGATTTTAGCGCGTGTGTTACGTACGTTTCATCATCATGAATGGATAACATAATAACCTTCGCATCTGGGAATTCACTAATTAATTCTGCCGTTGCCTCTACTCCATTTTTCCCCGGCATATTAATATCCATTAGTACAACATCTGGTTGATTTTCAGCATATAAAGAAACCACATCTGTACCATCGTCACCTTCTGCTACTACGTCAAATGTATCTTCAAAATCTAAAATACGTTTTACTCCTTCGCGGAATAGCTGGTGATCGTCTACAATAATAATCTTCGTCATTTGTCTTTACCCCCTAAAATTCTCCAACAATCGTTTTACTCTACTTCTAACGGAATTTTAAATAAAACCGTCGTACCTCGATTTATCTCACTTGTAATTGAGATTGTCCCATCCAAAATTTCGATACGTTCTTTCATACCTAAAATCCCAAAGGAATGGTCTTTAACCTTCTGTGGATTGAAACCTATACCATCGTCCTTTACAACGATATTTACGGAATTTTTCAACCACTCCAGTTTTACCCAAATATCTTTACATTTCCCGTGTTTCATGGCATTTGTAACACATTCTTGCACTAACCGGAAAATAGATACTTCATAATTTGATGGTATACGCTTTTCGGTGCTTCTCGATTGGAAATGAACTTCAACACCAGGATTATATTCAGTCACTGTCGATAAGTATTTTTTTAATGTCGGAACAATTCCCAAATCATCAAGTGCCATTGGTCTTAAATCATAGATTATACGTCGCACCTCTGATAATGCATTACGCACCGTTTTCTTTAAATCAGCAATTTCAGCCAAAGCATATTCAATGCCCTTTTCACGATACGTTCTGTCTATTAAATTAGTGCGCATTAGTACATTTGCCAGCATTTGAGCAGGTCCATCATGAATTTCTCTAGATAGACGTTTGCGCTCCTCTTCTTGTGCTGCAATAATTCGTATACCAAAATCTTGTTTCATTTTTGCTTGTTCAAGTGCTAAACCAACATTTTTTAAATCTGAAGTTAAGTAATTCAAAACGACATTTACCTGATTGACAATATGATCTGCACGTTCAATCGTATCGAGTAACGCTCTTAATCTTCTCTCTAAATCATCTCTTTTATCACGTAGTTGCTTTTCTTGTGTTCTAATAACGGAGAGTTTCACTTGAAAATCATGTGCAGTTTCATATGCTTCTCTAACTTGTTCTTCGGTATAATTATCAAAAGCTTTACTTACTAACACAAGTCTTTGCTTAGCGAGCTGTGTACTTTTTTCTAAAGCATCGCCTTCATCAATAACAATTGAAACTTGTTTTCGAACAATTTCTAGCTCTATTTTCATATCTTCGAAATTTCTTCGGCTTTGTTCGCTTATAATAAAGATATCATCTTTTGAGCTCATGATTGTTTCTAACATTCGATTAAATATGTCATCAAGCGACTTTAAATCGAAGGTATCATTTGAAAACATAGTATACTCCCCAGTCTAATGTCTTATGATTACTTACTATTTCAATAGACCAATTACATAGTCTACACCTATTATAGCATTCTCATGTTAAAATTTAATGCTTTTTCTTTATGAAAATTATAGAATAGAACTCTACTTTAAAGGAGATTGATACTGATGAGAGAAAACTATTTAACTGTAAAAGGATACGGAGAAAGTGAAATTGTTATTTCAAAATCTCGCTTCCTTACTTATATAGAACGTGCAGAAACGGAAGAGGATGCAATTTCTTTTATTGAACGCATAAAAAAATTGCATCATAATGCTACACATAATTGTTCAGCCTATATTATTGGAGAGCATGATCATATTCAAAAAGCAAACGATGACGGGGAACCTAGTGGCACAGCTGGCGTCCCTATGTTAGAAGTCCTAAAAAAACAAGGGTTAAAAGATACGGTCGTTGTCGTCACACGCTACTTTGGTGGCATTAAGCTTGGCGGTGGCGGTCTTATTCGAGCGTATGGAAAAGCGACAACAGAAGGATTACTTGCTGCCCAAGTAGTTGAACGCAAGCTTCACCATTTTATGAACATTTCCATTGATTACACTTGGCTAGGTAAAGTAGAAAATGAAATTCGAGGTTCCTCATATACTTTAGAAGAAATTCGCTATTTAGAAGGCGTCGAAATTATTGTATCCGTATTAAAAGAGGAAGAAGAACAATTCCAAAACTGGGTAACAGAAATGACAAACGGACAAGCAAATATTGCTTTTGAGAATGCTCAATTTATTGAATTTGTTGTGAAATAAATAGTTTTAATTGTCGAATGCTAAATATCCATAGTATAATTTTAATATTGAGCTATTTTATCTTTTACACATATTCTAAGATTACTTGAATAAGTTTAGTTTAATCGCTTTATTATTCCCAAAATTCAGAGGAGAATATATTAAAAATGAAAAATAGAATTAAAAGCAAAAAGAGGCCTTCCAAAGCTTCCATAATTATAAAAGTTTCCCTTCTTCTTGTTGCTAGTTTACTAATTTGCGCAACTGCTTATGGTGTATATATTACGAAGCAAGTAAAGCATGCAGCTGACTCAGCACATGAAGAATTAAAAGGTCGAGACATTTCTGCACTTCGTAATGAGAAGGTTGAACCAGTACACGATAACGTTTCAATCCTATTTGTCGGTGTTGATGACAGTGAAGATCGCGGGCAAGGCTCTGAGAACTCACGTTCAGACGCCCTTATTCTAGCAACATTAAATAATAAAACAAAAACAATTAAAATGTTGAGTATCCCTCGAGATTCTTATGTATATATTCCTTCAATGGGACGTAATGATAAAATTACTCATGCACATGCTCATGGTGGAACAATTTCAACAATTGATACAGTAGAAAAACTATTAGATGTGCCAATTGACTACTATGTACGTATGAACTTTAATGCGTTTATTGACGTTGTTGATGCATTAGGTGGAATTGAAGCTGATGTACCGTACAAGTTACACGAAAAAGATGAATTCGATCGCAATGCCATCAACTTAGAGCCTGGTTTACAGCATTTAAACGGAAGTCAGGCACTTGCACTCGCAAGAACACGTAAGCAAGACAATGATATTGAACGTGGCAAACGTCAACAAGAGATTTTAACAGCGATCATCAATAAAGTTTCTTCGGTAGAATCCATTACAAAATACGATGATGTCATTAGAGCACTTGGTGATAACATGAAGACAAATATGACATTTAGCGAAATGAAGTCATTCCTATCTTATTTATCACAAGGGATGCCACGTATCGATTCTTTAACATTAGATGGTACAGATGATATGTCTACTGGTATTTACTACTACCAATTAAATCAAGAAACGGTTGATGAAGTATCACAAACGCTAAAAAACCATCTTGACACAAATAAAGCATCTAGTAGCTTAACGAATAAAAATACTGATAAAGATAACGCTGCTGGCGAAGATTCAGCAGATAAAGATAGCACTCAGTAACTATAAAAGCCTTTCCACTTTAAATTGTGGAAAGGCTTTTTGTTTGGCATGATTTCGTGATGTTTGCTTAACGTGGAAATTATAGATTGGAGCACTTATTGACCTGAGTTTTGCTCTATGTTACTCGAGCAGTTCTGAGGTCTACTTGCGCGGATTTCCTCCTTGCCTGAGCAGTTCTGAGATTTACCTACGCGGATTTCCTCCTTGCCTGAGCAGTTCTGAGATTTACCTACGCGGATTTCCTCCTTGCCTGAGCAGTTCTGAGATTTACCTACGCGGATTTCCTCCTTGCCTGAGCAGATATCCACCGTACCCTAGGAGTTTAACAGCCTACCTGAGTAGTTTTTGTCAAATTGGGCAGCTTATATTGGGATTCGCCGCTAAAAGTGTGAGTTGCGCCGCTAACCTAAGGAAGAACGCCGCCAAAACATAAAGTTGCGCCGCTAATCGAGCAAAGATCGCCACTAAAACCCGAAATTCCGCCGCTACCCAAGCAAGGAACGCTGCCAAAACATAAAAGTTTTTCTCTTTACCCGATCCGTTCTCTGACCCGCCTGAGCACTTCCACACCTCACCACTCTACCTGAGGGTTTTTTCGCAAAGATTCGAACTTCTTACAAGCCCACTTCCCTCTATGCCACCTCAGTAAGATCACATAAAGTAAAAAAGCAACCATCCATAAAATGGATGATTGCTTGAATGTTTTATTTATTAAATATCCGCACAAAATTCAATAGTGGTTTATAGTTTTTACCCGCGAGTCCGATGACTTCAACCAAAATTTCAATTGCAGTTAAAATGACAGCTACGAGTAAAATGGCACCCCATACCTTTGCCATTGAGAAAATGATGGCTGCTAAACCAAACATAATGGCAATCCCATAAATAATGAGTACTGTTTGGCGATGTGTGAAGCCCATATCTAGTAAACGGTGGTGCAAATGTGATTTATCTGGATCAGACCATTTTTTCTTCATGCGTACGCGACGAACAATCGCAAAGAATGTATCAGAAATCGGCACACCTAGAATAATAACTGGGATAATTAATGTTACGACCGTTATATTTTTAAATCCAAGCAATGCGAGCACTGATATCATAAAGCCAAGGAATAAGGCTCCTGTATCTCCCATGAAGATTTTTGCTGGGTGGAAATTGTAAAATAAAAATCCAAATGTTGCTGCTGCTAAAATGGCTGCGATTGCTAAAACGAACATATTGCCCATGATTAATGCCATAACCGCTAAAGTAATAAGGGCAATCGTTGAAACACCTGCTGCTAGGCCATCTAAGCCATCGATTAAATTAATGGCATTTGTAATACCAACAATCCAAAGAACTGTTAAAGGAATACTTAGTAATCCAAAATTTAATTCACCTACAAATGGTAAATTAACCATTTCAATTTGAATTCCACCTACAAAAATAACGATAAGTGCCGCAACAAGCTGACCAATTAATTTTGCTTTTGCGGAAATTTCACGCATATCGTCTATGACACCTGTTGCTACGATAATACAAGCTCCAATTATAATTGCCAGTAAAAAATCGCTACCATTTTCATTGTATATCAAAATCGGCTGGAATATAGCCACAGCTATTAAAAACGCAAGGAAAATCGCCAATCCCCCAAGTCTTGGCATAATTCGTGCATGTACTTTTCGATAGTTTGGTGCATCGACAGCACCTATTCTGAATGCTAATCGTTTAACTAGTGGAGTTAACAATATTGAAGCAACAAATGCTGCTATTAAAGACACGTAAAGCATGTCTCTCCTCCTCAAAAAAATAATCTACATTTAAATTCTAATTGATTATAGCACGAACAGACGCCGAAATATACTTTTTCTATTTATTTTCCACCATTTCACAAATATTATTCTTCTTTTTCAAATTGGAAGAATGCTGCATGTCAAATGTAGTCATCATTCGTAAAATTTGATAAAATAATGTAGTGTCTAGCATTTAGACAACTTAAAAGGAGCGTATATTTCATGTTCTCAATTTTCAAACGCAACAATGAGCAAACTAGTGCTCGTCAATTAAAAAGCTACTATAAAATAGTAGATCAAATCAATAGTCTTGAAGAAAAATATGTAAATAAGTCAGATGAAGATTTAAAAGAAATGACTTTTATTTTCAAGGATCGTTTAGAACAAGGCGAACCAATTACATCTATCATCCCAGACGCATTTGCTGTTGTACGCGAAGCCTCAAAACGTGTATTAGGTATGCGTCATTTTGATGTACAGCTTATCGGTGGTCTTGTTTTAACTGAAGGCAATATTGCAGAAATGCCTACAGGTGAAGGTAAAACGCTTGTCGCTTCTCTTCCTTCATATGTACGCGCATTAGAAGGTAAAGGTGTTCACGTTATTACCGTTAATGACTATCTAGCTAAGCGTGACTACGAGCTTGTCGGTCAAATCCATCGTTTCCTTGGTTTAACAGTTGGTTTAAATATACCAATGATGGAGCCAGATGCCAAAAAAGAAGCCTATAACGCCGATATTACATATGGTGTAGGTACTGAGTTCGGATTTGACTACTTACGCGACAACATGGCTCATAGCTTAGCTGATAAAGTACAGCGTCCTTATCACTTCGCCATTATCGATGAAGTCGATAGTGTCCTTATTGATGAGGCAAAAACACCACTTATTATCGCTGGGAAAATGGCTGCGAATGATGAACTACATCGCATTGCCTCTATGCTAGCAAAACGTTTTAAAGAAGAAGAAGATTACGATTTTGATGAAGAAACAAAAGCTACTTCTTTAACAGATAAAGGCATTGAAAAGGTTGAGGCTGCCTTCAATGTTGATAATCTTTATGATCTTGAACACCAAACACTTTACCATTATGTGATCCAAGCAGTTCGTGCACACGTAATGTTCAAGCGTGATGTTGATTACATCGTAAAAGATGACAAAATCGAGCTTGTTGATATGTTCACAGGTCGCATTTTAGAAGGTCGCTCGTTATCTGATGGCTTACATCAAGCAATTGAAGCAAAAGAAGGCGTAACGATTACTGAAGAAAATAAAGCACAGGCACAGATTACAATTCAGAACTATTTCCGTATGTATCCGAAGCTTTCTGGGATGACGGGTACGGCGAAAACTCAGGAAAAAGAAATCCGTGAAGTATACGGCATGGAAGTTATTCAAATTCCAACAAACCGTCCACGTCAACGTGTCGATCAGCCTGATATTATTTTCAACAAACAAGAAGATAAATATAAGTTCGTAGCAGCTGAAGCTAAACGTCGTCACGACAAGGGACAACCTGTTTTAATTGGGACAACGTCAATACTGCAATCTGAAACAGTGGCCGAATACTTAAAGAAAGCAGGCTTAAAATTCCAATTACTGAACGCTAAAACAGTTGAGCAAGAGGTTGAGCTGATTTCACAAGCTGGTCAGAAAGGTCGTGTTACTGTAGCAACAAATATGGCCGGCCGCGGTACAGATATTGTGCTAGATGAAGCCGTTCACGAGCTTGGAGGCTTATATGTCATCGGTACCGAAAAGCATGAAAGCCGCCGTGTAGATAATCAGCTGCGTGGTCGTTCAGGTCGCCAAGGTGACATAGGTGAAAGCCTCTTCATTCTCTCTATTGAAGATGATATGTTCCGCCGTTATGCAAAAGAAGAGGTTGAAAAATTCTCAGAAAAAATGATTGTTGATGAAAAAGGCATTATCCAAAATAAAGAGGTTCAAGAACTTATTAACCGTACACAACGTATTGTTGAAGGCTCTCAATACGGTATGCGTGATTACAACCTAAAATTAGATGATGTTATCAATGACCAGCGTACAGTTATTTACGGTCTACGTGATAAAATTTTAGCTGGTGAAGATTTCATAGAACAATTAAAGCAAATGTTCTATGAAACTGTAGATTTTGCAGTACGTGATGTAGCTTCTGAAGAATTACCTTCAGTTGAATGGGATTATGATGATATGGAAAGAACCTTAAATAGTCTCTTCCTTTCACCCGTTACAATTGATAGAGAAGTAGGAAAAGTAGTCCCTATTTTAGATTCACTTCAAGAACCTGTTGATGAATTAACAGCAAAGATGGATAAATTTTCACAAAATGAACAGGTTATGACGATAATACCTCAAGTGATGTTAAGTTTCTTAGATAGTGGTTGGGTAAAACACTTAGAGGATATGGCACACTTAAAAGAAGGTATTGGGTTACGTCATTATCAACAAGAGGATCCTATGCGTATTTATAAGCGTGAAGGTTTAGAATTATTCGCCAAGAATTTCCAAGAATTACGTCGTTCTATTATTATTGAAATTACAGGCTTCATAAAAATGATTGAAGCACAAATGGAGGTACAATAATGGGCTTATTCTCATTCTTTAAAAAATCAGACAAACTAGGGCAAGAAAATACAATCGATTCTAAGGATCTACTTCAAAACATCGAAGTAGAAAATACAGACAATAATCAGGATGTTGTGACGAAATTATCTTATCATCCAGATTGGGAAGTGCCTCAAGAGCAAAAATATATATTTAATTTCCTTGCTAATGAGCTAGAACCATTAAAGCCAAATCAATTATCACTTTCTTCTATTAGTATAGAAGAAGATATGCGCTCTAAAAAATGGCAAGTGCGTGCATTTTTCCGCTCATCATTACCTCAAGCAATTGAGCTTGGTGAAATTGAGCTGTTTATTATGGATAAAAATGACGAGCTTGTAGCATCTAAAAAATTCGACTTTGCAGCACTTGGCACAATTCCAGCAGAAAGTGCTCGTCCATGGGTATTTGAATTTGAAAAATCAACGATAAAAGTCGATGAAATACCAGAAGATGGCTGGAAAATCGCGTTCAACCTTGTTTCCCTTCGCGGTCACCAATTAGAATTAGACCCATCATGGGAAAAACAACTACCTGAAGCACAAAAAGAGGAACTTGCAAAAATCGTAAAAACTTTACCTAAGTTAGGTGAAACAGAAGTAAACTTCACCGGCCTACAAGCGAAACTTGCTGATAACGGTAATTTTAATGTGTCTATCTTCATTCGTAACGGACATAATAAAGCTATTAACCTAGAACAATTACCACTAGAAATTATTGACGCAACAGGCAAACAAATTGCAAAAGGTTCATTTAAAATGGATCCAATATTAACTGTACAACCAGACTCAACAAAGCCATGGACATTTATCTTCCCTGCAGAGCTTGTTGACGCGAAAGATGCCGACCTTTCTCGTTGGACAGCACGCGTAACGCACTAAAGTGTTGAAAACCCTTCTTTTTATAGAAAGAAGGGTTTTTTATTTGTTTATTTTCTTCTCGGTGTAACGGCGTTGTTTGATGTTTATCAGCGAATATGACACTTTTATCAGTGATGTTCTGGGTTCTATCAGCGATTCTAACTGGCACCTTTATCAGCTATGTTCCGGGTTCTATCAGCGATTCTGGCACTCTTATCAGCGATGTTCCGTTTTCTGTCAGCGATTATGACTGGCACTTTTATCAGCGATGTTCTGTGGTCTATCAGCGATTCTAGCTCTTTTATCAGCGATGTTCCGGGGTTTATCAGCGATTCTGGCACTCTTATCAGCGATGTTCCGGGGTTTATCAGCGATTCTGGCACTCTTATCAGCGATGTTCCGGGGTTTATCAGCGATTCTGACTGGCACTTTTATCAGCGATGTTCCGTGTCTTATCAGCGATTCTAGCTCTTTTATCAGCGATGTTCTGGGTTCTATCAGCGATTCTGGCACTTTTATCAGCGATGTTCTGTGGTCTATCAGCGATTCTACCTCTTTTATCAGCGATGTTCCTTGGTCTATCAGCGATTCTGACTGGCACTCTTATCAGCGATGTTCCTTGTTCTATCAGCGATTCTACCTCTTTTATCAGCGATGTTCCTTGGTCTATCAGCGATTCTACCTCTTTTATCAGCGATTCTGTCTTTTTTATCAGCGATGCACAACCTTTTATCAGCGATTGTTCGACTTCATACCTGCATTTTACCTAACATAAAAAAGCGATATTTGCATATTTGCAAATATCACTTTTACTTTATTTAATAGCGTCGAATCGTTTATAAGCTACTAATCTTGTAGACCAGTAAGAGTATGTAACGTCCGAAATTTCAACACCGTCTGATCCTGCATGGATAAATTTATTGTTACCTATATAAATACCCATATGAGATATTCCATCTTTATACGTATTTTGGAAAAATACTAAATCTCCCGCTGTCGGATTTTTAACTTGTGTTGTGTTACCGTAGAAATATCCTTCGCTACTGTCTCTTCCAATTTTTAAACCACCTTGATTAAAGGCGTAGTAAATAAAGCCACTGCAATCTAGGCCTTCGGATGTGTTGCCACCATAGAGATATGGTGTTCCTACTAATGAATTAGCTACGTCTACTGTTTTCTTATAAATAGCTTGTCCATTAGCTGTAGGATCTTTAGTTGTTTCTGTTGATGTTCCCACACCTGAAGATCCGTTATTATGTACTGTATCACTCTCGGGTATTGAAGCTACTGGAGATAATTTTAACACCTGTCCAACGTAAATTGTGTCTGTCGTAAGTCCATTCCAGTCTTTAATGTCCTTTACTGTCACATTATATTGCTTAGCGATTTTGGATAATGAATCGCCTTTAACGACTGTATGTGAAACAGCTGTGGGCTTTGATGGTGTTGTCGGCTTTTGTGTTGATGGATTTGTTGTTGATGGATTTGAAGGTTTTACCGCATCATTAGTAGCTTGTTTTGAAACTTCAAGCTTTTGCGCGACATAAATCAGATCATTCTTTAAATTGTTCCAGCTTTTTATGTCTTGTACTGTTACTTTATTGTTTTGAGCGATTTTAGTTAAAGTATCTCCTTTTTGCACGGTATATGTAGCTGCCTCTGCGGTCTGAAATGCTAAAAAAGAAGTAGCAATAGTACTTAAAGCAAGGATTCTTAATTTTTTTGTCTTTTTCATATCAATTTGCCTCCGTTCGTGCTAAAATATTTCCTTGTGTGTCTATCATACTAGATATTTTAGAAATCAGATATCAGATAAATTGACTATTTTTCAAACAATTTATGAAAATTACTGATTCCGACAGATTCTTACAAATTGTAATAGAATATTAATTGCAAGATTAGTATTCATGTGATAACATACACTTCTGTATTTAAAATTTTTAGAAAGTTTCATCTTTTCAATCTAAAGGAGTTTTAATTTTTATGAAGAACATCTTGCTTTTCATCAAAGAAAATTTGGCAGTAGGTTTACTATTATTTGCCTTATTTTTAGGTGCCGGAAATATTATCTTCCCCCCATTATTAGGCCAACAAGCTGGTGAACATATAACGACAGCAATGATTGGTTTCTTAATAACTGGTGTCGGATTACCGCTATTAGCAATCGTTGCAATTGCGAAGGCGGGTGGCGATCTACAAATACTAGCAAATCGTGTCGGCCCTACCTTTGGTATTATTTTTACATCAATCGTTTATTTAGCGATTGGACCATTTTTTGCAGTGCCGCGTACGGGTTCTGTATCCTATGAAATCGGGATCGTCCCATTTCTTCCAGAGGGAGTAGCAGATCATTGGGCACCACTTTTCATTACTTCTGTCATATTTTTTGCCTTAATACTATTATTAGCTATTAACCCTTCAAAACTTGTCGATCGTGTTGGGAAAATTTTAACGCCTGTTCTATTAGGTGTTATTCTATTACTAGCTATTAAAAGCTTTATTTCCCCAATGGGTGAACCAGGGGCAGCTATAGGAAAATACACTACGTCACCATTGACTGAAGGCTTTGTTAAAGGCTATTTAACAATGGATGTACTAAGTGCACTCGTATTCGGAATCGTTATTTTGCAAGCATTGCGCGACATGGGTATGTCAGATACTAAAAAGCAAGTCAAAACGACAATTTTCGCAGGAATTATTGCGGCTATTGGCTTATCATTTGTCTATATAGCACTTGGACAAATTGGTAACACTAGTGTTAGTGCAATTGGTGCTTTTGATAATGGTGGTACTATAATTGCGAAGTCAGCTGAAGCTCTTTTTGGTACACTCGGGACTATTATATTATCTGCCACAATTTTACTAGCATGTATATCTACTGCTGTAGGTTTACTGACTGCCAATGCTCAATTTTTCAATAAACTATTTCCTAGTGTTTCGTATAAAACGTTTTTGATAATTTTCACAATATTCAGTGCGGCTATTACAAACGTAGGTCTTGAAACAATTATTAGTGCATCACTACCTGTATTATTAATCATCTATCCGCTAGCAATAGTGTTAATGGTGCTGTCGCTTTTCGATAACTTCTTTAAAGGTGGAAAAATTGTTTACATTTTAGCATTAATTCCTACATTCTTTGTTAGTTTGAATGATGGTTTAAAGGAAATGGAGATTACTATTACACCATATGTGAACATTTTAAAAGCTTTACCATTATACGAGCAAAGTCTGGCATGGCTTGTACCTGCAATAATCGGTGCGCTTGTCGGCTTCATCATTCATAAGCTAATAAAAAAATAAAGCTCTTCATCTAACTAGAATCTGCTTGCTTTTTGCGAATAAGCCTCAAGCTTCTTTTAGACAACGACTGTCTAGGAATCTTGCATAAACTTATTTTTTCGCAAATGGCTAGTAGATTCTTTTTTTTGTAGGTAATCCCCTCCTTTTCCTATTCACGGTTATATGGAAATTCATGTATAATGAAGGTAATTAGAAAAGAGGTGTCCTATGAAAAAAGTATTGTGGTCTTTTGTATTCGTTCTATGCTTTTTCATCATACCATTTACAAACGCTTCTGCTGCAAGCAATGAACAACAGCTTGTAAAGGAAATCAAGGCAATTATTGAGGAAAACTATGTTGGAACCATCCATGGAAATTTGCAAAAAGCTAAAACAATTCCTGAAATCATTGATATGCTAGACCCTTATTCTACATATTTTACGAAGAAGGAATTTGAAGAATTTATCAATAGCATCGATCTATCAACTATTGGGATTGGTGTAATCATCGAAGAACATGAAGATGGCATTCATATTTTACAAGTGTTTGAGGATAGCGGTGCATCTAATGCCGGTGTAGTTGCTGGAGACATTATTATCGCCATTAACGGACAATCCGTAGTAGGAAGCTCTACCCAAGAAGTCTCGTCCTTATTAACTGGTGATGAAAATACTAAAATTGAAGTGAAACTCCAGCATGCAGATGGTAAAACTTCAACTACAACCATTACACGAAAAAAATTCACATTACCGAATGTGGAATCTGCGTTACTATTTGGGGATGTTGGCTATATTGCTATGTCATCCTTCTCAGAAGATGGTGCAAAGCTTGTCAAGGATGCGCTTATTCAATTAAAACAGCGTGGTGCAACCTCTTTTATACTTGATTTACAAAACAATGGTGGCGGCTATGTATCAACAGCTGAGGAGATTGCAGGGCTTTTCCCGAATGCAAAAATTGCCTACTTACTGGAAGAAGCACATGCCTCTTATAAAATACGTGCAGTCAAACAAAACGAAAAATTCCCAGCTGATACACGTATTCTAGTAAACCGTTATAGCGCTAGCGCCTCTGAAATGTTATCAGCAACATTACAAGATCAGCAATCTGCTATTTTATACGGAGAAACTACGTATGGAAAAGGCTGTATGCAAGGCTTTTTTGAACTGCAGGATGGTAGCTATTTAAAGCTTACGATTGGTAATTTTACAGGTCCATTAGGGAAAACGATTAATGAGGTTGGGGTAAAACCGAACGTCCAAACAAAGACTGCTCCTATTTTCCAGGCACATTATGATGCAATTAAAGCACAATATACAAATTATAAAGAGCTTGCAAGCTTAAAAAATGTACCAACTTCTAAAACATTTACTGTAAAATTCTCACAAGCTCTCTCTTCGCAAATTGCTGAAGGTAGTGTACAACTTGTCGCTTTAGGCGGTAACGAAGTACCGATTACTACAAAAGTTGATGGTAGTTCATTACTTGTTACCCCATCAAAACCGTTAAACAGTGGGCAAGAGTATATGCTACTCGTTCATCCATCTATTCAAAAAGAAACAGGCAATAAGCTTCAAAAAGGCGTTTATCTTCATATTACAGTTAAGAAATAACAAAGAGGATGGGACATTAGTAAGTTTTTGAAGCATAATTTTAAAATTTCACATGAGAAAAGCGCAAGAAATCAACGTTTTTAAAATTGATTTCTCGCGCTTTTTTAGATTTTGACCAGTTTTCCCCAGCATCTTTTTTTCAAATTTATAAGGCTCATTACCAAAAATTGTGGATGACATTTTTTAACGTATGCCATTTATCTAAGTTGATTGGAGTGGAGACTGGGCGACTCCTTGGGGATTAGCAATAGAGGAACGAAGGCTAAAACCATCACATCCTGTGATAACGCCTTCGTGACCAACATCGGTGCTGTTGCTGTCACTTCGTTGCACTACGTTTTCGCACAGAATGAAACCCTTTTGCTGACGCTTCGTTAGCACTACGCTTTCGCGCAAAAGACATCTGTTGGCCCGAGACCCTGCAGCGAAGCGACAGCGGCAAATGTTTTATCTGTGCGAAAGCGAAGCGCCAGCGGCAAAGCGCCCAGTCGGAACGGAAATCAACCACACGTTTTGGTTATGAGCTATTTATAATTTGCTTCTCTTACAAAGTATAAATGAACCAAATCGCTCGCCAACTCGCATGGCTGTTTTTTTTGTTCAAGTAAATTAGTTAATATTAAACGCTCAAAGGACCCTACAAAACTATCTACAACTATGTTTATGTCTGCACAATATGATTGTAATATGTGGGTACAATCATAACGATGTATAAGGTGAGTAAATTGCTGTGTAAGTCGAGATTTAATTACAAGTGACTGCTCAGATTCGAATAATCCGATTTTTGTTAATTTAGGATTATCAGTTATATAAACGAATAACATATGTACTTTTTGCTTTAGCTCTCTAACAAAGCCTTCTAATCCCTCTTCAACTTCTTCTGATTGTTTACTCATAATTTCATCAAACCCATGCTGAAATCGTTTATTCAGATCGGTGTAGAGAGAATCCTTACTTTCAAAATATAAATAAAAAGTTGGCTGTGTTACATTAGCGGCTTTTACAATGTCACTAACCTTTGTACCATGATAACCTTTTTCAGAAAATATCTCTAAAGCCTTTTCAAGCAATAATTGTTTACTTCGTTCACCATTTGAATTAACCTTCCTACCTCTCGCCATACTTCCCCCTTATCTAATTTGCAGTAGACATAGTCCTTTAGGCATCACTGAATAATGCCAATTTATCCATATCTTCATAAAAAATTCCGCTTTTAATAAAACTAATTATAATACAGCTCCTATTTTTTCACTATAAAATATTATAAATATAACAACTTTTTTGCAGATAGATCTTATAGTGTCCAATGAAGTTTTATTTCCATAGTCGTAGTGGAATCAAATGGGTGCACCTTAGTAAAAACGAAAAATCCCTTTATCAAACAACAATAAGCACATATTTCCTAATCAACATGCCTGAAAAATAAAAAAGTGGGTATCCAGTTTATAAGATACCCACTTTTCCTTATTGTTTTAAATATTTCCGTTTTAATTTATCACTAAATTCTTTTACTTCCTTCACGCCAAATAATAAGTATGAGCCAACAACAACTGCACTAAAAATAACAATGCCTACAATGAAAGTTATCCATATGTTGTCAAATACTAAAAACTTGCTTGAAAAATACAAAACAATCGTGATTATAATCATTGGTGGAACTGATCTGAAAAATTGAAGTTCTTTGCTAAAGATCCCCATTTTCAAGTCATATTTATAGGCTGCATAAATAATCAGCATAATAAAGTTTGTTACTGAACTCACTAATGTACCCCATGCAATTGCTTCTGCTCCACACTTATCGACAAGTAACATAATAACGGCAATGTTAATAACAAATACATTTATTAAGCTGAAGATAACAGGTGCCATAGAGTCACCCTTTGCATAGTAAAAGCGCGTTATATACCCGTTTGCAGCTAAAAAATACATCGATAAACAGAAGATTGCCAGTACTGGTGTAGTAATTGCAGTTGAAGCTGCATCAAAATTACCACGTTGGTAAACAACCTGCACAAGATTCTCTGCGTAAAAATATGAGTAGACTGTTACAGGATAAAGTAACAACAATAGATAATGTAACCCTTTTGTGTATAGGCTTTTAATGGAAGTAAGGTCATTCTCTGCTTCTTTTTGACTCAAAATTGGAAAGATAACTGTCGTTACTGCTGTAATTAAAATTGCTTGCGGGAATTGCATAAGCCTTGATGCATAGTTTACAGCAGCTACTGCCCCTTCAGATAACATTCCTGCAAAAACACGCTGTAATAATGCATAAATTTGAATGGTAGCGCCACCGAGCATAATCGGTAAAGTCATTATCCACAATTGCTTTGATGCAATATTTCGTTCAAATGAAAAACCAACCTTATGTGAATCCAACTTGCGATATCCAATAATTAGGAAATATACCATTATTACCGCACTGACTAATGCACTAATACCATATCCCATTGCGTCGATGCTTGGAATTTTAGATAAACCTACAGCAATCACTAAAAAGATTGCATTATAAATTAAAATGGCAAAGCTAGACAAATGGAATTTTTGATTTGCGTTTAGCAATCCACTATACCATGAGGACAATACAAGTAAAATTGACGAAGGCATCATCCAATAATATAGATTTTTAGCTAAATCTAGCTCACTTTGACTAAACGTTTTTTTATCTTTACTTTGGTTAAACATCTCCATAATTGGGTTAGTGAACGCTAACATTAGAATTGTCATTATTGAAACCGTTAACAAGACAATTGTGAAGGACTGTTTAACAAATAGCGCACGATCCGTTGTTTCCCGATTATAAATTGAGATAACAGCAGTAGTAAATGCACCACCTACGACTAGATATAAAAAATTTGGAATTGTGTAAGCTGTGAAAATACTATCAGCAATATGGCTACTACCATATTGGTATCCGATAATCATTTCACGTAAAAATCCGAATACACGGGCCACGACATTAATAATCGCAACTGCCCCAACTATTTTTATAAACTTATTCATAGGCCATCCCCACCTTCAATGGCCGACTTATAAATCTCTATACAGCGAGCTGTTATATTTTTTTCATCGTGAATGGATAATACTTCATCGACCGCTTCACGATTCATATATTGTTCTTTTGGCGTGTTCACGGCACGCAGCATCTCCTCAGATAAAACCATCGCATTTTCGGGCTCCACTAAATGCCCTGCGCCCTCTCCAAGCAAAGATACAAGTCCGCCTACATTTGAAGCAATAACAGGTGTATCTGTCGCTAATGCCTCTAATGCCACTAATCCAAAACCTTCTAAATGGGATGGTAATACAAAGACATCACTTGCTTGGAACCACTTTACTAGTTCTTGTTGTTTTAGTGGATCTATAAATTTGACGTCTTCACTGATTAATGGTTGCAAAGATTGGAAAAATGCCTGGTCTCTTCTAGAACCTACAATATTTAACTCTAAAGGCCGAGATACTTTTGTTTTTAGCATTTGGAAAGCCTGTAACAGCTCTTCAACGCCTTTTTGTTTTATAACATTTCCTACAAATAAAAATTTGAATGGCTCAGTAGCTAATTGTAGTTCATTGCACACTGCTACTTGATTTCCTTTTGTAAAAACCTCACGATTCACACCCATACTAACAACAGAGATTTTACCTTTTTCAATCCCAAAATCTTGTTCAATTTGTTGAGCTAAGACAGGACCTACTGCGATAACATGTTCACTTTCACGTAAAATACTCGCTGTCCAATTGCGAATTCTTGTGTTCTTCTTCGCCATGCGCTCAATATCGCCACCATGAGCTGTAACGATAAATGGTATACCAAACATTTTCTTTAATAGGAGCGACAGCATACCAGATGGAAACACATAATGTGCATGTGTGACATCAATAGACTTTCTGTTTTTTAAGCCTTTCATCAATGTCGATAAACCCCATTTTGTATATTTCATAATGGTGTTTTTCTTACCTGTTGACGGATTAGTATTAACAGATATATCTACGTCTAGTCCTGCTTTTTCAAGTGCAGTGACTTGATTTTTCACAAAAATACCGAATGATAAATGATCAGATGTTGGATACATATTACTAATGACGAGTATTTTTTTCATAGACGTGTCACTGCCTTTTTCATTAATTCCTGACCACGCATGGCCTCTTTATGAATATGGGTAGCAATTTGTTTCGTCTCCGCAATCGACTGATCCCAATTGCTACTTAGTTTGCCAACTAATGTGGATAGAGCCTTCACATCATCCTCTACATCCTGCATTTGTAAGCAACGATCTGATGCGCCCACAAAGGACATAAAATCCTGTACTTTTGTATGATAGGATATCGCAATAATCGGAGTTTCTGAATTTGTTGCCAAAATAAGCGAGTGCAGACGTGTACCGATAATAATATCCTGTTCTTCAGTTACATCAAGTAATCGCTCAGGCACCAAATTTTCATCAATAATTTTTGTATGTGCATGTTGTTGCATTTTTTTCTGAATATCCTTCGTCACAGTGACGTCCTGCGGGAATTTTGTGGCAAAGAATGTAATTTCGACATTATGTTCAGAAATTACATGATCTAAATTTTTCGCCATGCCTGTAATGTACGCATCATATTTTTCAACATTGCCCTCTGGCCAATAGTTTGCATTATAGTACGGAACCGCTGATACACCTATTTTAATTGGTTTTTCGGCGTAATGTTGACGATCACCTTTTAATGTAAATGCTGGATCACCAATAATATCTATTGGCTTTTTCACCCCAATACTTTGCAAAAGCTTTTTAGACTGAGGATCACGTACAGAGATATTTGCTGCATAACGACACATTGCGCGAATACTAATTTTCCCGGAAATCGTATCAAGTGGTCCGGCGCCACATCCGTAAATAATGTAGGGAACATTACTTTGTTTTGCCATCATTGCATACGCTCCATACAGGTGAGCCTCACGTTTATAAAAATCCATAAGAATACCACCACCACCAATGATGAGGAGGTCAAATGTTGATACATATTGTTTATTGTTTTTATAAGTATGGATAAACGTTTTAAATAAATTACTCTTCCTGTAATACAATGGATAGCTATGTACCCCATAACGTTCGGATGTTTGTTGTGTGTTATTACTAAAAACGGTAATGTCATCACTAGTTACCGAAAATGTTTGTTTTACTTGTTGAAGAATGCCGTATAATATTGATTCATCACCATTATTATCATTGCCGTAATTCCCCACAATGCCTATTTTCATTAAAAAACATCCTTTTACTTTTTAATACTGAGATTATACCACAATTGCACATTTCCGTTCTTTTAAAACTAGTAAAAATAAGATGAGCTTCAAAAGTCGCTACTAATTTTGTGATATGTTTGCTCATCAACGTAACGTAAGGTTGATTTCCGTTGCGGCTTGGCGCTTTCCTGGGGACGCTAATCAACTTATATGGTTATAAATAAATATCAATTAACTATCGATTTGCAAGGTATACAAGCCTAACTGCCCAATCTATAACCTTTTTATTTAAAGAGAAAAATAGCAAACTAGGTAACATTACTAGTTTGCTATTTTTTAAATGCTAAGCCATTCTTTAAGGACGACTATTATTGATTAATTGCTCTATAAAGGAATAATCCGAAATGAGCGCGACTAATCGCTTCATCTGGCTTAAAGGTGTTATCACCATAACCAGTTGTAATTTTGTTTGCAGCTAACTGTTGAACATATGTGTATGCCCAATGATTCTTCGATACATCTTTAAAGTTTGTGCTGCTTGTTCCTTTTAGATTATAAGCTAATGCTACAACCTTCGCCATTTGTGCACGAGTTAAAGTACCATTTGGATCAAAGACATTATTGCCTTTACCACTCATAATACCAGACTCAACTACAGCTGCGATTTGTTTATAATAATCGTGATTCGCTGGAACATCCTTAAAGCCTGGATTTTTGACGTTTGATGTTTTTAAATCAAGTGCGCGGCTAATAATAACTGCTGCATGTGCACGTGTAAGTTTGTCATTTGGTCTAAATGTGCCATCTGGATGGCCTGTAATAATATTATTTTTTGTTAAATACTCAATTTCTTTATAGTACACATAATTACTTGGAATATCTTTAAACAACGCAGCCTTTGCTACAGTTACAGTAGCCTCTACACGCTTTGTTCCTAAAATCGCTACTACTTTACCAGTAGCACCTGGATTTTTAGCTGTAAACTTACCATCACTAGTAATCGTACCGATATTACCATCTACAGACCATTTCACCTGTGATGCATTGTAAACTAGAGGTTTGCCACCGTCATCCTTTGCATCTACAGTAAATTTAACAGTTTCGCCTGCTCCTACTGTTTTTGACTTTGGTGCAATGTCCAATACTGCTGGAGCATCTACTACTTTTACTTGGAATGATTCAACAGGTGAGCCATCGTGGTTGATGAAAATGCGATCATTGCCAGCTGTCGTTGAAGTATAGTTCAAGCCGTTAACTTTTAAAGTATTATTCTCAGATGTTAGCGATACATGACCGTCTAATGGTAGCGCATTATAGTTATCATCTAAAATATATTGTACTGCTATACTAGACGAAGCACCTGCTAAAAGAGTTGCATAGCTTGTACTATTCGTATATTTAATTTGTGTACCTTTGCCAGTTGGTGCCGTACTTACAGCTTGTAATGTTGCGGACACAAGACGTTGCGCATTGCCTGCATTTAAAGGTAGGTTCGCTAATATGACATTATTATTACCGGGATTTCGAATACCCATCGTTGTTGAGCCGCCACCATCTAAGTTAATTGCTCGATCAACACCAAGTGACACTAAATAGTTCGCAAGTTGAACCATATTCATCCCTGCACTATGTTTCTGTTTTCCATCAACCGTAATAAGGTGTACTGTTTTTCCATTATTACTTGTCGCTACAATAGTACGTGCAGTAACCGCTTTTGCACGATCACTAGATGTGCCCATCATAATGTAAGGTTTATTATCTTTTACTAAATACGGACCACTTGCCATAATAAATTTCGCATCCTGCCAAAGCTTATCAATAGCGAAGTTAACACTCAGCTCATCTCCAACTGCAATTTGGCTTAGCTTACTGTGCCAATCCCCACCTTGTAAAGATACGACAAAGCCAGTTGACGGGATGGATATTTTTTCTTTTGATCCATAAGGTGTAATTTGTGTAACTTTCCCTGTTAATGTTTGACCGAATTTGTTTTCAGTAATCGGAGCTCCAGTATCTACTACGATTTCAAAACCATATTCATTTGTATTTGTTGTTTTACTATAAAATTGTGGTGTGTAAACAATCGCTTCATATATATTACGTGCACGATTCATACCTGTCATTTCATAGTCTTTACCTTTGTGAGAAAGGGTTACATTAAAATCAAAATAGTCAATGACACCACTGCCATCTGCTGCAACCCCAAAAGCCGTAGGGACATTCATATATTCATCGGAGCCGTTTGAAACAGCACCACCATTTAAAATAACATTATCTTTACTTAATAAAAATAATGGGTAACCTGCAGACATATCGAAGAAACTTGCATTAATAGCACCAACTACACGATTCCCTTCACGTGAATTACGATTAGCATTTGCTACTGTCGATTCTCTGCCATTGACATTCGCAGGCATACCTAATTGTACTTCCGTCGTTTCGTCTACATTAATAGCAAGATGATTAATAGAATTTGTATTGGTACTGCTGTATGTATATTGTTTATACTGCACACCATGTGATAATTTATAATCCTTTTTGACCGTTTGGGCTGCATAGGCATTTAACGGACTAACAACCATTGACAATAATACAACTAAAACTAGTAAATTTTTCGCTATTTTTTTCATTTTTTTTGCGCTCCTGAGTAAAATGGAGCCTTCAACTCTCCCTTCACATGTTTTACTTCTACAACACTATCAAAAATATGTCAAAATATCCATGGAACATTTATGCTATTTTCCAGTTTTATATGAATTGTCATGAAAACTATTTATATAGTCTCATTTTATGATATTTCTAACATTTGACCCTTATCGTTACTCTATAATTTTGGTAAAATGGTGTAGAAATCTAGGAGGGTAAAATATGAAAAAACTATCAATCATTGCTTTGCTCATGACAGTAATCGGCATGCTTCTTTGGCAACCCCAACTGGCATCTGCTGACGAACTAACAGGGCATTCACATGAAAAGGGTCTTCGTTATTTAATTTCCAAAAATGCATTAGTAAAAGATGCAAAAGGAAGTTATCGTCCAGATGCCAATGTGACACGCGGAGAATTTGCTTCTTATTTAACTAAAGCCATGAATCTTGAAGCGACAAGCGACATAGTCTTTAAAGATGTCCCGGATACATATGTACATGCAAAGGATATTAAGCTTGCTGCTTCAGCTGGTATTATTACAGGTTACGGAGATGGTTCATTTAAGCCTAATGCCGCAATTTCAAGACAGCATATGGCGGTTATGATTGAGAGAGCTATCAATTATTTAAACATTCCTAAAGGTACTTCTTCTATTACCTTTAAGGATAATGCAGCTATATTAAAAGACTACCGTCAAGCAGTAGCTATAGGTGCACAACTAGAAATTATTAAAGGCGCAAATGGTTACTTTATGCCAGAAAAAAATGCAACTATTGGACAAGCATCTTCGTTTATTGTACGTCTAATGCAACTTGCTGGTGATCCAGACGCTGCTGAACCAAACGGTGGTAATTCAAACGGTGGTAATTCAAACGGTGGCGATACAAACGGTGGTAATACTAACGGCGGCAATACTAACGGTGGTAATACTAACGGTGGCGATACAAATACTGGATCTTCTAAATATGCTGTTAAGGAAATTTCAAACGGCACATTAGTTGGTAATCAAGGATTCTCTACCTTTGAAGCTGCTGAAAAAGCTGTGACAAAAAATACACAGGTTATTGTCCAAAGTGATAAAATTGTGAAAATGTCTTCAGGCTACGTTGTTACAAATAATTATGTAGCACTAAAATCTGAAACAATTAATGACTCGCTTGGTGTTGCGGCAAATACAGAAATGGAATACCTCAGCAGTGATGCAACACAAGTAAAAGTTCGATTAGCTGGTCAAGTCGGCTACTTAAAACACGCTGATGTTACATTAATCCCATTTTCAATGAGCAAAGGTCGTTCTTACTACGAAAATGTAAATGGTGAAATTAAACATACACTTTACGATTACAACACAAATAAGTATTCTTCTAGCTATGTTTTCGGAAAAGCGCCATCATTTATGAAGCAAGGCGAAAAATACTATAGCTGGGACGGTATTTATTTCACAAACGGCAACGGCTCCTCTAAAGGTGAGGCCTATAACTATTATCAATTTTTACCTGCCCGTGCCCAAACACAATATACGGCACAAGAACTAGATGCTTATATAATGAATAAGCTAGCAGAGGTTGAGAGTACAGGAGTTAGCAGTTATAAAGATGCTACAAAGAAAAGTAAGTTAATAGGTTTAGGGAAAACATTGAAAGATGTGGAAGAAAAATCTCAAATTAACGCAATGCTTGTTTTGGCACTTGCTCAGCATGAAAGTGCTTATGGTATGAGTAATCAGGCACAAGACTTAAACAACTTATTTGGTTTGTACGTGACTGATACGAACCCAAAAAACAAAAAGTTTGATAGTGTAGTTGACAATATCAATGAGCTTGTTGAAAAATTCCTACAGCCAAACTACATTACTCCAGGGGGCTCAACTGGTAAAAACTTTGCTAACGGTGCAGTAGTAGGTTCAAAAGCTCTTGGCTTTAACGTGAAATACGCTTCTGATCCATACTGGGGTGCAAAAATTGCAGGACACTATTACCGTGCTGAAAAAGCATTAGGCTTTAAGGATGCCAAAAATCCATACACAATCGGTATAACAACAACAACCGGCTTAAACGTTCGTACAGGCGCAGCTACTAGCTTTAGCCCACTATTCACATATGCACGAAGTGGCATGCCTGTGATCATCACAAGCTCTGCGACAAACGGCTGGTATGAGGTCCTTTCTGATAAACTGTATACAGGAAAAGCTTTCGTTAGCAAAGACTATGTACAAGTGATCAATACAGTAAAATAAAAAAAGAAGTCGTCCTATAACGTAGGGCGACTTTTTATGTTGTTGAAAAGGCTATTATGGCAATGTTTATTGCCCTTCTGCAAAACAAGGGGTAACAAAATGTCATCCAACTTTTTAATTTTATCGTAAGCCCGTATTCAAATAACGCATATAAACAACCAGGCACCTCCGGTACGATAGATGTATCAATTAAAGGAGGCACTTTTTTTATGTCCACTACAAAACTAACAATTGTCCCTGTGACACTAGATCCCATCACTGATAAGTCTTCTTTTATCAATTCATCGCAATTTCCCTCTGAGCCAAGATGTGTCATTAAAACAGCTGGGGCTGAAATTTCCTTCTTCAATGGCGTAGATGAGTGCATCATCCAAACGATCATGAAGGAGCTGAGCAATCAATGAAGCATGATTTTACGAGCGCGCAAAACATCTATATTATTTGTGGCAAGACCGATATGCGAAAAGGCATTTGGTCTCGCTACACACATTCAAGATACTTTTGAACTAGACCCCTATAGCGATTCCATCTTCTTATTTTCTGGAACGAGCAAAGACCGTTATAAATGTTTGTACTTTGATGGGGATGGATTTGCCATGCTTTACAAACG
>NZ_JBIWFQ010000020.1:0-115438 GCF_044763105.1 Lysinibacillus sp. NPDC096212 | reverse complement strand
TCCTCTCCTTACTTTATTTTTGTGGTTGAAAACATTGTAACCAAGAGGAAAGAAAATGACCCCTTTTCTTTTTACACAATTATACGGACTCAATCCGCGAAAGCCGAGCGAATCCCCGGAAGCAGAGAGAATACTTGCGGAAGCAGAGAGAATACTTGCGGAAGTGGAGCGAATACTCGCGGAAGCCGAGCGAATCCCCTGGAGCAGAGCGAATCCCCGCGTGCCGAGAGAATACTTGCGGAAGCAGAGAGAATACTCGCGGAAGCGGAGCGAATACTTGCGGAAGCGGAGCGAATACTCGCGGAAGCAGAGAGAATACTCGCGGAAGCAGAGGAAATACCCGCGGAAGCAGAGCGAATATCCGCGGAAGCACATGGAATACCGTGATGAAAATACTTACAATTAAAAATCTCTCATTGTTCTATTAAGAATAATGAGAGTATTTTTTTGCCTATTGTACGTTAAATTCAATTGTTGCTGATGGTTTGTACTCCGTTTTTTGTTCATTCGGGTCTTCTGTGTAAAAGTCATTGCTCCCTTTTACGATATAATGTCCTTTTGGAAAATGACCTTTCATTGTTTGTTTCATAAATTCAACGAGTTTAGGTTCTGAAAATTCGTCGTACACGCCTCCGCTCGTGTAGACCTCTTCGTAGGGCACATTTCGTTCAAGAATACGTGTAATTAGTGGAGTATCCATTACACTAGGTATTTCAAAATTCCGTGTCGTTTCTTGCAAATTAAATAGAAATGGGGAGCCTCCATGGTAAATAGTTACGTTTTGTGCCTGCCCTACATATGTGAGTTTAGCCGTTATTTTTATGGATTCCCCCTCTGTAAAGGTGGGTTTGGAAATAGAGAGTTCATAAAGAAAGTCTTCCTGTTGTGAAGTAGCCGTTTGTGAATAGTTCTTACTTGGTGGGGGCTTTAATGCTTCTTTTTTCTGACAGGCGGCAACTAGGAGTAGCATAGAGATTAACAGTAAAATTTTTTTTGCATACAATCCTCCTTTACGGTAGTGGACGTTGGGGTAGACAAAATGTTACTAAATTTCCTGTAACATTTATGACATTGCATTCAAATTTTGTAAATGCTATGGTGGTAAATGAGGTGAATTTTGTGGAAAAATTTGATATTGCAATTATTGGTGCAGGTCCTGGGGGCTATGTAGCAGCCATTCATGCAGCGAAAAGTGGCAAGAAGGTCGCTTTAGTAGAGCGCGATAAAGTAGGAGGAGCCTGCTATAATGTTGGCTGTATTCCTTCGAAAATATTGTTGGAGCATAGTAAGCTCATTCAAGAAATACAACGTGGTAATGACTGGGGTATTGAAACTCCTACAGTAAATGTGAATTTTCCACGATTGATGAAACGTAAGGATGCTATTATTGACGAGCTTTTAACGAATATTGAGGGCTATATTTTGAGCAATCAAATTACCTTTTATCGGGGAGAAGCGGCAGTATTTAATGATTTAACTGTAACAGTTGGTAGTGAGACCTTTACAGCAACGGATATCATTTTAGCAACCGGAAGTAAACCATTTGTACCACCTTTTAAAGGTATAGAGACTTCTTCCTATTATACAACGGATACCTTTTTCGATATGAAAGAGCTGCCGAAGCAGTTAACAATTATTGGCGGAGGCGTTATTGCAGTAGAAATGGCATTTAGTTTAGCACCGCTTGGAACAAAGGTGACGATGCTGAATCATAGTGAAGATATTTTACAGACAGAAGAGCCAGATGCACGACCACTTATTCGTGAAAAGATGAAAAAGCTTGGTATTGAGCTTGTGACAGATTTCCGATTTGAGCATTTTAATGACAATGAAATTCATACATCTAAAGGCATTTATACATATGAAAATCTTCTGTTTGCAACGGGTCGACGCCCGAATACAGAAATAGCCCAGCAACTTGGTCTAATGTTCGATGATCGATTGATAGCTGTCAATGAGCATTTTGAAACAAGCCAGTCACACATTTATGCTATAGGTGACTTAGTTGGGGGGTACCAGCTAGCTCATTCAGCGAGTGCAGAGGGAATTCATGTTGTGGAGCATATTTTGGGAAATAAACCGGCACTAATTGATCAAACATCGATTCCTCGTTGTGTTTATACACATCCTGAAATTGCAACTTTTGGTTTACTAGAAGAGCAGGTTAACGAACCTTATACGGTGACTCAAATCCCTTTACATACAAACCCTAAGGCATTAATGGAAGGAAATACAGTGGGCTTTATAAAGCTTATTGCGACGGAAAAGGAAGGACGTATTTTAGGAGCTTGTGTTGTTGCTGATGGGGCAACAGAAATGTTAAATGTTATTTTAGCTACTAAAAACGCTGGCGGCACTGCCCACACTCTTGCAAATATGATTTTCCCACATCCTACAGTATCAGAGCATATTGGGGATGCTGCAAAAGCTATTTTTGACAAAGCCATTCACCATTAATGATCGCAAAAACTACATTCTTCAGCGGAAGGCTATCCTTCTCGTTAATGGAATGTAGTTTTTTTGTTTGAATTACTTTATTAAGAGAAAAGTCCCCATAACATTACTGTTAAGCCTAATATTATTAGTCCAAATAAAAGGGAGAGAGTTTTAAAAATAACAATATGATACTTTTGGGGAGCGAATTTTTCGGAAATTAATAATACAACAGCTAATACCAAATCAATTAAAAAGAATGTTTCAAGCTCTCCAGAAAAATCGTCATCTTCTTCGTATTTTTTAAAAGCAACATAAAAAGCGTTTCCAGCAAAAAATAATAAAACTAATGAGCATACAAACAGCATTAATTTACTCATGCAATAACATCTCTCCTTATTGAAAGAACCTTACAATGAGGAGAAGCGAGTTTCTCTCATTTCATTGATTCAGCGACCCACTAACAGAGGATGAAGGTTCAACATGGCGTTTAACCCATAAATGTATGTGGTAATTTGCCATATTCACTTTGACACCCTCTCGAATACTTAACTGATTATAATAAGTATTCACATGGGCTTCAAACACCAATATTTACCTCTGACACCCATTAAATAAAAAACCTATTGACTTTGTATGCTATTATGTTAAATTAAGTTTATAAGAATACTTGGTATTTAAAAATGAGTTGACTAGACATCTAGAGGCTTCTATTTTACGTAACGGATTTCCTCCGACCGTAAACATAGAAGCCTTTTTTTATCTTTATGTTGTGAATTTCTATTGGACTTGAGGAGGATGGAATATGAAATTAGGGTTTTGGCTACCGATTTTTGGAGGATGGTTACGTAATGTAGAAAATGAAAATATGCCTGCAACATTTGAATATGTAAAACAGGTTATTCAAACAGGAGAAAAACTTGGCTTTGATGTGACGCTTATTGCCGAGCTATATTTAAATGATATTAAAGGTATTGATGCTGACGCACTTGAGGCGTGGTCTACTGCAGCAGCTTTAGCAGCAGTTACTGAAAAGATTGAAATATTGGCTGCAGTTCGGCCTGGTTATCATAATCCAGCTGTGATGGCAAAAGTAGCTGCAAATATTGATCATATCGCTAATGGCCGTTTTACATTAAATGTAGTTTCAGCTTGGTGGGAAGAAGAAGCAAAGCAATATGGTGGTTATTTTACAGAGCATAGAGAGCGTTATGATCGCACAGAGGAATTCATTGATATTTTAAAAGGTTTATGGACAGAAGAAACGTTCAGCTATCATGGGAAATATTACGAAATAGAAAATGCATATTTATCGCCCAAGCCAGTCCGAAAACCATATCCAACACTATACGCAGGTGGGGAAAGTGAGCGCGGTAAAGAGGCAATTGCAAAGTCATGTGACGCTTACGTGATGCATGGAGGAACAGTAGAGGAAGTCGGGGCCAAAATAAAGGAAATGCTTGCACGTCGAGAAGCAATTGGAAAAGGCCCGTTCGAAACTTTTGGGATGGCTGCATATGTCATTGTGCGTGATTCAGAAGAAGAAGCACTTGCCGAACTAGCGCGAATTACCAATGTACAGGATACAGCAGGGTATGCAGGCTTTAATGACTTCACAAGTAAATCAAAGCTAGAACAACAAATTACACTACAGGATTATTCAGTTTCAAACAGAGGGCTACGACCAAATTTAGTTGGTACACCTCGACAAGTGGCAGAGCGCATTTTAGCTTATGAAGCGGTTGGCGTAAATCTTTTACTTCTTCAATTCTCCCCACATCTAGAGGAAATGGAACGTTTTGCAAGAGAGGTTATGCCTTTAGTGAAAAGAAAATCAGCCATTATACAGTAAGGAGCGACTACATGACTGCAAAAATTTATATTCTTCATGAAAATGATGAATGGACAATTCATTTAACAAAGCGTTTAGAGGAACAAAACCTGCCATATGAGGTTTGGCATTTGGCAGAGGGATTGATTGACCTATCAAAAGAGCCACCACAAGGAATTTTTTATAGTCGTATGAGTGCTTCATCACATACGCGGGGGCATGTATTTGCACCTGAACTAACGGAGGCAGTGCTCGCATGGCTAGAGTATCATGGTCGTCCTGTTATTAATGGAAGTCGAGCCTTACGATTAGAAGTAAGTAAGGTCAATCAATATTTTGCACTTGAAGCTGTAGGCATTCAAACACCTAAAACGATAGCGACAGTTGGCAAATCGCAGCTAATAGAAGCAGCAAGAACAATTGGTACAACACCGTTTATTACGAAGCATAATCGAGCGGGGAAGGGGCTTGGCGTACAACTATTTCATTCAGTTGAAGCACTAGAAGCATATGCAAATAGTGATACTTTTGAGTCACCTATAGATGGTATTACGCTTGTTCAGCAATTTATAAAATCACCTGCTTCTTATATAACGCGATGTGAATTCGTAGGTGGCAAATTTTTATATGCTGTTCGAGTTGATACATCTGAGGGCTTTGAACTCTGTCCTGCTGATAGCTGTCAAATAGAGGATAAATTTTGTCCAGTAGGTGAAACGGCAACTAATAAATCAAAATTTCAAATTATAGACAGTTTTTCAGAGGAGCTTATTGAGCGTTATGAAGAATTTTTAGCGCAAAATAAGGTAAGTGTCGCAGGGATTGAGTCGATTAACGATCAAGAAGGTAATATTTTCACATATGACGTGAATACTAACACGAACTACAATGCAGAAGCCGAAAAAGCCGTAGGGAAATATGGCATGTTGGCTGTTGCTAATTACTTAGGCGCTACATTACGTCAATATGAAAAGACATTGCATTTGGTGTAAGGACATTTAACTTTGTTAATAAGGAGTGGCTAATATGACAAAAGCAGTTATTATTAATGGCACGAATTCGAGAAATTCACGGGTAACGGCGATTCATGAAAAGGTGGAAAATTACTTAAAAGCACAGGGAATAGCGGTACACACAAATTATGTACATGAATTGCCAGCTGAGGACTTAATTAAGGCTAATTTTGCAAGTGAGGCCATCGTTTCAGAAAATAAACAAGTTGAAGAGGCAGATATTATCGTACTTTTGACGCCAATTTATAAAGCTTCATATACAGGAATATTGAAAACTTATTTAGATTTGCTGCCGCAAAAAGCATTGCTTGGAAAGACCATTTTACCAATTGCTGTAGGTGGCTCTATTGGACATTTACTTGCATTAGAATATGCATTAAAACCAGTTTTAGCTGTATTAGGAGCTACAACTATTGCACATTCTGTTTATATTGTTGATAAACAAATTATTCGATTAGAAGATGGAAGCTTTGCTATCGAGGAAGGAGCTATTAACCGTCTTGAGGTAGAATTAAAACAATTTCAGCAAATTGTATCCATTTAAGCATGAAGAAGCTCAGTAATATAACGTGTGGTTGATTTCCGTTCCGACTAGGCGCTTTGTTGTTGCTGACGCTACGCTTTCGCACAGATAAAACATTTGTTGCTGACGCTACGCTTTCGCACAGAGCAAAGCTTCCTGGGGCGTCAGATGAGTTTTAATAATGTCATCCCAATCTTTGGGGCTGAGCCGTGAAGTTCAAAAAATAGCGCATTATAGGAAATGACCTCCTATAACGCGCTATTTTTTAATTAACTTCAGGTTCTTCTTTTTTCTCATCCGGTGTTGTAGAGAGATATAAGAAAGCCTCATCTTGCAATAGCAATATTTTTTCTTCACAAATACCGTGTGCTAATGGTCCAGAAAAAATAGACTCCCACCAAGTTCCTGTTGTTGTTGTCATTCATCTACGCCCCCATTTCAATTTTCCGATATGTAGTTGTAAATTACTCGAAATCATAAATCATCTACACATTCCATCCATTCAAGAAAGAGGAATTTTGGTTATTAATGTTGTATCGTATAGACAAAGATAGTTTGTTTCGAAATGAAAAAACTATGTATGCCATTTTAAAAAAAGGGGTGCTTTTATTATGAATTTTACGACACAAGATGTAGAAAATATGATTACAGAACAGCGTCAATTTTATTTTTCACGAGCGACGAAGAGTACAAAATTTCGAAAAGAGCAATTAATAAATCTGAAGAAAACGATTTTAAAATATGAAAAAGAAATTTTGAATGCTCTATATTTAGATTTACGTAAGAGTGAGTTTGAGGCATATGCAACAGAAGTCGGCATTGTTTTAGATAGTATTTCTTATATGGTCAAGCATATTGAAGAATGGATGAAACCTGAAGCTGTAAAAACACCGATACAATACCAGATGGGAAAAAGCTTTATTGTAAGAGAGCCATATGGAGTAACATTAATCATTGGTCCATTCAATTATCCATTCCAGCTAGTAATGGAGCCATTAATTGGAGCAATTGTTGGTGGTAATACGGCTATAGTAAAACCATCAGAAACATCTGTGCATACTGCAGGAATCGTTAAAAAAATAATTGAAGAAACGTTTAACCCTTCTTATGTTCGGGTTGTAGAGGGAGAAAAAGAAGAAGTGACGGCACTTATTCATGCATCCTTTGACTATATATTTTTTACAGGGAGTGTGGCAGTCGGAAAGGTTGTTGCAAAGGCAGCGGCGGAACGCTTAACACCAATTGCCCTAGAACTTGGTGGGAAAAGTCCCGCAATTGTTGATCAAACAGCCAATTTAGAAGTAGCAGCGAAAAGAATCGCTTGGGGTAAATTTACAAATACTGGTCAAACCTGTGTGGCACCAGATTATGTCCTTGTCCATAAAGATGTCTATGAGCGATTTATGAAGATATTGAAAGCAACGATTCGTTCCTTCTATGGTAAAAATGCATTAAAAAGCCCTGACTACGGCCGTATTGTGAATCTAAGACAATTTGATCGCTTACAGCAAATTATCATGGAAGAACGCGATGCAATTACATTTGGCGGTAGAACAGATCGTGATGATTTGTATATTGAGCCTACAATTATTGGATATGTGAAATGGTCAAGTCCTTCGATGCAGGATGAACTATTTGGTCCGATTTTACCCGTGATGATGTATGATGATCTACCGCTGGCCATTCACCAGATTCGTCAGTTACCAAAACCTTTAGCGGCTTATTTTTTCTCAGAGCATGAAAAGGCTACCCAGTACTTTTTAGAGGAATTACCATTTGGTGGCGGATGTATTAATGATACGATTACACATGTAGGAAATTTACATTTGCCATTTGGCGGTGTCGGACCATCAGGGGTAAAAGCATATCACGGGAAGGCAAGCTTTGAAAACTTTACTCATTCAAAATCTATCTTAAAAAAATCATCGAAGTTAGAGACGAATGTTCTCTTTCCCCCATATAAACAAAAAGTTAAGCTTGTGCGAACTATCATGAAATAGTAAAAGGCGGTGTCGGACACTAAACTGACACCTCCTTTTTTAACTTCTTTCAGCGAATGTTGGTCACCCACTGAAATAGAGCAACTCAGTCTAAGAACGCCACAACCTATGGCAATTTATCTGTGCGACAGCAACAAATGTTTACTGTGCGAAAGCGAAGCGACAGCAACAATTTTGCCGAAGCATAATTGATCAGCTCGTATATTCCGCATTTCGGTTGTCGATAAATGCCGTTTTTTGATATGTTAGGTAAATATCGGTGAAATATTAAAGATATATTAAAATGATAGCGTTTTCATTTAAAAAACGTTCTTACAGGCATTTTATTTATGGGCGAATAAGTAGTAAAATAAATTCATTAGAATGTGGGGGTATTCATCTTGTCATTTTTTGTCGAATAGACAACAAATGATGAAATGAATGTAGAGATTGATTGGAGGACTATGAAATGTATGCAGAGGAATTGTTGAATGCATTACCTTTGAAAAAAATAATTGGAGTGCTACCAGACCAAGTAAGTGATATTGTAATTGATTCGCGAAGTGTGCAACCAAATAGTATGTTTGTTTGTATAAAAGGTTTTACAGTAGATGGTCATGACTATGCACAGAAAGCTGTCGAAGGTGGCGCAACAATTGTTGTAACAGAACGAAAATTACCTTTAGGAGAAAATATTGCACAGGTCATCGTGAAAGATACGGATCGTGCAGTTGGCCTGTTAGCTGCAAAGTTTTTTGACTATCCGTCGAAAGATATGGCAATGATTGGCGTAACAGGGACAAATGGCAAAACATCAGTAACGGGTATTATTCAAAATATAATGCATGGAATGGGCGAGAAGTCTGCACTATCAGGAACAATCGGCTTTAATCTAAATGGCATTTTATATGAATCTGCAAATACTACGAGCGATGCATTATCGACTCAACAAATGATATTCCGTGCAAAAATGGAAGGCTGCCGATTAATGACTATGGAGGTATCTTCACACGGTTTAGCACTTGGACGTCTAGCTGGCGTAGAATATGATGTAGCTATTTTTACAAATCTTACACATGATCATCTTGATTTCCATGGTACGATGGAGGAATATGGCCATGCGAAGGGCTTAATGTTCTCTCAACTTGGACAAGACTTAGAAAAGAATAAATTTGTAGTGTTAAATGCTGATGATGCTTGGTCAGAGCGCTATGCAGCGATGACACCATTTCCAGTATGGACATATGGTTTAAAAAATGAAACAGCTGATTTCCGAGCTATTAACTGTGAGTATCATGATTTCATGACATCTTTTGACGTTGAAATGCCAGAGGGAATATACCATGTAAAAATGCATTTGCTCGGGGAATTTAATATATATAATGTGCTTGCAGCTATGGTTGCTTTTTATGGTCGTGGTTATTCAATGGAAACAATCATTGAGCAAATTGAGCAATTACCACCAGTGAAGGGCCGCATGGAGAAAGTTTGTTCAGATTTACCTGTGCAGATTTTTGTTGATTATGCACATACACCTGATGCAATTGAAAAGGCGATTTCTTCAGCCCAACCGTATAAAACAGGCAAGCTTATTTTCCTAGTTGGCACAGGGGGCAATCGTGATAAATCGAAACGTCCAGCGATGGCAGAAAAGGCATCAGCCGCTGATTACGTTATTTTAACGACAGATGACCCACGCTATGAGGACTATGATAGTATTACAGGTGATCTTGCCAAAGGGATGCTTCATGAAAATTATGCATGTATAGGAGACCGTGCTGATGCGGTGCGTCATGCGATTGAGGTTGCTGAACCAGGGGATATGATTATTTTTGCTGGTAAAGGCCATGAAGATTATCAAATTATTGAGAATACTAAATATCCGCATAGTGATGCAGATATTGCAATAGAAGCTGGCCACTTAAAATTTGTATAATATATGAACTCCAATAAAGAAGTTAGAGCGGACTTGATTTTGTGAACGCAATGCATGTAATAATGCGATAAGTTCACCTTACTTAGAGAACCCCTTTAGTTAGTACTAAGGGGTTTTCTTTTTGAGTTTTTACACCTTACAGAAGTCTCCTCCTCTATAGACCTCTTTTTTGGGGAATTCATGTAAAAAGGTTGTAAGAAAGGCAAGTATTCTTTTATTATTATTAAGTATGAAAAAAGGAGAATGACGAGATGAATTCAAATTTAGAAAAAGATATATTATCACGTCGAACTTTTGCCATTATCAGTCACCCTGATGCTGGGAAAACGACGATTACAGAAAAGCTTTTACTATTTGGTGGTGCGATTCGTGATGCCGGTACAGTAAAAGGAAAGAAAACAGGTAAGTTTGCAACATCTGACTGGATGGAAATTGAAAAACAACGTGGGATTTCTGTAACTTCTTCAGTTATGCAATTCGATTATAACGGCTCACGTGTCAATATTTTAGATACTCCAGGTCACCAAGATTTCTCGGAGGATACGTATCGTACATTAATGGCGGTGGATAGTGCTGTCATGGTCGTAGATGCTGCTAAAGGTATTGAAGCACAAACTTTAAAGCTATTCAAAGTTTGTAAAATGCGTGGTATTCCGATTTTTACTTTTATCAATAAATTAGACCGTCAAGGGAAAGAGCCACTTGAGCTGATTGAAGAGCTTGAGGAAGTACTTGGCATTAACGCTTACCCAATGAACTGGCCAATTGGTATGGGTAAAGAGTTTCTAGGTATTTATGATCGTTATAATAAACGTATCGAGCAATTCCGTACTGAGGAAGAAGAACGTTTCTTACCAATTGATGATAATGGGGAACTTGCAATCGAGCATCCTATGAAGGTGACTTCTTATTATTCACAAGCAATGGATGACATCATGTTGCTTGACGAAGCGGGTAATGAGTATTCTGAAGAAAAAATTCGTCGTGGTGAATTAACACCTGTGTTCTTTGGTTCTGCTCTAACAAATTTCGGTGTACAAACATTCCTTGAAACATATTTACAATTTGCACCGACACCACAGCCTCGCATTACTGAGAATGAACTATTTATTGATCCTGTTGAGCATGAGGAGTTTTCAGGCTTCATTTTCAAAATTCAAGCGAATATGAACCCTGCACACCGAGACCGTATTGCCTTTGTGCGTATCGTATCAGGTAAATTTGAACGAGGCATGAACATGACTTTATCTCGTACAGGTAAATCATTCAAAGTGACACAATCTACACAATTCCTTGCTGACGACCGTGAAACAGTTGATGAGGCAGTTGCTGGTGATATTATCGGTTTATATGACACAGGCACTTATCAGATTGGTGACACAGTTGTAGGTGGTAAAAAGACATTCCAATTTGAAAAACTGCCACAGTTCACTCCGGAGTTATTTGTTCGTGTTACTGCGAAAAATG
The DNA here is from genome assembly GCF_044763105.1 of Lysinibacillus sp. NPDC096212. Lineage (NCBI taxonomy): Bacteria > Bacillati > Bacillota > Bacilli > Caryophanales > Bacillaceae > Lysinibacillus > Lysinibacillus sp. NPDC096212. The sequence continues at coordinate 104,256 of NZ_JBIWFQ010000020.1, read as the reverse complement.
TTATGAAATCTAAGCAATTCCATAAAGGGATTTTACAATTAGTGCAAGAAGGCGCTATTCAATATTATAAAACGTTGCATACAGAAGAAGTTATTCTTGGAGCAGTTGGTCAATTACAATTTGAAGTTTTTGAGCATCGTATGAAAAATGAATATAATGTTGAAGTGAGAATGGAGCCAATTGGTTCGAAAATTGCAAGATGGATTGAAAACGAAGAGGATGTTAAAGAATCAATGTCTTCAGGTCGTTCAATGCTTGTAAAAGACCGTTTTGATAATTTTGTTTTCTTATTTGAAAATGAATTTGCTATGCGTTGGTTTGCTGATAAAAACGAAAACATTAAACTGTATAGCCTTTTATAATTTAAACAAAATTGTCGGGATGATTTCCGTTCCAGGCTACTCGCTTTGTTGCTGACGCTTCGCTTTCGCACAGATAAAACATTTGTTGCTGACGCTTCGCTTTCGCACAGATAAAACATTTGTTGCTGACGCTTCGCTTTCGCACAGAGTAGAGCTTCCTGTGGGCGAGCGTCGAGCCGCTTCCTCCGCTAAAGGAACGAAGGCTAAGTGCGTCACGTCCTGTGACAACGCCTTCGTGACCAACATCGTGTTGGCCTCAGGGTCTCGCCTGTCTCGCTTTCCCACGGGAGTCGAGTAGCCTTCCACTACAATCAGCAATAGCGTAGAACTTTTATAAAATTTATGCAATGCAAAAGTGAACGCAGTGGTTACTCATCAGAATGGACTTATAACAGTTAAGCCAATTGTATTATCTGTTATTGCCACTGCTTCGTTTTGCCAAAGGGGCATACTTTTTTATAAGACACCTTAATTACATGAAAAAACACGAATCGACATGTTGCGAATCGTGTTTTTTTACAAGGAAAATTGGAGCTATATGTAGAATATATACATTATTAGGAAATATAAGCCTCATCAGCATAACGTGGGTTGATTTCCGTTCCGACTGGGCGCTTTCCTGGGGGCGTCCGATGAGCCGCTTCACTCGCTTTGCTCGCTCCAGGGTCTCATCTGTGACGCTAATCCCCAAGGAGTCGCCCAGTCTCCACTCCAATCAACTTACATATGGCATATGCTTTAACAAATTGCATCTCCTAATTTTGGCGGTGAGTTATATTTTAAACCTATAAAAAATGGGGAAGTTTCTAAATTCATCTGCTTTTCGGGTATTATAGAAAGGAAGAGATTAAAAGGAGCTTGTAATAATGAACATTAGTAATTTTTCTATTAAAAGGCCTGTTTTTACAATTGTTACGATGTTGTTAGTCATTATATTAGGTGGCGTTTCATTATTAAAAATACCTATTACGCTTATTCCAGAATTACGTCCACCAATAGGCATCGTTGTTACCAATTATCCTGGTGCAAGTCCAACAGAGATTAATGAGAAAATAACGAAGCCGTTAGAAACAACACTCGCCACCTTACCAGGGATAAAAAAACTACAGTCTACCTCTCAAGAAGGATCCAATTTAATTATTCTCGAGTTTGATTGGTCAACCAATATTGATGATGCTCAGCTCGATATTTTACAACGCATCGATATGACCCCTTTACCGAGTGATGCTGAGAAACCTAACTTTTTAAAATTTGATCCATCACAATTTCCTATAATTCAACTTTCACTACGGACGGAAAATGACAATGTAGATGTGCGTTTACTGGCGGAAGCTTTGGAAAAAGAACTTCGTCGAACAGCAGGTGTCGCAAGTGTCAACATTTCCGGTAAGCTAGTAGAAGAAGTTCAAATAACTTTGGATGAATCGAAGCTAGTTGAAAAAGGATTAACCCAAGCAGATATTATTCAAATTATTCAATCGAACAATGTTTCTCTTCCGGGTGAACCGGTGTTAACAGCAGACGGGAAGATGTTAACGACACGTATTTTAAGCACTATAAATTCGCCAGAAAGCATTGCTGATTTAATCATTTCAGTAAATCCACTAGATGGTAAAGCATTAACAGTAGGAGAAGTAGCGGCTGTTGAACGTGTGGAGCAAAAATCCGTAACTACTACACGAGCAAATGAGCATCCTGCGGTATTAATGTCTGTATTACAGGAATCGGGTGCTAATACGGCAGAGGTATCAAAAGCTTTTAAAGAAGCTTTAAATGAATTATTAACAAAGAAGCAATATCAAGGAATCGTTGCAGACGTGCTAGTGGACCAAGGGAACTACGTGAATTTAGCGATTGGTAATATCGGATCCTCTTTACTTCTAGGTGGATTATTCGCAATGTTCGTATTATTCGTCTTTCTACGTAGTGTGAAAAGCCCTATTATCATTGGCATTGCGATACCATATTCAGTGATTGTTACATTTGTTTTAATGTTTTTTGCCAATTTCTCGCTCAATATTATGACATTAGGGGCGTTAGCACTTGGCATCGGTATGTTGGTTGACAATGCTATCGTTGTTATTGAAAACATTGAACGACATTTAGGACTTGGCAAGGATCCGATAACAGCAGCTAAAGAAGGGACAAAGGAAGTGGCACTTGCGATTACTGCTTCTACTCTCACAACTATTGCAGTATTCATTCCTGTAATGTTTATTGAAGGGTTGATAGGACAAATTTTCACAGAATTTGCATTAACTATTTCCTTTAGCTTAATTGCTTCGTTAGTCGTTGCGTTAACAGTTGTCCCAATGCTTGCAAGTCGTCTTTTAAAAATGAAATCAACGAATATTTATGAAAAACGTAATGAGTCATCCTTTTATAAGCGCTACAAAACATCAATTATTTGGGTATTGCGTCACCGTATGCTTGTACTAATCTCAGCAGTTGTCTGTTTTGGACTTGCATTGTTTGGGCTTATGAAAATGGGCACAGAGTTTTTACCGCCAACTGACGAAGGATTTGCATCCATTAGCGTAAACCTTGAAAAAGGGGTAGCAGTATCAGAAACAGAAAAAGTTGTAGCGAAAATAGAAGAACGCTTAAAACAGGAGAAAGATGTTGACGTATATGTTAGCTTAATCGGTGGTACGCAACAGGCACAAGCACGGGGACAAACAAGTGCAAACCAAGCAGAACTATATGTAAAGCTTGTCCCTCTAGCAGATAGGGATCGTTCGATTTTTGAATTTGTAGAAGAAATTGAGCGAGATTTGCATAAAGAGCTAGGTAAGCAAGTTGAAATCAACTTTAATGTCTCAACAACAACAGGATCGTCACCAAATACATTAACGTTTAGGTTAACAGACTCTGATGAGCAAAGACTTCAAAGCTCTGTTGATAAAGTACAGCAGGAGCTATTAAAGGTAAAAGCCATCACAAAAGTATCTACGGATTTAGATATTACTGTAAAAGAAATTCAAGTCGAAGTAGACCGAGAAAAGGCGAAAGACTACGGATTTGTACCTGCGCAAATTGCTCAAACGGTCAATCAAATGACGAAGGGGCAGCTAACTACGCAAATTATGGCAGAGGATGGTGCTGTATTGCCTGTTTATACAGGCTTTGGACAAGTGTTTAATGATAGTATCGAGTCATTAAAATCGATGCAGCTTCGTTCACCTGCAGGTTTGTTTGTAAAGCTAGAGGACATTGCGACAGTTTCTGTACAGGAAGGACCAGTATCGATAAGACGCTCTGATCAGGCGGCTGCGGTTGCATTTTTTGTCGAGTATGAAACGAAGGAATCGCTCGGGGGCATCTCAGCAAAAGTGGACAAAGTATTAGAAAAAGCGGATTTACCAACTGAAACTCAAGTTGTCTTTAGTGGAGATCGTGAGCTTTACGATAGTGCGATTAATGATATGCTTTTAGCCGTGGCATTAGCAATAGTCCTTGTATATATCGTAATGGCAGCTCAATTTGAATCATTCAAATACCCATTCGTTATCATGTTTACAGTACCATTAATGATTATTGGCGTTGCCATTGCAATGTTTGCTACGAACACGCTAGTTGGTGTGACATCTGTTATAGGCATCTTAGTACTAGTTGGAATTGTCGTGAATAACGGGATTGTACTTGTCGATTACATTAATCAACAAAAAGCTAGGGGAATGGCGACGTATGATGCGATTTTACTGGCTACACAAGATCGACTTCGCCCCATTTTAATGACTGCACTAACAACAATCTTAGGATTGCTACCACTTGCTCTTGGTATTGGTGAAGGAACAGAAATGAATCAACCGATGGGGATTGTAGTAATCGGAGGACTTGTGACATCAACTTTATTGACATTATATATTGTACCGATTATTTATAGCCTAATGGATAAAGAAACTAGGAAACGGTAAGCTCAGGGGGGATGAGAGATGGGGGTTCATTTTTTTACAGGTTTTCCGGGTTTTATTTCAAGTCAATTAATACGAGAGTTATTTCGAAAAAAACAATCACAGGAAGTAATCGCAATTGTTTTAGCGGGGGAATTAGTAAAGGCCAATGTAGAAAGAGAAAATATACTTGCAGAGTTTCCTAATTGTTCTATTCATATTGTAGAGGGTGATATTACATTACCGAATCTCGGTCTAGAAAACCAAGCCGTACAGGAAATTGTACCTCAAATTGAGGTGCTCTGGCATCTAGCTGCACTTTATGATTTAGCGGTACCACGCGATATTGCATGGAAAGTAAATGTGCATGGTACGACGATGGTCAATGATTTTGTTCGCACACTTCCGAACTTAAGACGCTATATGTATTTTAGTACAGCGTATGTAGCAGGAACACGTAAAGGTATTTTACGTGAAAGTGAACTAATTCGCCCGCCTACATTTAAGAATTATTATGAGGAAACAAAATATGAAGCTGAGCATCGAGTAGAAGATTTGAAATCAGAAATACCACTGACAATTATTCGACCTGGCATAGTACGTGGACATTCTGAAACAGGAGAAACGATTAAATTCGATGGGCCTTATTTCTTTTTAAATATGGTAGATAAATTAAAATACCTCCCTTTTATCCCGTATATTGGTCAATCAACATCAACAATAAATGTGGTACCAGTGGATTATATTATAAACGCTTCGACTTATCTCGTTGATGAAAAATGTGCTGAAGGGAAAACTTTGCATCTAACGGACCCAAATCCTCATCCTGTGCAGGAAGTGTATCGTACGATGGTAAAATTATTAACTAATCATTATCCTAAAGGGCGATTACCGTTAATACTAGCAAGAACATCTTTACAAATACCACTTATTCGAAAATATCTAGGCGTTGAGCAAGAAACTCTAGACTACTTAGCTTGGAATGCTAAATTCGATACATCCGAAGCAGTTACTATTTTGAAAAAGGGTAGTATTGCATGTCCCGATTTTATACAGACTATGCCTAGAATGATTGATTTTTATTTAGCGCATAAAGAAGATAAACGCTATCAAATTCAAATAAAGTGAAGCTTCAATTAGTGGTACGGTGATAAAAATCGATGTTTACATTCAGTCCCATCTAGCTAACAAACAAGTTGAAGCCTCCGGCGGATGTCACGGAATCGGAAAGGAGTTCATAAAGGATGTTAGCCTAAAATCATCGTATCCATGCGATAACGGCTAACTGACCTGCATCGGTAAAAACGCCACGTCCTGTGGCATTACCGAAATGACCGACATCGTGTCGACCCTCACGCAGGCCTAAGCACAAAGCCGTTTCCGGACGCAATTATGCCGAGGCATAATTGATCTTGCGGTAGACATAGAGTTATTGTTTAAAGTGGGGTAGATAATTTTGCCACTCATATATGATAGTGCTATAATAAGTTTTCAGAAGAAAAAAACCTTCGACGTTTTGTCAAAGGGGAGTAGCTAACAGGTACGAGCGAAGTATCTGGATTCACATTCGTCATGACGTGGTTTTTTACCATCGGGTGTGATAAGCGAATAACTCTATACTAGCGGTATTGAACGATTAGTATTTATTTGCTTAGCGAGACCTTTGCCTTTTTAGAGGCAGAGGTCTTTTCTTTTGTATTCGTATAATAATGACTATTTTGGGTAAACAGAGCTTTAGAGGAGGCACATGAATGGAATCAATTTTATTACAATACGGCTGGGTACTGATTGTACTTGTAGTATTAGAAGGGTTATTAGCAGCAGATAATGCAGTTGTGATGGCTGTGATGGTGAAGCACCTGCCACAAGAACAACAAAAAAAGGCATTATTTTATGGATTATTCGGCGCATTAATTTTCCGATTCTCAGCACTTTTTGTCATTACAGTATTAGTTAATTATTGGCAAATCCAAGCGTTGGGAGCAGCTTATTTACTATTCATGTCTGCCAAAAATATATATGATTTGCGTCATAAAGGGGATTCAAACGAAGAATCTAACGATGAAGCGGGGAAAAAGGGCGCTGGTTTTTGGATGACAGTGCTTAAGGTAGAGGCAGCGGATATTGCATTTGCTATTGATTCAATGCTTGCTGCAGTTGCCATTGCTGTAACTTTACCGCAGTTAGGGAACTTTGATATAGGTGGCATCAATGGTGGACAATTTATTGTCATGTTACTTGGAGGCTTTATTGGGGTTATAATGATGCGATTTGCGGCACAATGGTTTGTGAAAATATTAAATGACTACCCCTCACTTGAGACCGCTGCGTTTTTAATTGTAGGTTGGGTAGGCGTGAAGCTTGTTGTGTTGACTTTGTCACATGAGAAGGTGGGCATATTACCTGCAGAATTTCCGCATTCTACTGTGTGGGAGTTAACTTTCTGGATTGTATTAGTGGCCATCGCACTAGTAGGTTATTTAGTAGGAGTTCGTCATAAACATCAAGATCAATAATTAACTTATTTCAACAGAGGCATATTTGATGAGAGGAATAGTCGTATCTATTCCTCTTTCTTTTTTGATGTATTTTTTCTATACTAATATCTATCGAGTTTGGCATCATATGAGGAAGGGGTTGTCAAAGTGCCCTGGAAAAGATCAAAAAATAGACTTGTAACACCTTTTCAGGTACTTGTCTCTTATTATTTTATAGCTATAGCTATTTCCTTCCTGTTACTACGGCTACCAGGCGTTCATCAAGAAGGAGTTAATGTTTCATTATTAGATAGCTTGTTTACTGCAGTAAGTGCAGTTAGTGTAACAGGTTTAACAACATTCAATATATCTGAAAGCTACACAACATTCGGGATTGCGATGGTACTTGTCATTTTACAGCTTGGCGCAATTGGCATTATGTCACTTGGTACTTTTGTGTGGTTACTAGTTGGGAAAAAAATTGGTATGCGTGAGCGTCAATTGATTATGATCGATCATAATCAATACAATTTGTCAGGGGTTGTTCAATTAATTCGGGAAATATTGAAAATCTTAATTGGTATTGAATTGATGGGTGCGTTAATTTTAACTTTGCACTTTACAAATTATTTTGACACTTTCGAAGAAGCCTTGCTTCATGGTGTCTTTGCCTCAATTTCAGCTACTACAAATGGTGGCTTTGATATTACAGGCATGAGTTTGCTTCCGTTTCATAACGATTACTTTGTTCAATTGATAACGATGGTGTTAATTGTGCTTGGTGCGATAGGCTTCCCAGTATTAATTGAAGTGAAAACCTTTTTATTAAATCGCCATACAAATTTCCGTTTTAGTTTATTTACAAAAATAACTACCTCCACATATGCAATTTTATTTGCGGTAGGGGCTGTCGTTATTTTATTGCTTGAATCGTTCCATTCCTTTAAGGGAATGTCTTGGCATGAGGCACTATTTTCGGCAATGTTCCATTCTGTTTCAACACGATCAGCTGGACTTACGACGTATGATGTAACAACCTTTAGTGAAGCAACAGATATTTTTATGAGCTTTTTAATGTTTATTGGTGCCTCACCAAGTTCAGTTGGTGGTGGGATACGTACAACAACGTTTGCAATGGCCATTCTATTCCTAATTACCTTTTCACGAGGAAGAGAGGATATTCAAGTATTCGGACGTGAAATACATTTAATTGATGTATTCCGCTCGTTTGTTGTTATTTTATTGGCATTCTTTATGGTATTAGTTGCGACTATTATTTTGCTCATTACTGAACCACACGCATCACTGATTCAAATAATCTTTGAAATTACATCAGCGTTCGGAACGTGTGGGATGTCTTTAGGAATCACCTCCGACCTATCGGTAGTTGGCAAAATTATCATTATGATTTTAATGTTTATTGGTCGTGTCGGTTTAATTTCCTTCCTTTACACTTTAGGGGGTGGAGGTAGAGGCAAAAAATCTAATTATCACTATCCTAAAGAGCGTGTAATTATTGGGTAAATTACTAGGAGATTAAAAAAGAGCTAATTTAGCTCTTTTTTATTTTTCCGATTAACCCTAAAGCTTATTTATATGAAAACTGAGAAATTTAGAGATTACCTGAGTAGAAAATCTATGCATAAAAGGGGTCTAAGATTGTTTAATTGACTAAAAAAAGGATGTCGCCACATAATTGTCAAAAAAATTTAAATTGTTTTTCCCGGTTATTACGATTATTCGATAGGTAATTTTTACAATAATAAGGTGGTAACTGGTTGAGAATTTCGTACTAAACTTTTTTAGGATAATTGTAATGCCACTTAGAATATCTGTTGATAGCAATGAATATGGTTATTATTGACAATTTGCATAAATAAAAAAGTAATTGTTTGGTTTCATTTTAGGTTACTGAAAAAGTTAATGATGGATGAAAAAAACGCTAGTCCTAAATTTTATTAAAGGACTAGCGTTTCTTATTATATAGAGTGGATTGTTGCAAAGTATGGTGCTTGACCGTGACGGAAGTAAGTTAATAAATAGCTGTTTTTTTGTACAATTTTGCCATTTGAGAAATTTTGGTAATCTACATGGTGCGGAATAATGAGCGTATGTTTAAACAACTCTTTTTCAGATAGATTGAAGCTGGCGAATTCCTCACCTGCAATTGCAGGGTTTTCACGTAAGGCAGCATAAAGTGCTTTCTGTTGCTCCACTGTAGGGCGCTCCTTCCACCATAATTTACGTGGCTGGAACTGCTGTGCCATTAAATAATCTAGTTGCATTAGGCTTTTAATGATAGTTAAATTAGCACCCTCTACAGTTTCTAAAAACATTAATAAACGACGGAATAAATCTTCGAGCTGATGACCGATACGAGACCAACCTTTTGTTTCCCAATAAGTACCGAAGTTTTGGAAGAAATCAAATGGTGTTTCAAACACTTCAGTTACTAAGTATTCAATCGTATGATCCATACGGTGATCGTTCCAATATTTCTCAAGTACATCCTCTGCATGTTTAATGCGTACTATATCATCAAACGTTAAGACATTGTTTGAGAAAATTTCGTAAGGAGATTGGTCCACATACGTATAGCCGAATTTTTCAGCCTCTAGACGAAGGCCTGTACCACGCAGAAGTTTTAGGAATCCAAGCTGTAATTCTTCTGGTCGCATTGCGAAAACATCATTAAAGGTTTGACGGAAGCTTGCATAATCCTCCTCTGGTAAACCAGCGATTAAATCTAAATGCTGATCAATCTTTCCACCTTCTTTGACCATCGTCACTGTACGCGTTAGTTTTTCAAAGTTTTGACGGCGCTTCACAAGAGTATTTGTTAAATCATTCGTTGACTGAACACCAATTTCAAAACGGAACAGACCTTTTGGTGCGTTATCATTTAAAAACTGGATCACTTCAGGACGCATAATATCTGCAGTAATTTCAAATTGGAATACGACCCCTGGCTTATGTTCGTCGATTAAAAATTGGAACATTTCCATGGCATAGCTGCGGCTTATATTAAATGTGCGGTCGACAAATTTAATAGTACGTGCACCATTGTCCATCAAGAATCGAATATCTTCTTTTATTTTTTCTCGGTTGAAATAACGAACACCTACTTCAATAGAAGATAAACAAAATTGACAGCTAAATGGACAGCCTCTACTTGTTTCAATATATTGAATTCGTTTGCTTAAATGAGGGAGATCCTCTTCAAAACGAAATGGACTTGGTAATTCACGTAAATCTATTTTTGGTGCTTGTGCGTGTATGCGTACTTTACCATCCTCTAAGTAGCAAATCCCTGGAACATCGTCCAATGCAATTTCTCCATGAAAATAGCGTAGTAATTGTTTAAAGGATGTTTCTCCTTCACCCATAATAATGAAATCAACCTCTTCAATTTTACGTAACCAATGGTGGGCATCATAAGAAACTTCAGGTCCACCGAGCAAAATTTTAACATTTGGACAGACAGTTTTTAACATCTTGATGACGTGAATGGTTTCTTCAATATTCCAAATATAGCAACTAAATCCTACAATATCAGGTTTTTTTTGGAACAAATCTGATACAATATTAAAAGCAGGATCTTTAATTGTATATTCTGCAATAATTGGATTAAATTCTGGTAAAGCTGCACCTTTTAAATAACGCAATGCTAAATTTGTGTGAATATACTTTGCGTTTAAAGTAGTTAAAATAGTATTCATGCAATAATCTTCCTTTCAATTTCTAATTGTAACAGTCAAGTAGCTGTCATACAATATAATCCTTTTTACCTATTTATTTTGTGAACAGTTCGTGAAATAATTTTAAATACTTAAATTTACTAAATTTTGTAATAATAGAATCGTACAGTCATAAAGTATAGTAAAGGCTCAAAATTCGAATAAGGGGTTATTTACTCTATTGAAAGGTTCGGTGAGAAAGTTGAAGCAAAATGATATTAATCAATGTTTTGAAAATCTTATGACAAGTACTTCGTCACCAACACTTATTCTTAATAAAGTAGGAAAAATTTTGAACGTGAATGAGGCTGCTGTTAAACTTTTTAACCTCAATTCAACGTATTTTGGCTATTTAACTATGGACGAGCCATCTAATTTAAATTGGGCGAAGTTCGTTAAACAATTAGAAAGCGAGTTAAGATCAGAAGAAATCTTCAATATTCAAACAGCTGGTAATGAGTTTGAAATGATGTCCTTTAAATGTTTTTATGATCCAAGCACTGAAGAAATTGTTGCGCAAATTTCAACGTTAAATAATGACATAGCTCATGAATTATATGTTAGCCAAGAGCAGGAGAGATCACAATCTTTCAATGCTTATGATCACTTACCGTACGCTGTTATTATAAGTGACGCTAGCGGGATAATTCTTGGGCTAAATAAGTATGCTGAAATGTTTTTAAGAATAGAAAAATCGCTGCTTCTTCATAGGGCACATCAGCACATATTCGATACATTTACATTGAAGAAGGGTCAAATTACAACATACCTTTCTAAACTGATGGGTGAAAAGCATGCGAGTATTCATGTAATTGATGAAACTATAGTTACTAGCCCTTGCTATTATGAAATTTCAAGTATCTTTGATGAATATAACAATATTATTGTCACAGTCATTAATGATGAAACAGAAAAGAAACAACTTCAACATAAAGTTGAACATCAACAAGCTTTAAATGTTGTCGGTCAAATGGCCGCAAGTATCGCCCATGAAATTCGTAATCCATTAACTTCTTTAAAGGGCTTTACCGAATTGTTAAAGTTAAATGCTGATGAAGAGTCACGCATGTATTTATCTGTCATCGATAGTGAGCTCCAACGGATGGAACAAATTTTATCCGAGCTTTTAGTATTGTCCAAGCCAACAAGTATGAAAGTGGAATTATTAGAGCTAGATCACATTGTGAAGCAAGTGATTGAGTTTATGCTTCCAGATGCGCTTATGAAAAATATTATGATTCAATACATTTCTCCTTCTACACAAGTATACATTGGTGGCAATGAGAATCGCTTAAAGCAAGTATTCATGAATCTTATTAAAAATGCGATGGAATCCATGAATAATGGTGGAACGATCACAGTAGAAATGAATGCTATTGACTGTGCGATTGTAGAATTACTGATTAAAGACGAAGGTACCGGTATGGACAGTGCTACCCTTCAAAACTTATTCCAACCTTTTTACACGACGAAATCAACAGGGACAGGACTAGGCCTTGCTTTCGTGAAAAAGGTGATTGAAGAGCATGAAGGTGTAATAGGTGTGAATAGTGAATTACAGAAGGGGACATGCTTCCACTTACAATTCCCGATTTACACATTTAATCAGATGGATACAATGGATGTTTCCACGAAAGATTCTGCTTATTTAGTAACATAAGAAGAGTCAAAATGGTAACTTAAACCACCGTAAAAGGCTTAAAATCAAATATTGCTTTTGACAATGCTTTTCTAATATCGCTATAATGGCATGTATAAAACGCGAATTGAGAGGAAAAGGATATGACGTCAGAAGAGATAAAGCAATCTTTAAAATTATATATAGTATTATCACGTGCACATAAAGCGATTAATGAGACGACCCATCAATTTTTTCAAGAGAATGGATTAAACCCTACTGAATTTGCTGTATTAGAGCTTCTTTATCATAAAGGAAGACAGCCATTACAGCAAATTGGCAATAAAATTTTGCTAGCTAGTGGGTCTATTACGTATGTCATTGACAAACTTGAAAAAAGAGGGTATTTATTGCGTGTCTCATGTCCATCAGATCGCCGTGTTACCTATGCAGAAATTACGGACAAAGGTGAAGCATTTATGGGAGAACTATTTCCAAAACATGAACAGCATTTACATGAATTGATGAGTGTATTATCTGTTGAAGAAAAAGGTCAAGCGATCACTTTATTAAAAAAATTAGGCCTGTCTATTAAAGACTTATCTTATTAAAAAGAGTTGTCTCAATGAGTTTGAGGCAACTTTTTTTATGGAACGCAACGTGTTATTGTGGAAGAAGTTAAAGTACTCCAACAACCCCCTCTTAAATCCTTAACGTCAAAGATAAGGAAGGAGCGAGCGCAATCGAAGGCTAAGTATCCTGACCTGTGTTAAAGCCCCCATGATCGCTCCTAGCCGCCCATCTGACATCACCTAGCCGGAACGAAAATCAGCCTCACATTATGCTATAAACCCTATTTAAAATAAAGGAACTGTTAAAGTAGAAAATTGATATTTGGAACCTGTTCAGCTTCTTGAAACCTTAACACCGTCAACATAAAAAAGACTATAGAGCAAACAAGTTTGTCTACAGTCTTATTTGAATAATTATTTTTTAGAAATAGTTGCTGCCATTTTAAGCATAGCATCTGTTAAATCTAATTCGTCGTTATCGTGAATTGTTAGTTTTGTAATTAAACCGTCTTTTTCAAAAACAACGCCGATTACTTTTTCTTTCTCTGCTTCAAAATGTACAACATAACCCTCAATGTTTTTAACATCTTTAAATGCAGCTAAATCTTCAGAAGATAAAGATGATGGTTCACCAACAGCATTCATATAATCTTGCATAGATGTTTTTGCATCTTCGTAGCTTGTTTGTGATGCATCAATAGATTCGATACGCATAAATACTTCAGCATTGTCATTAGAAACTAACATGTCTTTACCTGGTTCTTCTTGTGTAAGTGTAAATCCAGGTAGTTGGTGCACTTTATAGTCTTGATCAACACTTTTAGATTCCGTTGCTTTTTCAGTCTTGTCTACACCTTTTTGTACATATTTAACTTCTTGTTCTTTTTTAGTTGTATTGTCTTTATTATCTGTATTGTCTTTATTTGTTTCATTTGATGTAGGCGTTTCTTGCGATTCATCTACAGTTGTATCCTTAGATGATGGTTGTTGCTGTTCAGTCGGTGTATTTGATGGCTCATTTTTTTGAGCATCAGAATCCTTTGTTTCGGAAGTATTACATCCTACGACTAAAACAGCTGTTAGTAATAATGCAGGTACAGAAAATAATTTTTTTTGCATGAAAAGCCCTCCCTTTCTTAATTAAACGCTGGTAAAGATAAAATGTTTCCAAATTTTAATGTTATCATGTTAAAGGTAACACTAAAAATAATAGTAGTACAAAAACTACATGGGTTACAATAACAAGTGGCATACTTTTACGCCATTCATATAACAAGCCCCAAATAAGGCCGGTTACAAATGCGGCGATCATACCAAGCATAAAACCGCTTAATGCAATAGAGATGGCGCATAAAATCGCAGTTACAATAACAGCAAAAATAGGACGCATAAAGCGTTTCAGCTGTTGTTGAACATAGCCACGCCAAAAAATCTCTTCACCGATTGCAACAATGAATACGAGTAAAATATAGTGCCAAATATTTTGTGGTCCATAGTTTGCTAAAAATTTTTGTACTGACTGTACTAATGAATCATTAATGTATGGTGCAAGCCAATAGCCAAAGCGTATAATACCGTATGTTATTGTACCGTACCCAATACCGAAAAGTAAAAATTTCCACGTAGGTAATTGATCTTCAATTTTACCAGCCAAAATGGCAATGGCAATACATACAAGTAAAGTAAAAGCATATAGGTACCAAAATACAGCTTGGTTAGCAAAGGTATATGCAAGCATGCCATAAACGAATAATAAAGAAAGGAGCAATATTATTGTTTGTTTCGAATTTGTAAGCATTATTCGACCTCCATGCTTTTAATATTATCAAAAAAAAAGCCCCTTATCATCTATAAAGACAAATAGGGACTATTCAGACTATTAAGCCTCGTTTGTATATAAAATTTTGTAACGTTTATGGTTGACGACCGTTTTTTCTTCAATTTCAAGGGAATCGAAATTTTCCATGTATGTTAAATCAACGATCACCGAATTTTCATTTACTTTTTCTACTATACCCTGTAAGCCATCTTTAAACTCGATAATATTTCCAACTTCAGCTATTTTCACAGACAGTCAGCTCCTTCATCGACTAATAATATACAGTTTGCATGAAAAAATGGAAAACGTAAAGCCCTTTTTAAATAATTCATAATTTATTAAACAAAATACTAAGAAGTGAGGAAAAGAAAAATGGAAAAATACGAAAATATGCTTAAACAATTACAAAACGGGGAATTAAAAAGTATAGAGATAGAAAAGGAACAATTTTATGAGTTTCGAGAAGTACTTGTAAAACATCCTTTATTTAAACATTTTAGGGGTGAGGCCAAACAAAATGGACGAGTAATCTATACTTATCAAGAAGTTGCAAGAAGCTAATTTGTCGAACATTGTCGTAAGTTAATGCTGTAAGAAATGAAATATAAATGTATAATAATGGTATGATTATTTGTGTGTGGAGGGTTGTATGAATGGTCAATCTACTCTTGAAACAAATGGAGCAAACTCGTGAAATGATGATTCGCTCAGGTGTAGAGAACGGATTACAAAATGCAAAAACCATTCAACTGAGTCGCAGATTAGATCAGTTAATGAATACTTATTATAGACAGACAGCATTTGAAGAAGAAGAAGATCAAGAAGATTGAAAGAATGTTCCTTCAGAGTATAAACTTTTTAAATAATATGTTTAAAAAGCATTAGTTGGGGAATACTTATTTTGAACACAGCAACATTCTCATTTCCCCCTTTAGAGCAGTGATACCCCATCACTTGCTCTCTTTTTTATTTTGATTTAACTTCTTTCAGCGAGTGTCCAGCACATAAGGTATATAGTACAACTTAATAAAAGGAGTTTGAATTATCGCACTTATTCAACTACACTGAAAGATAAAAATAAGTGCTAATGATTGGTTATGTAGAATCGATAGCCTGGATAAACAAAGGAGTATGTACATATGGGAAAAGAGAGTATTGCATTTATCGGCAGTGGTGTTATGGGGGCAAGTATTATCAAGCATTTATTAAAAAATGGTCATGAGGTGACAGTTTACACACGTACAAAGGAGAAAGCGGAGCCGCTTTTGGCGCTAGGTGCAGCTTGGGCAAGTACTCCGGCAGAAGCATTTAAAAATAAGGATATTGCCTTTACAATGGTTGGATACCCAGCAGATGTAGAGGAAGTTTATTTTGGAGATAACGGTTTATTGCAAACAGCTGAATCCGGCAATATCGTTATTGATATGACCACTTCAGAGCCAACATTGGCAAAGAAAATTTTTGAGCATGCCCAAAAGCTTGGGGTAGAAGCACTAGATGCGCCTGTTTCTGGAGGAGATATTGGTGCTCAAAATGGGACATTATCAATTATGGTTGGTGGTAGCCAAGATACATTTAATAAAGTTTTATCAGTCATGAAACATTTTGGTGAAAATATTGTTTATCAAGGTGAAGCTGGTGCAGGACAGCATGCTAAAATGTGTAATCAGATCGTTATTGCTTCTGGAATGATTGGTGTGTGTGAGTCACTTGCTTACGGTTTAAAGGCTGGACTTGATTTACCAACAGTATTGCAATCTATTTCGTCGGGTGCAGCAGGCTCCTGGTCGTTAAGTAATTTAGCACCCCGTATGATCAAAGAAGATTACGCACCAGGTTTTTATATCAAGCATTTTGTAAAGGATATGAAAATTGCTTTAGACGAATCTAAAAAAATGGGGATTACATTACCAGGTCTAGCACTTGCTTATGATATGTATGACAAGCTAGTGGAAGCAGGCTATGGTGAAAACGGTACACAGGCTCTTTTAAAAGCTTATCAATAAAATACTGACTATAGAGAGCGAAGAATTCTGATTTTAGAAAACCCGAAGTATCATCTTATGAAAGGATGGGTACTTCGGGTTTTTGTCTTTGATAAAGAAGCTGCAGCTTACTAACACACAGAAAATAGCAAACTACGAAACATTACTCTTTATGAAAAAGTTTTGCGTCTAAAGAAAAACTAGATGCTCCTGCAAGTGCAAAGTATAAAGCAATTGCAGCTAAAGCTAAATCAAATTCATATCCAGCTAAGCCGTTTTCGCCGATAAAGCCAATACTAAGCTTCGCCGTGAAAATGGCAACAATCATAGTCACTGTCAATAAAGCGCCAAAAAGTCTTGTGCCTAAACCTAGAATAATTGCAACACCACCGACTAGTTCTATAATGGCAACAATATAAGCCATAAAGCCTGGAATACCTATGGCATCAAAATAATCAGCTGTGAAGCCGATACCACCTTGAAATTTTTGGAATCCGTGGGCGGCAAAAATAAAGCCAAGCACCACACGTAAAATAGTTGAACCGATATTTTGCATAGTTTAATAAACTCCTTTTTTTTTTTTTTTTGTGCTTACATTTCGTAACTTAGTTTATTTTTAAAAACAACTTTTGTCAAGTAACTTAATTTTATTTTTAAAAATGATTTTCGGAAAAATGATATACTGTTATATAAGAACGAAGTACTTAGGAGGCAGGGAAATTGGATCAAAAAAAAATTTGCCCACGATTTGAGAAAGCGCTAAAAATATTAAATCATAGCTGGAACACTCTGCTTATTTATCAGTTATTAGAAGGTCCTCAACGATACTCAACAATTAAAAAACAAATGGGTATTAGCAGTCGCGTGTTAACGGAGAGATTAAAAGAATTAGAGATAGAGAACATTGTGAAACGCACTGTTATTCCATCGACACCAGTAGTGATTGAATACGAGCTAACAGAAAAAGGACATGCACTTGCGCCGGTCCTAAAAGCAATTGAAAAATGGTCTTCTATGTGGGTGAATATAGAAGAATAGTAAAAAGGATATCCAAGCGAGGGGGCTTGGATATCTTTTTTAGGCTGTCTTCGTTGTTCTTCAACTAATCTTTAAGAAGGAAAAATTAACAAAGTGTTGAATTTATATACAGTTAAGTTTTTAGTTGTGTAAGGAGGGGAAACAATGCTTAAACAAATAATTCAAAATTGGAATCAGTATTGTAAAGATGAAAATTTTGTTGGCATAGGTTCTACAAGAAAAGTATATAGAGTTTTGGATTATGTAATAAAAGTGCATTTACATCCAATCGGTTATAAACAATCAAAAAATGAATTAGAAATTTACACTTCAATGGCTGATAAAGGTCTTGCCCCCTTACTCGTTCAGACATACTATGTTGATGAATTCATATCTGTACAAAAATATTACAAACCTTTAGAACTAAAGAATAATCAATCGTATGAGGTAAAGGTTGAAGAACACCGATGCTTGATCCCTAATTTATTTGATGAGGTTTTAGAAATATTAGATAAAAACTTCGACTGCTTTGATTTAAAAGACAGTAGTAATTACGGTTTAAACAATGATGGTAAACTTGTTTTTACCGATTATGGTATGACAAAGAGTTTATATGAAAAAGAGTGGGTTCCATTAGCCGAAGAAGGCATACTTCCGCAAATACATTTTGACTTTTGCAGCGTTTGTGGATTAGAAAAGGAACTCCGTATGTACGGAGACAATGACAAAGACAAACGTTGTTATGATTGTGGTAAGGAATAAAGAGAATCAGTATGTCGGAAAGTTTTAGAAATATTATACATAAACTCCCATGAAGGAACTTAATCATCTTTCATTTTCTGTGGTGAAGTGCTGATTTTTGCGCTCCATGGATGGCTAACGGGGTGGTTTAGTTAAAGAAGGATTTACCAAAGACCAAGTTAATCTACAAAATGTGTAGAATTAACTTGGTCTTTATGTATTAATAGCTACAATCTATATTGAAAACAGCCTTTTTTATTATGAATATGTAATTTTTAGTATTCCGCAGATAAGGCTAAGATTCGTTTATTTTAGAGTGTTAGTCAAGTGAAAATAATTGTATATTGTAAATAGTGTTAATTTTCTTTAGATAAGAGGTATTTTTTATTACATGAGGGAATTTATTTAACTTCTTTCAGCAGAAGTCCCCCACCTCTATGGGTGGTGAGATGAATGCAGTTTTAAGTTACTTTTCATTGGGTGTCCAAACATCCGCTGAAAGAAGTTAAAGCCCCCGGCGGATGTCACGGAATCGGAAAGGAGTTCAATTTAGGATGTTAGCCTAAAATCATCGCATCCATGCGATAACGGCTAACTGACCTGCATCACGCAGGCCTAAGCACAAAGCCGATTCCGGACGCAATTATGCCGAGGCATAATTGATCATATAATAGAGAATGGAAAGGAGGGTTTTATGAAGCGGAATTCAGTAATAGACGCACAGCATCGGAGTCAGTTAGCTCTTTATTTATCACTGCCAATTTTATCGTGGGCATTTTATGATTTTGCGAATACAATATTTTCTTCAAATATTAATACTATATTTTTCCCGTTTTATATGGATGAAGTTTTAGGGACGAATGAGGTAATGCAGCAGGTGGCAAGCACGTTTATTTCTTATGCGAATGCCATTGCAAGCTTTTTCCTCGTCGTTTTTTCGCCACTTTTTGGTGTATGGATTGATAATACAGGCTATAAAAAGAGATTTATAGTGTGGTTTGCATCTATCTCTATCTTTTTCACCTTTATGATGGGTGTTTTTGCAAATCTACAGACGTCAGCGAATTATTCAGGTGTGCCGCTTAGTTTATTTTTAGTTGTAGTCAGCTTTATCATCGCAAAATTTTTCTTTAATTCAAGTCTAGTGTTCTATGATTCAATGATGGGTGATTTAGGAACAAAAGAAGAAATGCCCCTTATTTCTGGCTATGGGGTAGCGATTGGATATCTTGGTACAATTCTTGGACTACTTGTTTATTTGTATGTAGGAAATAGTGGATTCCATCGGGCATTTATTCCAACTGCAATTTTATATTTGTTATTTTCTTTGCCATTATTTTTTATTAATAAAGATACACCGATTCCAAGGTCTCAGCGCAAGCCTATTAAATTTCTAGATGGCTATAAGGAAATTGTTCAGACTTTTAAAGACATGAAGCAATATAAAACTATTTTCACCTTTATGATTGCTTATTTCTTTTTAAATGATGCCATTGCAACAACCATTGCAATGATGGCTGTATATGCAACAACGATTGTCGGCTTTACGTCGGGTCAATTTATCGTGCTTTATTTAGTGTCTACGGTTTCAACTATTATTGGCTCTTTTGCATTTGGTTATATTACAAAAGCAATTGGAGCCAAACGTGCGATTACCGTGGTGGCGCTATTAATGATTGTTGCTTTAACATTTGCTGTCTTTGCGACAGAGCAATGGATGTTCTGGCTTGCAGGTAGTATGTTTGGCGTATCACTAGGATCCATGTGGGTAACATCTAGAACATATATTATTGAATTGTCTCCAGAAGAAAAACGGGGTCAGTTTTTTGGCTTATTTGCATTCTCAGGTAAAGTATCCTCCATTATTGGGCCGGCAGTCTACGGAACGGTCACATTATGGATGAAAGATTACGGAACGCTAGCAAGCCGTGTTGCATTATCGACATTAATTGTGATGACGATAATTGGCCTATTGATACATTTAAAAATTAATGGCTCAAAAGTTGGAGATGACATTTGAAAAAACGTATGCACGCCCAGGTAAGCGCCCTATCGGAATGGAAATCAACCCAATGTTATGATGACAACCCAAGTTCATGATAAAATTGGTAAAAGCAAGTAGGAGAAATGTATTGCCTATGATACAATTGAATTATAAATAGAATTAAATTGAAGTTGAGGAGAAAGGAGCGGGGTTGCTTTGGAACATAAAGGTATATTGTTAGAAAGTGGCACAAATGAGCTAGAGATTGTTGAATTTGAAGTAGCGAACAATAAATTTGGTATTAACGTTATTAAAGTAAAGGAAATTATTCAACCGATTCCAGTAACATTTATTCCACACGCGCACCCGCATGTAGAAGGGATCATTCAATTACGAGGTGAGGTTTTACCAGTAGTTGATATGCTCCGAGTATTAGGTATTCAAAATGCAGAGCGTAGTCCTCAGCAAAAATATATTGTAGCTGAGTTTAATAAACAGCGCGTAGTATTCCATGTAGATAATGTAACGCAGATCCACCGTATTTCATGGAATCAAATCGAGAAACCTTCTGATATGTATCAAGGAGGAACATCACAAGTAATTGGTGTTATTAAGCAAAATGAACAGATGATTTTATTACTTGATTTCGAAAGAATTATGGTGGATATAAATCCGGATTCTGGTATTAGTGTAGAATCCGTTAAAAAGCTCGGTAAACGTGAACGCTCTGAAAAACGAATTTTAATTGCTGAAGATTCGCCATTACTACGTAAGCTCTTATTCGATACTATGAATGAGGCGGGTTATGCGAATGTTGAATTCTTTGAAAACGGCCGTGATGCTTATGAATACCTCGAATCTATCGTCAAAGGTGGTAACGAAGTAGCCGAGCATATTCAATTAGTTGTGACAGACATTGAAATGCCACAAATGGATGGGCATCATTTAACACGTAAAATAAAAGAGCATCCAGACCTCCAAAAGCTTCCTGTTATTATTTTCTCAAGCTTAATTACAGATGATCTTCGTCATAAAGGTGACCAAGTAGGTGCAGAGGATCAAATTAGTAAGCCTGAAATTGCGGAGCTTATTTTACGAATAGATCAACTTATCTTATAAAATTAAGTTTTATCAGGGTTTAACAATAGAGATAAAGGTACTTCACAATATTAATAATGGGTATCCTGAAAGTATATTAATAATTTTAAGAGAGTCGGATGCCTTTTAGGCTCCGGCTCTTTTGTATAGATAAATGAGGCTAGGAACAAAATAATAAGGACTGATTTGTCGGGGGATCTATACAACTTTGACGTGAGTATCCTGACACGGGCAAGCTAAGAGCCCGCAGGTTTGTATCTACAAACCGAGGAGGCTAAACGATCAGTAAATAGTATGAATGTATGCGTTAAGGAAGTGATCATTTGAATGAATTAAAAACTGCTATCATCGATATTGGCTCCAACACTGTTCGATTAGTATTGTATCAATACGATAAAGAAGAGGGACTTCGTGAGATTGGAAATATTAAAACGGTTGCACGTTTACGTACATATTTACAGCCCTCTGGTGAAATGTCTGAAGAAGGTATACAAGTATTAACAGAAACATTATTGACTTTTAAAGAAATGCTCGATGATTTTGAAGTGACTGATGTTAAAGCTGCTGCAACAGCTGCAATCCGTCAGGCAACAAATAGAGCAAAAATTATTACCTTAATGAAAGAACAGACAGGCATTCAAATAGAGCTTTTATCAGAAGAAGAAGAGGCATATTATGGTTTTGTTGCTGTAGCGCATTCAATAGGCACGAAGTCCGCTGTAACTATCGATATTGGTGGTGGTAGTACAGAAATAACGCTTTTTGAAAATAAAGAACTACAGAAATCTTATAGTTTCCCTTTTGGAACAGTTTCTTTAAAGCAACGTTTTGTAAAGGGCGAGATTATGAATGGTAGTGAAAAAAAGGAACTCATTGCATTTGTTAAAGAACAGTTCAAATCACTTCCGTGGATTCAGGATATTGGTTTACCGATTATCGCCATTGGTGGTAGTGCTCGAAATATTGCCCAAATTCATCAACAAAAACATGCATATCCGATAGCAAGTGTACATGGCTACGAAATGACTAAGGAAAATTTAGTGGAGCTCAGTGTGTTTTTAGGTAGTTTAAGTTTTAATGAATTGAAACAGTTAGATGGGCTTTCGACAGATCGTGCAGACATCATCGCTCCTGCACTAGAGGTTTTCAATGTGTTAGTGGAGGTTGTTGGCAGTAAGTTGTTCCAAATAACAAAAAAGGGTTTGCGAGAAGGACTCATTATACAGCGTATTTTGCAAACAGATAAACGTGCGTTTGATAAGTACAATGTGTTTGAGGGAAACGCTAAAAGATTGGCTCGTCAGTATGGTCGAACTGAAATAGAAGTGGACTATTTGACGCGTTTAACGGATCAATTGTACAGTGAATGCTGTCGCGTCGGTTGTTTACAACATAATCCAAAAGATTTGCAATTATTGGCGAAAGCGGCGAAGGTTTTTAATATAGGGGAGTATATTGAGTTAAGTTCGGCGAGCCAGCATACCTTTTATTTAATTGCGAACCAATCTATCGATGGGCTAAACCATAAGGAGCGTGTGAAATTAGCACTGTTAGCCTCGTATAAAAATAAAGATTATTATCAGCTATTCGCAGCTCCTTTTACAGAATGGATAAGTCGTGAGGAGTATCGTAAAATACGAGACTTTGGCGCACTTTTAAAATTTGTCTATGCGTTAAATGTATCTAAAAGAAAGATTGTACGTACCATTAAGATGCAAACAAAAGAGGATTATGTTCAGCTTAACATCTATGTGAAACACAATGCGACCGCTGAAAAATATCAAGCAAATCGACATAAAAAGCATCTAGAACGCGCACTGAAAATACCTATAAAAATAAACTTTATTGAAGAAGGGTTGAGCAATTATGACAACTGAAGTTACGAATAATCAGTTAAGTGAAGGGAATTTAACAGAAGCACAAGGTCGTTTACTAGAGGAAATCGCTAAGCCACAATACTATAATAATCGTGAATTAAGCTGGTTAGCCTTCAACGAACGAGTATTAGAGGAAGCAGAGGATGTCAACAATCCTCTGCTAGAACGATTGAAATTTTTGGCGATATTTAGCTCGAATTTAGATGAATTTTTTATGGTGCGTGTTGCGGGTCTACAGGATCAGGTGCGTGCAGGTTTCCATAAGCCTGAAAATAAGTCAGGCTTAACACCAAAAGAACAATTAGCAAAAATTGCAGAGCGAACTCAGGCATTAGTGCGCCGACAAACTGAAGTTTATAGACATTTAATATATGATTTATTACCACAACATAATGTACATATTGCAGACATGAAAGACTTAAATAATACACAGAAAGCATTCGTCAATGAAATGTTTGCAGAAACTATCTTCCCTGTTTTAACACCTGTAGCTGTAGATGCGTATCGTCCCTTCCCAACTTTGCTTGGTAAAACTTTGAATTTACTTGTTTTATTAGAGCAAGATGAAGCCGACTTAGAAAATCGTGAAAAGGTAGCAATCGTACAAGTTCCATCTGTCTTAGATCGTTATATTAAAGTACCATCAGCAGATGGAGAGACAGTTATTGTCTTATTAGAAGACGTGATTGTAGCGCATATCGAAAAGCTCTTTTATGGTTACAGTGTCAAATCAGCACAGGCTTTCCGTTTGACACGTAATGCTGATTTAACGATTCATGAGGAAGGTGCACGAGATTTACTTGTAGAAATCGAAAAAGAGTTGAAAAAACGTAAATGGGGTGTAGGGAGTCGTCTAGAAGTTCGTGAGGGCGAGATGAGCGAGGAAGTTCTTACATACTTACTTGATGAATTTGAAATTGAAGAAACAGATGTTTTTCATATAGATGGACCACTAGATTTAACTTTTATGTTCTCGTTTGTAAAAGGCATATCTGTTGGTCGAGAACATTTAGAATATGAAAGCTTTATTCCACAGCCACCATTAGATTTGCAATCGGATGAAAATATTTTTGAAAAAGCTCTGCAACAAGATATATTTTTCCATCACCCATATGAGTCGTTTGTGCCAATTGTAGATTTTATCTCAGAAGCGGCGGTCAATCCAAATGTTTTAGCAATCAAACAAACGTTATATCGTGTAAGTGGTAATTCACCTATTATACAAGCGTTAAAGTTTGCAGCAGAAAATGGTAAGCAGGTAACAGTGTTAGTTGAATTGAAAGCACGTTTTGATGAAGAAAATAATGTGCTTTGGGCAAAGCAACTTGAGCAAGCTGGCTGCCTGGTCATTTACGGTATGAATAACTTAAAAACACACTCGAAAATAACGCTTGTTGTAAGTCGTCGAAATGGAAAGATTGAGCGTTTTGTACATCTTGGAACAGGAAATTATAATGATGCAACTGCAAAAATTTATACAGACATGGGTATAATAACGACAGATAAGGAATTTGGCATTGATGCTACTAACTTCTTTAACTATTTAAGCGGTTATACAGAAAAGCCAACTTTTAATCATTTAGTTGTGGCGCCATTTGATATTCGAGATGAGTTTATCCGATTAATGGATGAGGAAATTGCTTGTCATAAGAAGCATGGGAATGGTTTTATTCGAGCTAAAATGAATTCACTAACGGACAAAGACTTAATGATGAAGCTATATGAGGCGTCTATTGCAGGTGTGAAAGTAGAGCTGATCATTCGGGGTATTTGTTGCATTAGACCAGGTATCCCTGGAATTAGTGAAAACATAACAGTAACGAGTATTGTTGGTCGTTTCCTTGAGCATTCTCGTATTTATTGGTTCCATCATAATGGAGAAAATAAAGTCTACTTATCTTCTGCAGATATGATGACTCGTAATATGATTAAACGTGTGGAAATTTTATTCCCTGTATATGCAAGCGAAGCAAAAGCTCGTATTATTAACATCATGAATACACAACTTGAGGATACAGCAAAAGCTCGTATTCAAGACTCCAATGGAAAATATCATTACAAAGAGTTTGACCGTGGTGAAGACCCAATTAATAGTCAGGAAATTTTCCTAAAGGATGCACTAAAACCTACGCTAGACGAAGAATAAAGCAAACACGCTACTTAGTGAGGGATATAATGAAAAAATATAAAGAGAGTGTAGCGCAATTTGCAGACTATCATCAATTCATACAACTCAACCCATTTGATGCAATCGTATGTTTGAGAAAAGTTGATACAAAAGCGTTTGAAGTCGTTCATTTTAACGAAAAGCTACCGTCATTTATTAAGCTACAAGATGTGAAAGCCATCAACGCAGAACAATTTTTTAAGGAGCAATGCTGGCTGCAATTATCAAATATATTACAACAAGAATTCAATATAGACCAAAGTCTAAAGGAAAGTACGGAGCACACAGTAAAAACATTTGTTGTTCGTGTACTGCCCTTAGAAAAATCAGTTATAGCAGTTATTCTACGGGAGAAACAAAATGAGGTAGAACCGTATTTGCAATTTGTAGAACAGCACGTAAGTCCGGTATTAACAACTGATTTACAAGGTCGCATTATTCACCAAAACGTTGTTGCCACTTCTCTATTGTCAAAAGAACATCAAAGCTTGATAGGTCAAAATATTTTTTCATTATTAGAGAGTAAGTATATCAACGAATTTAAATTATTATTCGCAAAAACTATTGAGGGCTCAGCATTTGGTATGCCCAAATGCATGTTTAAAGGTCAATTGCTAAGTAAAGAACCATTTTATTTAAGAACGCATCCAACGTACTTTAATGGTGAAATTATAGGTGTACATTTATTTGTGAAAGATGCCACTTCATTTATGAATGATCATGAGGCCTTTTATTACCTAGCATTAATGGATGAATTAACGGGTATTTGGAATCGCAAGGCTTTTAAGGAGCATTGGCTTCAACATTTAAATGATAAAAAGCGTAATAAGCAAGCAGCTATTATTTTAGTGGATATTGATCGCTTTAAAAAGTTTAATGAATCCCTTGGTGAAAGTAAGGGTGATGAACTTATGCGAATGTTTAGTCATAGACTTCGTGAGCTCTGTTACTCCAAATGCTCTCTTTATCGTTATAATAGTGATGAATTTATTTTTGTTCTAAAAGATGCAACCATCAACAAAATTGAACATACGGCTAATGCTATTTTAGACGCATTAAAACAGCCATTCATGATTGATGGGCAGGAATATTTTATTAGCGTGTCGATTGGTATCTCACTCAGTCCAGCAGATGGCATGGATTTAGAAACGCTTGTACGTAAAGCAGATAAAGCATTGTTTTCTGTAAAAGAACATGGGCGTTCACACTACCGTTACTATCGTGAAGATATGACAACTATTTTTCCAAATGAAGCGCTAATGGAGGCCCATTTACGTCGTGCTATCGAATTTAATGAGCTAAGTATTCATTTACAACCACAAATGGATTTAACGAATAACAGCACCAATAGCTTTGAGGCCTTATTACGATGGAATAATCGAAAATTTGGCTATGTGTCTCCTGCACAATTTATACCTATTGCGGAGGCATCAGGCTTAATAATTGAAATCGGTGATTGGATTATTGACGAGGTATGTCGCTATCAAAAAGAGTGGCAAATGAAGGGTTATCGACCAGTACGAATTGCCATCAATATTTCACCAAAACAATTTAGAAAAGAAAACTTTGCTCGGAAAATTAAAACTGCCTTGAAAAAGTATAATGTGCCACCTGAATTATTAGAGGTGGAAATTACCGAAAGCTCCATGACTAATGTTCATGAAACATTTTCAATTTTAACTGAATTGAAGCAACTAGGTGTTTATGTTTCGGTTGATGATTTTGGAACAGGCTATTCATCTTTAAGCTATTTAAAGCGTTATCCGATAGACATCATAAAAATTGATCAATCATTTATAGCTGATATTACGAAAGATGATAAAAATGAGGCAATTATTAAGGCCATTATTTCAATGTCCCATAACTTGGGATTAGAGGTCATTGCTGAAGGGATCGAGGAACCATCACAGGTTGATTTCCTAAAACGTCATTGTTGCCAAAAAGGCCAAGGCTTTTTATATAACAAGCCATTACCTGTAGAAACCATTGTTAATAAATATTTTGTCGGCTAATGAAAACAAGTCAAGTAGCACTTCATCGTGAATTGGATGAAGTGCTACTTTTTTAGAGTTTTGGGAAGAGGGGTATCTAAGGGAAATGCAGGTACAACCGATCAAAAAAAGGCATAACCTGATCACATCTCCGGGCAAGCCGATCAAAAAAGGACTTCACCTGATCACATCTCTGGGCAAGCCGATCAAAAAGGAATATACCTGATCACATCTCCGGGCAAGCCGATCAAAAAAGGGCTATACCTGATCACTTTTCCGGGCAAGCCGATCAAAAAAGGAATATACCTGATCACATCTCTGGTCTAGCCGATCAAAAAAGGAATATACCTGATCACATCTCCGGTCAAGGCGATCAAAAAAGGGCTATACCTGATCACTTTTCCGGGCAAGCCGATCAAAAAGGAATATACCTGATTACATCTCCGGCCAAGCCGATCAAAAAAGGAATATACCTAATCACATCTCCGGTCAAGGCGATCAAAAAAGGGCTAAACCTGATCACTTTTCCGGGCTAGCCGATCAAAAAAGGACTTCACCTGATCACATCTCCGGGCAAGCCGATCAAAAAAGGACTTCACCTAATCACATCTCCGGGCAAGCCGATCAAAAAAGGACTTCACCTAATCACATCTCTGGTCAACTCGATCAAATAATGCTTTACCCGAGCAGTTCTCCCGTCAACCCGAACGAACGGAGATACAACCGGATTGGAAAAGGACTACACCCGAGCGCATGCTGTTTCCACCTGAGCAAACCTGTCTAAAATGAGCTATTTATTTTCTACTTTCAATCCATCTAACACAATAGCTGTAAATTGCGCCATTTCTGCAGCTAAATTGAAATCTTCATTGTGGATTAACCAATCATAAACATTTGCACGCATACAACGTTGAATAATTGCTTGAATTTGATTAACCTCTATATCGTGACGAAACTCCCCAAGTTGAATACCTTCTTCGATATAACTGTTCATAATTTGGAAAATCATTCTTTGTGGATTTATTAAATAATGATCTTGTTCCACTTGATTTGTCATCGCAGCAGTATACACAGTTCGTAACAAATCTTTTCCAACAACATTTGTTAAATACTTCATTTGTTCTTGATACAGCAATAAAATTTTTTCACTTGCAGGCAATGTACGATCAATATTTTTTTCCACAGAGCCATAAAAACTATCTAGCTCTTTAAATTTTTCTAAAATAACGTCGTACTTGGATGGGAAATGTGTGTAAAATGTTCCTTTTGATACATTACAGGCTTTAGTAATTTGCTCAACAGATACATGCTCGAATCCATGTTTATTAAATAAATCTAAAGATGCTTTGAGTAATTTTTCCCGTGTTTCTAATGCCTTTTTTTGACGGCTAGTCAATGAATTCATATTGGACAATCCCTTCAAGTTAAAGTATTTTAACATATTTTTTATGGAAAATATTCTGAAAATATAAAATGTTTTGATTGACGTAATGGATTTGATTTGATTATCATTTAATTGACCGTAGTCAATGACTTTGGTCAATTAATAAATCACGTTATTAATGTTACGATAAAAGAGTAGGGTTTGGCTAGTGTTCATTGGATTTTCAAGGAACGGGGGATGTCAACAATGACGGAGAAATTAGGTTTTATCGGCTTAGGCAATATGGGGTTACCGATGTCAGTTAATTTATTAAAGGCTGGCTATAAGGTATATGGCTTTGATACTAATTCACAAGCAGTGGAGCAATTTAAAAAAGAAGGTGGAGTTGGACTTGCAACAGCAAAGGAAGTTGCTGAGCAAAGCGATATTATTATGACGAGCTTGCCGACACCACAAGTAGTGGAACAAGTATATAGATCTGAACAGGGTATAATGCATCATGCTAAGAAAGGAAGTTTATTAATAGACTTTAGTACGGTAAATCCCGAATTGAATGATTCCTTACATAAGGAAGCACAATCATTGGGATTACGATATCTTGGGGCACCTGTTAGTGGAGGTGTTGTAGGTGCTATTAATGCAACACTTACGATAATGGTTGGTGGTGAAGAGGATGATTATCAAAGCGGATCTGGAATATTCCGAATAGTAGGAAAAAATATTTATCATCTGGGTACGTCTTCAAGTGTAGGTACACGTATAAAATTACTCAATAATTTAATGATTGGATTTTATACTGAGGCAGTCGCTGAAACAATCGTGCTTGGTGAAAAGATGGGTATCCATGCAGATACATTGTTTGAAGTGTTAAGTAATAGTTACGGTCAAAGCCGTATTTATGAACGTAATTTTTTAGAATACATGAAAAACGACAACTATCAGCCAGGTTTTTCTACAAATCTATTATTAAAAGATTTGAAACTAGCGAAAAATATGGCAGAAGAAGCAGGGGTACCACTTCGAATCGGGAATAAATTAGTGGATCTTTATAGTGATATTTCTCAGCAAGGCTATGGAGAAAATGATATGTCGGCTGCTTATTTAAGTTTAAAAGAAACATGTAAAATTGAACAATTTTAAAGGAGGACAATAAATATGACAACAGCACATGAGGTTAAAACATTAACGCACTTTATTGGTGGGGAACTAATAGAAGGGAAAAGCGAACGTTTCGGTTCGGTATTTAACCCAACGACTGGTGAGGTTATTGCCAAGGTTCCGCTTGCAACTGCAGAAGAAACTCGAGAGGCAATCGATAAGGCACAGACAGCTTTTCCACAATGGAGAGATACATCAGTAGCTAAACGTGCTGAGATTGTATTAAAGTTCCGTAATCTTATTACTGAAAATATGGAGGAGCTTTTACAAATTATTTGTACAGAAAGCGGTAAAACAATTGAGGATGCGAAAGGTGAAATTACACGTGGTTTAGAGTCTGTTGACTTAGCTATCGGTGCACCTCATTTAATGAAGGGAGAGTATTCAGTTAATGTTGGTGGTGACATTAATGCCTACTCTGCAAAATATCCCTTAGGTGTTGTAGCGGCTATTTCACCATTTAACTTCCCGATCATGGTGCCTTTAGCGCAAACAAGTATGGCAGTTGCTGTCGGTAATGCCGTTATTTTAAAAGCTTCCGAACGTGTTCCTATGACTGCCTTATATGTTAGTGAGCTTTGGAAAAAGGCTGGGTTACCAGATGGCATTTGGACGGTAGTAAATGGAGATAAAGATGCAGTTAATGAACTATTAGAAAATCCGAGTGTGGAAGCAATTTCATTTGTAGGGTCGACACCAGTTGCCAAATATATTTATGAAACAGGCTCGAAACACGGTAAACGTGTCACAGCACTTGGTGGAGGAAAAAACAATATGGTTGTTATGCCTGATGCAGATCTTGATCAGGTAGCAAATGCGTTTATCGGAGCAGCTTATGGAGCAGCCTCTCAACGTTGTATGGCCATTTCTACGATTATGCCTGTTGGAAAGGATACAGCAGATCGTCTTCTTGAAATCTTAAAGGAGAAAATCACTAATTTGAAGGTAGGTTCATATACAAATCCAGAGACAGATTTTGGCCCTGTCATTTCACAGCAATCGAAGGAAGCGATTATTGCTGCGATCAATCGAGGAGAGTCTGAAGGGGCAACAGTTGTTTGTGATGGTCGTGAACTTGATATTGTCAAAGAGTCAAAAGGATTCTTTGTAGGTCCAACATTGCTAGATAACGTAAAACCGGGCATGGAAATTTATGAACAAGAAATATTTGGTCCAGCACGAAATGTTGTACGTGTGGATTCATTGGACGAAGCAATCCAACTTATAAATAAGCATGAGCTTGGAAATGGGGTAACAATCTTTACGAATGACGGTTTAGCAGCTCGTAAATTTACTACAGAAATCGATGTTGGTATGGTTGGTGTAAATGTCCCAATTCCAATCCCAGTAGGCTACCATAACTTTGCTGGATTTAAAGGTTCTCGTTTTGGAGAAGGGCATATGTTTGGTCCCGATCAAGCACGCTTCTTCACTAAAACAAAAACAATATCAGAGCGTTGGATGACAGGTCAAGCATCGACAGCATCTACGTTTGCATTCCCAAGTAATAACGACTAGTTCAGAAGAGGAGCTGTAATAATACTTTTACAGCTCTTTTTTCTAAAAGCAGAAGAGGAGGATGGGGATGTTAGAGTACATTGGGCTTTTTGGTAGTTTAGCTTTACTTGTGTATTTAACAATGAGGGGCGTAAATTTACTGATTTCAGCACCATTGACTGCATTGATAGCGGCCGTAACGAATGGTCTAGCATTTTTTCCACAAACAGCTGATGAGAATCAAGCTAACTTCTTAACAAGTTATATGGATGGGTTCACTGGATTCGTTGGTTCATGGTATTTAATGTTCATGGCAGGAGCCATTTTCGGAAAGGTAATGGAAGATACGGGAGCAGCTGATAGTGTCTCTAAATGGATTGTAGAAAAAATTGGAGTGAAATATGCAGCCTATGCAGTAGTAGCTGCAGCAGCAGTACTAACGTATGGTGGAGTCTCAGTGTTTATCGTAGCCTTTTCTGTATATCCAATGGCTATCAGTTTATTCAAGCAAGCTAATTTTCCTCGTCGCTTTATCCCTGCTGCACTTGGTTTAGGTTCTGTAACCTTTACGATGACCTCAGCAGGTTCACCGGAAATTCAAAATTGGATTCCTATTCCATACCTTGGTACAACGCCATACGCCGGATGGGAAGTAAGTATAATTGTTGCAATTTTTATGGCTATTGGTGGATCACTGTGGCTAAATTGGATGATCAAACGTGCAGTAAAAAGCGGAGAGATATTCATCGAACGCTCTACTGATCCAGTTGTTGATGAATCTCGTAAGCTTCCAAGTCCAATTTTAAGTATTGTACCACTAGTAGTAGTTTTAGGCATTTCCTTTGCGTTCCACGAATCTCTAGGAACTTCAGCCCTAATTGTGGCATTAACGAGCGGATGTATTATGGCTTATCTAGTGAGCTATAAATATTCAAAGTCTGTCGGTGCGACACTAGCAGCTGGTGCTATGGGGGCAGTTGTAGCTATCGCTAATACGGCAGCTGTAGTTGGTTTCGGAGGTGTGGTAAAAGCTACACCATCATTTTTGGCAACTGTTGACGTTATGACTAATATTCCTGGAAGTCCGTTAATTGGCGGTGCGTTAGCCATCGCTGTAATAGCAGGTTTAACAGGCTCGGCTTCAGGTGGTCAAACAATTGCACTGCCTTTACTTGCTCCACACTATATTGACATTGGAGTTGATACGGAGGCGTTGCACCGTACAATTGCTATTGCATCAGGTTCTCTCGATTCATTGCCACATGGTGGTTATGTAGTAACAACCATCAATTCGGTATGCAATGAAAAGCATAAAGATGCTTATATGCCATTTGGTGCTTTAACCGTCATTATACCGATTATAGGTACATTGATTGCCATCATATTATTCTCACTAGGAATGTAGGGGGATTTGACGTGAAAGGAAAAACTGTTTTTATTACAGGAGCAGCCCGTGGTATCGGGTTATCCATGGCGTTAGCGTTTGCTGAGCAGGGAGCTAATGTCGTTATAACAGATATTAATGAACAGCTTTTAGCGGAGGCAATTCAACAAAATTCGCAATTAACTGCATACACATGTGATGTTACGAATGAACAGGCAATATGTGATGCGATTGACTTTACTATTAAAAAGTTTAAGACAATAGATATTTTAATTAACAACGCAGGGTTTCAGCATGTTTCTCTTATAGAGGATTTCGCGACAGAAATCTTCGAATCCATGCAAAAAGTGATGCTTGTTGCACCTTTTATAGCAATGAAATATGTCTTACCACATATGAAGAAAAATAAGTTTGGACGCATTATTAATATGGCATCCATTAATGGCGTTATTGGGTTTGCAGGTAAAGCTGGCTACAATGCCGCCAAACATGGGCTAGTCGGTTTAACGAAAGTGGCGGCACTAGAAGTTGCAACTGAAGGGATAACCGTGAATGCGATTTGTCCAGGGTATGTCGATACAGAATTAGTACGTAATCAGTTTACGGATTTGGCAAAGACAAGGGGAATTCAAGTAGAGGAAGTGCTTGAGCAGGTGCTTTATCCACTCGTTCCTCAAAAACGCTTACTAGATGTATCGGAAGTTACAGGACTTGCGCTTTATTTAGCTAGTGATATGGCAAAGGGGTTAACAGGTCAAGCAATACTTTTGGATGGCGGTTATACAGCACAATAGTTTAGGAGGGTGAAAGATGATTCAAACAAAAACAATCTATACGGTACATTCACCAGGAACAATCGTTTATGGACGAGATTCTTTTCAAGAAGTAGGTGACTATGCGAAAAAATTGGGGACTAAGGCTCTTATCATTAGTGATCCGATAATGGATAGCTTAGGCTTTGTTAATCAATGTAATACTTTATTAAAAGCTAGTGGTTTGGAAGCGATTTCGTATTTAGGCGTAACAACGGAACCAGTAGATACGTATGTAGCAGAGGGGCTCCATATTTTACAATCTGAGGGCTGCGACATTATTATTTCCGTCGGTGGTGGGAGCTGTATCGATACAGGAAAAGCGATCGCAGTAGTTGCAACGAATGGTGGCTACATTGGCGATTATATGAAAATGGCAAAAATTGCAGAGCAAGCACCAATCCCGCATATTGCGATACCGACAACGGCTGGTACTGGTTCAGAAGCCACGGATGCAACAGTCATTACGAATACGAGAAATGACGTGAAAATGATGATTAAGCAACCTGCATTTATGCCAAGTATCGCTATTGTAGATCCGATTTTAACGGTTACATCCCCACCCTCCATCACTGCAGCGACTGGTATCGATGCATTAAGTCATGCTATTGAAAGTTATTTATCTCGTTTAGCACATCCTTACTCGAATGTACTTGCACTATCAGCCATGGAGTTAATCGTTAATAATATTTTAAAAGTTTATGAGCAAGGTAATGATATTGAAGCACGGGAAGCGATGTCGCTAGGTTCAATGCAAGCAGGTCTTTCATTTTCAAATGCTTCTGTCGCTTTAGTACATGGCATGTCTCGTCCGATAGGAGCGCTATTCCATGTGCCACATGGTATTTCAAATGCCATGCTCTTGCCAGCAGTATTAGAATTTTCAAAGGATGCTTGTGTCAAACGGCTGGCGGATATAGGTGAATTTTTCAATACAGATAATGAGCAATTATCACAAGAAGAGCTTGCCGATTTAGCTATTGTTTCGATTAAGGAATTGTGCAAGAAGATGGATATAGGGAATTTAAAACAGTGGGGGATTGATGAACAAGCCTTTTACGCAGCTATTCCAAAAATGACAGCTGATGCAATTGCCAGCGGTAGCCCTGGAAATAATCCTAAGGTTCCAACACAGGAAGAACTAATGGAGCTTTATAAGATTGCTTACCATTATGAGTTTTAGGATTACGAAAAGAAACTGTCTAAAATAGAGTTACAAATCATATGTGATTTGTAACTCTATTTTTATCGGTTAGGAAAAGTATTCCGATTTATTGGTAGTTATGTTATAATTTCGAAAATTCAAGCGAGGGAGTGGGGATTAATGGAAGAATGTTTTATTTGCAATAAACACACGGGCAACATTCAAACTTCAGGGGTCATGATTTATGAAGACGAATATGTTTATGTTGGGCATATAGATAGGAATGGAGCACCCAATTATTTAGGTCATATAATGATAGATTTAAAAAGACATGTCCCTACTCTTGGAGATATGACTTTAGAAGAGGCACAAGCATTTGGGGTTATTATGGCTAGAGTCAGTAAGGCAATAATGGAGTGTGAAAAGGCAGAGCATATTTATTCATTAGTTTCCGGAAACTCAGTGCCACATTTGCATATGCATTTAGTTCCTCGATATCCTAATACCCCTCAACAGTATTGGGGACCAAATGATGTGTATGATTGGGAAGAAGCTCCTATGGGTGACAATAGCGAAGTTGTTAAACTTTGTACACGTATTAGAGCATATCTGGAGAATAATGCATATGAGTAAATCTATTGAAGATTTTAGTTGGATAGGTAGCCAAGACAACTTCATAAATCAACCAAGTGTTCATCAAATTAAACATGTTATTGTTGGGCGATATGGTGGTAACTCCGATGCAGGCCAATATAAAAACGAAGATGGCTGTTTAGTATGGCTAGATGAAAAGCAAGATTGGGAATTTTCCGTTTTACTGGATGCGCATAATACATCTGAGAGTGCTCAAATCATTATCGAGCAATTTTTTTATTATAAAGATGAAATTAAACATTTATTATCATTACCAACAAACCATCAAACCTTTAAAAGACTTGAAGAGAAGATTTTAACTATATTTCAATCAGAAGAGTTCTTATCTGTTTGCAGGAATATTACTGGAGAAACTGCGTGTTTAATTGTCGTAAGAAAAGATAAATATGTATGGTGGTTTTCAGTTGGAGACTGTGTTCTTTTTTTATTTCATCAAGAATTGGCTGCACTCGGTCAGTTTCAATTAAATCAAAGGCAATTTTACGAATGGATAGGCCAAGTCAATACTTTTGAACAGGACGTCCCTTGCTACAGTATTGGAATTAAAGAATTAAGAAAAGGAGAAAATCGTCTTTTTCTAACCACAGATGGCTTACTTGAATGTCCCCATGAACCATATTCAAACCCTATTAACATTTATAATTCATTTTTTAACTCTACGGATCAAGAGAGCATTTGCTCAATGTTAAACAATATCAAAAAAAATGGTGTCAGAGATAGCACCACTATCGTTTTTTGGAAAGTTAATATTGCAAAGGAAGCCACTAGAGCAAGTAATCAAGAAGCGAGTTCGTAATGGATTCTACCCGCGCGCACCATGGAAATACCCGCGGAAGAGAAGCGGATCTCCGCGCAACACGGAAATACTTGCGAAAGAGAAGCGAATACTCGCGCGCACCATGGAAATACTCGCGAAAGAGAAGCGGATCTCCGCGCGCGTCAGAGAAATACCCGAGGAAGAGAAGTGAATTCCCGCGCGCACCATGGAAATACTCGCGAAAGAGAAGTGGATACTCGCGCGCACCATGGAAAT
The DNA here is from genome assembly GCF_044763105.1 of Lysinibacillus sp. NPDC096212. NCBI lineage: Bacteria > Bacillati > Bacillota > Bacilli > Caryophanales > Bacillaceae > Lysinibacillus > Lysinibacillus sp. NPDC096212. The sequence continues at coordinate 67,852 of NZ_JBIWFQ010000020.1, read as the reverse complement.
ACTCGTGGAAGAGAAGCAGATACTCGCGCGCACCATGGAAATACTCGTGGAAGAAAAGAGGATCCCCGCGCACGGCATGGAAATACTCGCGAAAGAGAAGCGGATCTCCGCGCGCGTCAGAGAAATACCCGAGGAAGAGAAGTGAATTCCCGCGCGCATCATGGAAATACCCGCGAAAGGGAAACGAATCTCCGCGCACGCCAGTGAAATAGCCCCGCAACTTAAGAATCCCTGCTAGTAGGACTACTCCCTAACGTTTTGCAGAATTAATATGACATATACGAGAAAATATAGTAATATTTATATGAATCATCATTCATTTTTTTCGAAGGGGGAAATCGTATGTTGCAGGGGAAAACAATTATTATTACGGGTGGATCAAATGGCATGGGGCTTTATATGGCAAAGCAATTTGTTGCTGAAGGGGCAAATGTTGTCATTACAGGTCGTAACGAGGAGCGATTAGCAGAAGCGAAAGCCTTTATTTTAGAGGTTGGAAAAACGATTGAAACGTTCCAAATGGATGTTCGAGTGCCTGAGCATGCTGAGGCAATGCTAGCATTTGCTGTTGAAAAGTTTGGACAAGTTGATGGGCTTGTGAATAATGCGGCCGGTAATTTTATAGTGCGTGCAGAGGATTTATCACCAAATGGTTGGAAGGCTGTTATTGATATTGTTTTAAATGGGACATTCTTTTGTTCTTCGGCAGTCGGTAAGTACTGGATCCAAAATAATATTAAGGGATCTATTATTAATATGGTTGCAACTTACGCATGGAGTGCAGGTGCTGGTGTTATTCATTCTGCAGCAGCAAAAGCAGGTGTATTGTCATTAACTCGAACGTTAGCTGTTGAATGGGGGAAACAATATGGCATTCGAGTAAATGCGATTGCTCCTGGTCCAATTGAGCGTACAGGTGGTGCGGAAAAGCTTTGGGAATCAGAGGCTGCAGCTGCTCGTACGCTAGATTCTGTTCCGTTAGGCCGGACAGGTACTCCTGAAGAAATTGCAGATTTAGCTACATTTATAATGTCTAATAAAGCAAGTTATATGAACGGTGAATGTGTGACACTTGATGGCGGGCAATGGCTTAATCAGTATCCTTTCTAACTTTTTTCAGCAGTTTTTTTCTGTAGCGAAAGCAAAGCGTCAGCTACAAGTGTTTTATGTAACGTGAGCGAAATGGCTGTTACAATTATTTTTGTGGCGAAAGCGAAGCGACAGCAGCAAATGTTTTCTGCGCGAAAGCGGCAATTTGCCGAGGCTAATTGATAATAAAAACTTTGCATAATGGAGAGCTGGGTTGACGCATACTAAGGGTAAAGAAAGGAGTTTTGACGATGGGTATGTGGTTAATACCGGCTCTTATTGCCATTACGATTATTTCTGCCATTTCGCTTGTGTCGACGTTGAAAATTGCTAAAATGACGTCTCAGCGGAAATCAGAAAACGATACGCCGATTTCAGAAACCGTTGAAGAGTATGCGACTATGCTCAACCCAGTTGTTTGGGTATATATCATTTTTTTACTCTTTTTGGGAATAATGATTTTTTATTACTGGAGTAAGGCTGGATATTAAGTAAATAATATCTTCATTCAGTTCATATTTTATAAATGAGGCTGAATGAAGATATTTCTCCATTGCCCTCAAATAAAAACTCTCGTATATATGCACTTTAGATACTTAGTTTTGTTCAAAATGCTAAAATAATTCGTTGCTTTATAAAAAACTCTTCTCGGCCTTGTCGTGGTCATAAAAGGAATAGTTATGATATGATAAAAGGGAAGCATCCTGTTCTGCAAAGCGGGGACAGAAAAGGAGAAGAAGTTCATGATTTCAACTAACAGCAAAGACTTATTAGCAATGCCAATTAGTGATTTTATTATTTCATCTGAAAAGGTTGCACATGTACAAAGTGGAAATAGTGCGGAACATGCACTCCTAGTACTTACACGTACAGGGTATTCATCGATACCTGTTTTAGATATGAAATATCGACTTCAAGGTTTACTAAGTATGAAAATGATTACTGAATCCATTCTTGGACTAGAACATATTGAATATGAAAAGCTACCCGACATTAAAGTGGATACAATAATGGAGAAAGATATCGCTGTATTAAAGTTGAAGGATACTTTCCAGCGAGCGCTCGACTTAGTTATTAATCACGCCTTTTTATGTGTTGTGGACGAAGAAGGAACATTTGCGGGAATTTTAACAAGACGTGTTATTTTAAAGCAATTGAAAAAATATATTTATCAAAAAGAGTAGTAGTTTAAGAGGGGACTCAGATGAAAATCATGAGGCCCTCTTTGCTTGTATCGGAGGTTTACTGATTGATGGCAACGGAGGCTGAAATTTTAAAAGTACTAGCAGAGGAACGTAATATGCGTAAAGCAGCAGAACGTTTATTTTTATCTCAACCAGCACTTTCTCAACGGTTGCAGACTATTGAAAAGGACTGGGGTGCTCAGTTATTTATTCGTTCGCAAAAAGGACTTACGGCGACACCTGCTGGAGAGCTTATTATTGCCTATGCAACAGAAATGCTCAGCAAAAAAGAAGAGATCTTTGAAACAATCCAATCTTTAACGACAAAAGTAAACGGGACATTGAAAATCGCCTGTGCATCGATTGTCGGCCAAAACTGGCTTCCTATCATATTAAAGGATTTTGTATCGAAATATCCTGATGCAAAAATCTCTCTGATGACTGGCTGGAGCTCTGAAATTGTAAAAGCGCTTTATGAGGGTGAGGCTCATATTGGGATTGTGCGTGGGCAGGTTGATTGGAAAGGGGAAAAAATTCACCTATTTCGTGACACCCTTTATTTAGTAGATAAAGAGCTAAAAACTATAGAAGATGTCCTGACGACAGACCGACCTTTTATTCAATTTAAAAGTGATTCCAATTATTATCAGGAAATTCAACAATGGTGGCAGCAACATTTCGCTTCAAATCCAAGAAAGCAAATTTTAGTGGATCAGATTGAAATTTGTAAGCAAATGGCATTGAACGGCATTGGTTATGCTATTTTACCTTCCATTACTTTAAGTGACAATGATGGCATTAATAAAATAGCATTAACGAATAATGAAAAAGAATTTGGTTTAACGCGTGATACTTGGTTAATTGGCTATGAATCTTCATTTGAGTTACGACAAGTAGAGGCTTTTGTAGAAGTAGTGCAAGACCATGCACGATGTTTGTTTGATTATACGAAATAAAAAAATATCAAGGCAGTCTCAAGTGATTCACTCGGGGCTGCCTTTTTTAACCAATTCTTAATCTCACCATAGCGTAGGTTGATTTCCGTTCCGACTGGGCGCTTTGTAGCTGCCGCTTTGCTTTCGCTACAGAAAACAATTGTAGCTGCCGCTTCGCTTTCGCACAGTTAAAACATTTGTTGCTGCCGCTTCGCTTTCGCACAGAGCAAAGCTTCCTGGGGGGTCCGTTGAGCCGCTTGGGCCAACAGATGTTTTTTTCGCGAAAACGTAGTGCAACGAAGCGACAGCAACAGCAGGATGTTGGTCACGAAGGCGTTATCACAGGACGTGATGGTGTTAGCCTTCGTTCCCCTATGTGCTCTCTCCAGGGTCTCATCTGTGACGCTAGTCCCCTAGTCTCCACTCCAATCAACTTATTCACATGACATAGGTTTAAAAAAATGTCATCCCACTTTTTTATTTTATCGGAACACTTTCAAGAATTATCGCCCAACCTTTAGAAAAAGGATTCACACACAGTTTTGTGTATGAATCCTTTTTGCTCTTTGGAAGGTGGATGTCGATAAAATTTAAAAGTTAGGTGATAAAACGTGAAAGTTTATCGATAAAATTTAGCCTCCACTCCACTTACATGCATACGTTTTAATAAAATGTCATCCCTAACTTTGGAAATCAGCTAATTCTTAAGAGTTTATGAATATTCATGAAGATGTCATAAGAAATGGAACAAAGTACAATTTAAATCGTATAATTATGTAACCAACAATTTACATAAAAGGGGTTGAGTTTTTGAAGAAAAAGAATATAACGGCACTCATACTACTATTCATGCTTGTTATTAGCTTTATTCTACCTATGGAGCAGGCAAAAGCGGCTGCTACGTTAGATGTGCAGGCTAAGGCAGGGATTGCAGGTAAAGCAAAATACCAATCAGTTGTGCCAATTCAAATAACAGTAAAAAATAATGGTACAGATTTTTCTGGAGATATGGTCATCAATACTTCCAGTTCCAATCAAGCTGCGTCAGCTAAAGTGCTTCCAATAGATATAGCGGCGGGAGAAGAAAAAACATTTGATATTTATCTAGAGGGTATCGATTCCTGGAATGCAGATGTGTTTGCATTTTATGAAGGAGGCATTGAAAAAGGAAAAAAGGTTGCTTATAAAGGAACAAAGCAGCTACAAGGTAATCTTTTAGATCCTTCATCAGTTTTTATTTACACATTAACGGATAATAGTGATCGTTTATCGGCATTTTTCAAGCTATCCCAATTAGCTCCACAAAATAGTGTTGAAGTTTTCAATTTAAAGCAAATCAAGGATTATACACTGCCAGAGGATACACAGGGATTTGCAATGGCGAATGTTATCGTCATCGATGAAATTGCGATTGCTGATTTAACGCAAAAGCAACAAGAGTCCTTACTAAATTGGGTACAAAATGGTGGAACATTAATAGTAGGAGCTGCTGATCAAGTAAATGCAACAGCAGGTATTTTCAAAGATTATTTACCACTAGCATTATCACAACAAATGACATCCGTTTCTGCAGATAGCCTATCAAAATTATCAGGAGGAGGAAAATTTGCACATCCTATTTCTGTATATGGAGCAACTGAAAATAAAGGAAGTATTCCTGTATTAACAGATAACAATAAGATTTTAGCTTCTAAGAAAAAAGTTGGCAGTGGGGAAATTATTCAAACAGCCTTTTCTTTAGGAGATCAACCACTTGCGTCTATGGATGGCTACCCAGCACTAGTGTCAAAATTGATAAATATTCAAAAGATGTCACAACAAGGGGTAATGATTAATGGACAGTCACCGCTGGATCAAATTCCATATGACCTGCGTACCATAAATGAGCTATTCCCTTCGTTTGAAGTATCTGTTAGCTATATGCTAATAGTTATTATTTTATATATTTTAATTATCGGACCTATTTTATATTTCATTTTAAAGAAAATAGACAAACGTGAGCATGCATGGTGGATCATTCCTGCGATATCAATTGTGTTATCTATTGCTCTATTTATTTTTGGTGCAAAAGATCGAATTGGGCAACCGCAAATTCAACAATCTGCATTTTATAAAATAAATGAAGATAGTAGTGTAAATGGTTATTATGTAGAGTCCATTTTAACAAATCGTAGTGGTGATTTTGTTGTTAATGCAGATAAGAATACAAGTGCATTCGCGTTACGAAATTCTATTAATTTCGCAGGGGTAAGGGAGGATTTACACGAAATATCCTATATTAAGGAAAATGCCAATGGTTCAACGCTAACACTACGTGATTTAAGTTATTGGTCTGTGCAATCGTTTGCAGGGAAGTCAGTGGCACAAAATATTGGGAAGATGGATATCGATATTACGTTAAATAATGAAAAGTTAACTGGGACAATTAAGAACAATTTCCCGTTTGCCCTAAAGGACGTTACTCTAATCTCTGGCATTAAAGAAGTTAAACTTGGCGACATTGAAGCGAACGGTACACTTAAAGTCGACACAGAGCTAAAAGCAACGGTTCTTCAAAAACCATCTGATTTTACTAATTACAATTTTAATAATTATCCAGCGAAGAAGGAAGACGTGAATCCTTCACGTATCGAGGGTATGAAATCTATGGCATTACCGCTTGTAGAAGATGATAAAAAACCTGTCATTACAGCATGGGCAGACCAAGCAATTGCTGGGGTTGAGCTAGAAACAAGTGTTAGTATGTCACCGATTTCCTATTTTGTTCAGCCATTTGAAGGCAAAGTAGAGTTATCAGGTCCATTTACGATGAAACGTAACAACTTTGCGTATTCAGTAAACCAACTATCTCCTAATTCGTATGCTGAAAAAGTGGATGAACAATTAAATAATTGGCGCTTGTCGGATGGTTCCTATGAAGTATCCATCGCGATGCCAGATAAGTTTATGAATTCAGTTCAAACATTAAACGAATTGACAGTTTCAAATAAGGATATTGATCGCATGCAGCTATCGATTTGGAATAACGAAACGAAAAATTATGAGCCATTGGTAGATGCGAAACAGGTGTTTACAGGTAACATAAAAAAATACTTCAATGATCATGATGAATTGCTGATTGAGATTAAATTCGGACCAGATCAAACAGGTGAGGAAACAAGATTACCAGATGTAGAGCTGAAGGGAGTGGCGAAATAATGATTGAAATTCGTGATTTAACGAAAAGATACGGCTCCTTTACAGCATTAGATCATTTGAATTTATCTTTGGAGGAAGGGGTTGTCTTTGGTTTTGTAGGTGCCAATGGGGCAGGTAAATCGACTACATTCTCGATTTTAGCAACCTTGCTATCTCCAACTTCAGGTGATGCCATTATTAATGGTAAAAGCGTTATTAAGGAACCTAAGGAAGTTCGAAAACAAATTGGTTATATGCCAGATTTCTTTGGCGTTTATGATCAACTAAAAGTAGACGAATACTTAGACTTTTACGGTGCCAGCTACGGCATTGGGGCAGCTGAACGAAAAGTACTTATTCCACAGCTACTAGAGCTCGTGAATTTATCGAATAAACGTCATGAATATGTTGATTTACTGTCACGTGGGATGAAGCAGCGTCTATGTTTGGCACGTGCACTTATCCACGATCCTAAAGTATTAATTTTGGATGAACCTGCTTCAGGCTTAGATCCACGCGCCCGAGTAGAAATGCGAGATATTTTACGGAATTTAAAATCTATGGGAAAAACGATTTTAATCTCCTCACATATTTTGCCTGAGCTTGCAGAAATGTGTGATGAAATCGGTGTGATTGATAATGGTAAGCTTATCGCTCATGGCAATGTGGCTTCCATTCAAGCACAGCTGCAGGGGGAGAAGCGTATCGTAGTAAAAGTAACGGATCGTTTAAACGAGGTACGTGCGTTTTTGGAGGAGGATCCACTGATTTCTTCTATAGATGTAATGGATAGTCGCTTAGAGATAGCCTTTAATTACCGAGGAACAGATGACGATCAGGTAGCACTATTGAAAAAGGCAATACTTGCGAATTTACCTATTTATGCATTAAGCGAAGAGGAAAAAGATTTAGAGGATGTCTTTATGGCTATTACGAAGGGAGCGGACAATCAATGATGGAACGATTTTATAATCCGGTATTCGTAAAAGAATTGAAGTTGCGCTTCCGTTCTTTTAAAAGCTTTTCAGGTTTAATGTTTTATTTAGCGGTTATTTGTATTTTTATTGTAGGATTTTTGCTTATAACAACTGGATTCACAGGCAAAGGTTTCTTTAGACCAGACACAAGCTTTATGATGTTCGCAGTCTTAACAATATTACAAATGGCTCTTGTTCTTTTCATTACACCGAGCTTAACTGCCGGTGCAATTAGCAGCGAAAGGGAAAAGCAAACATTAAATATTTTACTAACAACGACACAAAGTTCTACTCAAATCATCATTGGGAAATTATTATCCTCGGTAGCATTTTTAGTATTAATGCTTATCGCAGGGTTACCATTGTATAGTTTAGTATTTTTATTTGGTGGCGTATCACCGTCTCAATTAATCTCGATATTTTTATTTTATTTATTAACAGTTGTAGCCATTGGTAGTATTGGTGTTATGTTTTCAACCATTACAAAACGAACAATTGTTGCGATGATTTCTACGTATGGTTCGATCATTTTTTTAGGTGGCATTACAGCGTTTTTCTTCTTCTTATCAATGGCCTTCCATCAAATGGGGAATGCCGCAGGTACTGGTACTTCCTACATGACTTACTTCTGGGCTTCTATTAACCCAGGTGCATTAATGCTTACGCTTACTTCATCATCTATGGGCGATGCTTTAGTGCAAGTTTCAGGAGTGAAATTACCTGTATGGATTAGTTATTTAATAGCTTATTCATTGATCATTGTTGTTTGTTTAACAATTGCGATTAAAAAATTACGTGCCAATATGAAAAGTAACCGATAAGGAGGAAATCTTATGGAGCGTCGTAAGCAATTACGAAAATATATTCAACGTGCAAAGACGAGTTTAACAGTAGAAAGAAGCATTCCAATTGCACAGTACGGCTTGTTTTTGGCATTGCTTTCGAGTGCTGCCCTCTTCCTCGTTTCCAGGCTCTTTGTTTGGCCGTATTATCGCCAAACAGCTCTTGCTATCTTTATCATAGTCATACTAGCAACAGTGCTGTTTATGTGGTGGAAGCGTGTGAAAGAAAAGGAAGCATTGCATACACTGGATGATTATTTTTCTCACAATGAACTTGTGACAGCCTTATCGTTCGAGGACGATAAGGACCCACTCGTTCAATCTCTACTAACGAAAGCAATCGAGAACGTTGAAAAGGCATTTGCTGATTTTAAGGCTCGGAAAAAAATTTTATTTCGCCCCAAAGCATTGATTGGCTTATTTGGAACAGCTGTCGTACTGGCCATTCTTTATATGTTCCCAGCAGCTTCACAAATTGAAGCAATTGAGGTGGAAAAAGAAAAAGCTGTCATTGAAGACGTAAAGAAGGAAGTTGCTAAATTAGAGAAAAAAGCAGAAACAAAAGAAGTGAAAGAGCAATTAAAAGAATTGCAAAATACGTTAAAAAAGACAGAAACAGCTGAAGAGGCATTACGCGAAGTTGTGAAAAAGCAAAAGGAGCTTTCTTTAAAGGAGCAACAATTAAAGGATAAGCAAACGGCTAGTAAGGAGGGCGCTTCTGACGACAAAGGCTTATCGAAGGAAGAAGCGGAGCAATTGAAGGAGCTCGCCCAAATGCAGCAGGAGCTAACGCAAAATGCAAATGCTACTCAGACAGCTATGAGCAAGCTTGGGAAACCTGCAAGCAATACTCTACAAAATGCTATTGCGAGTGCCAATAGTGCCAATAATAATCAGCAAAACAATCCTAATACCAATCCATCAGCGAATTCACAGCAAAGTAATCAACAAGGTCAAACAGGACAACAAGGCCAAACTAATTCTCAAAATGGTTCCCAACAGGCTAGTGGTCAAGGACAGAAACAAGGATCGAATCAAAGCAATCAACAAGGACAAGGCAATGGTCAAGGAAACGGACAAGGTCAGGGTCAAGGACAAGGTCAAGGACAAGGTCAAGGACAAGGTCAGGGAAATGGCAATGGTCAAAGTCAAGGTACTGCTCAAGGAGGTAAAGGCGCAGGCACAGGACAGGGCGGCCGCGATTTATTGACAACACCGAATAGAATTGGTGGCTCTAGTCAGACTTCAGTTGATGGTGGAGCATTAGGAGATGGATCACATGTTTCAGAGCAACAAGGAAATGGCCCGATTACTAAAGGTTCTATCCGTTCTTATGAGGAAGTTATAGGTTCCTATAAAGATAGCTATTTAGAAAGCTCAGAGCGTTTACAATTACCGAAGGATTTACAAAATGTCGTGCAATCTTATTTCACGTCAATTGACTCTAAGTAGGAGGAAAAGGAATGGCATTTACAGAGCAACAATATGTTGAAATGAGTACGAAATTACAACAAGTAAAGGAAGAAATTCATCGCTTTATCGTTGGCCAAGAGGAAGCAATTGATTATACATTATACGCAGTCCTTGCTGATGGGCATGCATTATTAGAGGGCCTACCGGGTTTAGGGAAAACGATGTTAATTCGTACAATTTCTGAAGTACTAGATTTATCATTTTCACGAATTCAATTTACACCAGATTTAATGCCAGCGGATATTACAGGGACAAGCATGATTGAGCGCACAGCTGATGGCAAGCAGCAATTTACGTTCCAGCCTGGTCCAATTTTTAGCCAAATGGTATTAGCAGATGAGATTAACCGCGCAACACCAAAAACACAAAGTGCACTGCTTGAAGCAATGGGTGAAAAAACTGTAACAATTTTGGGAGATACAAAGAAGATGGCGAAACCATTCTTCGTGTTAGCAACACAAAACCCGATTGAGATGGAGGGAACATACCCTTTACCAGAAGCACAAATGGACCGATTCCTATGTAAAATTCTAGTGCCGTATCCTGAGAAAAGTGAACTAATGGAAATTATGAAGCGTACAACAGGCGCTAAGGAAATTGATTTACAAAAGATCATGGATACAGAAGCACTGATTGAAGCGCAGCAAATGGTTAAGGAAGTACTTGTTGCTGATGAAATGCTCGAATTTGCGACGGATCTTGTTGTGGCTACACATCCGGAGAGAGTGGATGCCATTGATGAGGTCAAGCAATATGCCATGTATGGTAGCGGCCCTCGAGGTTTACAAAGTTTAATCAAATTAGCGAAGGCAAGGGCGCTTATGAATGGACGTTTCCACGTCTCTGTAGCAGATATTAAGTCAGTGGCTAAGCCAGTATTACGCCACCGGATGCTGTTGAATTATGAAGGGGAGGCTTCAGGTAAAACAGCAGACGATGTGATTGATGTCATTTTAGAAAAAGTACAGCAAGGTGTTAGCAGGTGACGCAAAAATTATTATTGCCCGAGGATTGGTTAGCGAAAATCAGTCGCTTCCAAGTGGCAACGGCCTCCAAATTACGTGGGCAGCACAAGGGCTCGCACCGTTCGCAACGCTTTGGGGCATCGCTCGATTTTTCGGATTTTCGTGAATATCATTTAGGTGATGATGTACGTCAGGTGGATTGGAACGTCTTTGCGAGAACTGATAAATACTTCATTAAACGTTTTTTAGATGAACAAGAAATGCGCGTCCACATTTTGCTAGATACAACTAAATCGATGGGCGATCAAGCAAAATGGACTTTTGCCCGGCAAATTGTCGCCTCACTTGGCCTAATGGTGCTCGGACGCGATGATCGCTTATCATTTTCTTTTCTACAGGATGAGGTGAAGCCACCGTTTCGTCGTAAGGGTGCTATGTATCGTCGCGCCTTTTTACAGTTGGTCACCGAGATTGAGCAAGCAACTTATACAAATAGCTTCGCACAAGGAGCTTTCAAAGCATTGCCTAAGGATAGTACCGTACTATTTATTGTCACAGACGGACTTGAGCCAATCGAGGAATGGGAGCAACTTTTAAAAAGGCTACCACGTTTTGCAGGGGATGTCCGTATTTTGCAAATAGTTACACAAGAAGAAATAGCACCAGAATATACGGGTGATGTGCGCTTACTTGATCGTGAAACGGGCAGAGATGTAAATGTTACGATGTCTTCTAAAGTGCTGGACACATATACGGCAAGACGTTTATTACATGAAGAGGAATTTGAAGCAATTTGTCGACGTTTCGGTGTTCGACAATTACAACTTAAAGTAGAGGATGGATTACAGCATGCCATCTTCCATCAATTATTAAAAGCACATTGGATTAGGTGAGGTGAGCCGTATTGGGCTTTAGTCAATTACTTTTTAGCTGGACGGCCATCATCCCGGTCATTGTCCTTCTATATTATTTCTTTCGAAAAAAATATACCGATCAAACCGTATCCTCCACACTTTTCTGGTCGGAAATTATGCAAGAAACACGTGTGTCACCATACTTAAAACATTTACAAAAAAATGCACTGCTTTATTTGCAACTACTTGCTCTTCTTTTACTCGTACTAGCATTAATGAATCCATATGTTAAAAAGTCAACCATTGTTGGTGCGCAGACGATTTTCATAGTGGACACTTCTGCAACGATGTTAGCAGGGAAAGAGCAGTCAACATTTGATACACATAAAAAAGAAATGCTGTCATTGGTCAATGAGCTTGATGGAAGACCTGTGACACTCATTACAACAGGTAATACGCCAAAAGCCATATTACAGCAAGAAACAAATACTAAAGATATTGAAAAAGCCATTCAACAGTTACAAGTAACGTATGAGACAGCTCAAATGAATAAAGCTTTAGATGTGGCACAGGCTTTTGTCGGCAATACACCAACATCTATTTATGTCTTTACAGATGCGCTCGATAAAAAGCAATTACCGATGGAAAAAGATACGGTGAAGTGGATCGTAAAAGGGTCTGCAAAGGATTTAACAAATATCGCAATGACACGTTTTGTTGCTACTACAGATGGACAATCTGCTATGGCGCTTGTACAGTTACAAAATGATACGGACCAAGAGCAAAATGTAAAACTTTCGATAGAAAATGTTAAGGGTAAGGAGATCGTTACAGAGAGTGTCGCATTACCTCCAAATGAAGCCATAACAAAAACATTTAAAGATCTACCGTTAGAAGATACGGTGACTGCCAAAATAGATGCTAAGGACGATTATGCTGTTGATAATTCACAGCCTGTATTGCTACAAACAGCTACTTCAAAAGTAGTTGTGGATCAAAGTATGCATCAACTCATTCAAAAAGGTTTGCAAACGATTAATAGTAGCGTGAAAATTGTTCCATCTTCACAACTGGCTGACAATCAGGATGCTACAGTAGTGACCAATCAGACGGCGCTACTCGAAAAGATGGACAAGCCAATTGTTTTATTTGGACGGGATGACGTTGAGAAGGTTGAAGCTACTGGGGAAATCAGTACAACAAGTGATGCATTGTTTGCATTTAGTGAGCTAAAAGATATTTACGTCAGTGCTGTATATCCTGGATTCGATGACTATAAAACGATTGCATCAGTTGGAGACCAGCCATTTATTCAGCGTTCACCTGAAGGGGATATCGTTGTATTAGCTGATATTGCAGATACAGATTGGCCGTTACATCCTTCATTCCCATTATTTTTATGGAGTGCTGAACAGGAACTTTCAGCATCAGTTGGTTCTCTTGGTATTTTTACACCAAATGAGCAACGCGCAGTTGCTTTAGCGCAAGGTGATTGGAGTATATATTCGCAGGAAGAAGAGTTTTTATCGTCTATTTCGAATGGTCTACTAACAGCTCCAATGAAGCCAGGAATTTATACAGCTCGCTCAAAAGATGAAGAAAAGCGCTTCATCGTACAGCTCCAAGTGCAAGAGCGTGTGATTGAAAAAGGGACAAGTTATACACTTGGAGGGCTTCCAGACAATGGTAAGGAAGAAATATCGAAAACCTCGTTCGTACCTTGGCTGATCCTTATGATTTTGGTATTACTTGTTTTAGAGTGGGAGGTGCAACGACGTCGTGGATTTACGAATTGATATGCCATTAGCATTGTTGCTTTTACTTCCATTGCTTATGTATTTTGGATGGACCTATTGGCGTGAACGACAGCGACTAAAGAAGAGTCATATCGTCGTACTAGGTATTCGCATTGTGGCAGTATGCTGTTTGGTTTTTGCACTTGCAGGACCCTATATTTTATTGCCCGTAAAGGAAGAACAAGTATTATTCTTAGTAGATCGTTCTGCTTCAATGAATGGGACAGATGATAAGATGGCCAATTTTATAGCGGAAAGTTTACAGTCGAAGAAAGATGAACAGCTTGCAGGGATTTATTCTTTTTCATCGACATTACAAACGGAAGCCATTTTATCGAAGACTTTAAAGGAAGTGCCGAAGTTTACAGCTATAAAAGCAACAGATCAAACAAATATTGAACAGAGTCTACAGCTTGCTTCAGGTATTGTAGATCAAAAAAAAGCAACACGACTTGTACTCTTAACGGATGGCAATGAAACAAAAGGAGATACCTTAGAATTTGCATCGAAGTTTAAAGGGTCAAATATAAGTGTTGATGTAATGCCATTTAACCAACCTGTTGCTAAGGATGTATCTATGAAAAGCTTTGTCACACCGCAAGTTGCTTATGTAGGTGAGCAACAGCAGCTAGTTGCCGAAATAAATGCAACTGTAGCAGAACAAGGTGAGCTATTGCTATACGAAAACGATAAGCTTATTCACCGTGAAGCAGTGGAGCTTGCAGAAGGGTCAAATATTTTTACATATAAACATTCAGCGACGGCTGAAGGGCTTGTAAAATATGAGGCAATCATGCAGGTCGAACAGGATGCCATTTTTGAAAATAATAAATTAACAAGCGTCACAATGGTGCAAAGTGAACCACATTTACTAATTGTTAATGGCTATGATACGGTATCACCAATTGCAGCAGCGCTTGGCAAACAATCAATTGCCTATGATGTTGTAAATGCTAACAGTCTGCCAAATGAACTCTCTAGTTATTTACAATACAATGCCATCATTTTTGATAATGTGCCAGGACATTTAGTAGGCGAGGCAAAAATGAATGTCATTGAGCAAGCAGTGAAAAATTTCGGTGTCGGTTTTACAATGGTCGGTGGCGAAAATAGCTTTGGCTTAGGAGGCTACTTTAAAACACCAATCGAAACTTTACTACCTGTTGAAATGGAGATTAAAGGTAAGGAACAATTACCGTCATTAGGGCTTGTGATTGTCCTTGACCGCTCTGGAAGTATGTCTGGAGCAAAGCTAGAGCTCGCAAAAGAGGCGGCCGCTCGTTCAGTTGAACTGCTACGAGAAGAGGATACACTCGGGTTTATTGCCTTTGATGATCGACCTTGGGAAATTATTGAGGCAGGACCACTTAGCAATAAGGAAGAAGCGGTAGATACGATATTATCTGTAACGCCAGGGGGTGGTACCGAAATATATGGCTCACTAGAAAAAGCTTATGAAAATCTAGCTGATTTAAAGCTACAGCGAAAGCATATTATTCTATTAACTGATGGTCAGTCTCAGCCTGGTAACTATGAAGACTTAATTGCTCAAGGAAAAGAGAATGGCATTACTCTTTCAACAGTTGCAATTGGTCAGGATGCAGATGCTAACTTACTTGAAGCGCTTAGCGAGATGGGCAGTGGGCGTTTCTACGATGTTGTTGATGAGCAGACAATCCCTTCTATTTTATCGCGTGAAACAGCCATGATTTCACGCACATATATTGAGGATAACCCATTCTATCCAACGATATTTAATGCAGCTGGCTGGAATACATTATTTACAGATGGTGTACCTAAAATGAACGCTTATATCGGTACGACAGCAAAGCAAGGAGCTACTGTTATTGCAGAAAGTGAGAAGGAAGATCCAGTACTTGCAGAATGGCAATATGGCCTTGGCAAAACATTCGCCTTTACTTCTGATTCGACAGGAAAATGGACAGGAGACTGGGCAAGATGGCAAAATTGGGGCACATTTTGGCAAACGCTTATTTCAAAAATGCTACCAAGCTATAATGATGTTGCCTATGATGTACGTCTAGAATCAGACGGCTCATTTGTCATCACTGACCCAACAAATGAAGCGGCGTTCTTAGATATTGTTGCTGTCAATGAAGCGGGTGAAGAACTTGATACACAGCTTGAAACAATTTCAGCATCACAAGTTCGAGCAGTCGTACAAGCAGAACCAGGACTCATCTTCTTCCGCATTGCCGATGAAGAAAATGCCATTTACCAGGCAGGCTTAAGTGTACCTTATAGTGCTGAGTATGAATTACGCCCAGTGAATGATAAGCTGGTCAAAGAGCTAACAAAGCAAACAGGCGGCTCCGTTTTAAAAGAACCGAGCGAGGCATTCCGTGAATTTACTAAAAAAGGTGCGGAACGCCAAAATATTGCAACATGGCTCTTATTGGCAGGTATGCTACTATTCTTCATAGATATTACTATTCGACGCTTTGGTTGGGGCTTCCTAACAAGGCCGAAGAAAAAAGAACAGCCTGTAGAGGAAACACAGATACAGGCAGAGGACACAAATGTTGCCCAGCTATTAAAGGGTATGAGAAAACGATCCTAGTAACTAAAAACGATGGTTCATTGCTTTATAGTAATGAGCCATCGTTTTTTTGTCATTCTATTTTAGAGTTATCACCAAAAGATCGGAATGACATTTGTTAAAGCATATACCATAAATAATTAGTTGATTGGAGTGGAGACTGGGCGACTCCTTGGGGATTAGCAATAGAGGAACGAAGGCTAAAACCATCACGTCCTGTGATAACACCTTCGTGACCAGCATCGTGCTGGCCCGAGACCCTGCAGCGAAGCGAATGTTTTCTGTGCGAAAGCGTAGTGCTAACGTAGCGGCAGCAACAAAGCGCCCAGTCGGAACGGTAATCAACCACCATATGATGATGAGTTTTAGATTTCTACTTTTGTGAAACTAGAGATCTTTTTTTGTGATAAGAAAAATTTTCCTTGTAAATAATATGCACGAATGTAATAATGGATGATAGTAATAAAATATTACTATCACTTTTAAGTACTATGGATTTTGGAGGTTTGGACATGACCAATATAATGAATTCTTTTGGGTTTCTTAGTTTTAAATTAGCAGAGGCTTTGGAGGAAAACCTCGAGAAATATATTAGTGAAAAATATCAAATGAAATCCAGAGAAGTCGGGATCATGATTGCTGTAAAAGAAAATAAACTTAGTCAAATTCAAATAGGGCAGATTTTAAAGTTAGATAAAAATAGTGTCCGCTTTTTTATCGATGGTCTAGAAGAAAGAAATTATGTTTATAGGGAGAAAAATCCAGAAAATAGAAGAGAGAATTTAATATGCCTTACGGAACATGGTGAAAATTTGGCAGAAGATTTATTGAAGACCCTTTCGATTTCTGAGAATGAAGTGTTAAACGTACTATCATTGGAAGAAAAAGAGCTGTTGAAAAGCATATTGAAAAAAGTATATGAAAATCGTGAATAGGGTTTAACTTCTTTCAGCAACCTGCTGAAATAGAGGAACTCAGTCTAAGAACGCCACGTCCTGTGGCAACGACTGAGTGACCAACTTCGTGTTGGCCTAAAGCCTCCGGCGGATGTCACGGATTCGGAAAGGAGTTAATAAAGGATGTTAGCCTAAAACCATCGCATCCATGCGATAACGGCTAACTGACCTGCAACGGTGCCACTTCCGCTACGCTTTCGCACAAAAAACATCTGCAGGCCTAAGCACAAAGCCGAATCCGGACGCATTGTTTATCTGTGCGAAAGCGAAGCGACAGCAACAATTATGCCGAGGCATAATTGATAACCATATCAATAAAAAAGAAAGAGTGATGAGAAATGAAAGCAGTAGAGGTTATGAAGGAGTATTTGAGAAGAGCGCAAGAAGAGGGTCAGGATTTATCTGATATGTATGTAGATCATGGAGAATTAAAAAATTTTAAAGGTGAAATTTTTAAAGGAAGAAAAGAAATACAAAACTTTTACACGTCACCTATGCCAAAAGGCTTTAAATTAACTATCCAAAATATTGATGGTGATGATACAGAATGTATTGCTACAGTTTTAACTACTTGGGATGGTTTGCCAAACCCAGTGATTCTGGAAGAAAGGTTGATTCTTGAAAATGAAAAAATAAAATCGTTGGCGATGATTCCAAAATAAAAGGGGGCGGAAGCTATGTCATTAAATCCTAATAAAAATTCCCTTCCTACACCTGAAAGAGACACGAAATATTGGATTGGTGTGGTATCTCTTAATCATGTGCAAAAAGGGGTTGAGGGAGGATTCGGCCAGCTATGCCATGGTAAAGAAAGACCTTTGAAACGAATGCAAAAAGGAGACTGGATCATTTATTATTCTCCTAAAAGAAGTCTAGATGGTAATGAGCCTGTAAGAGCATTTACCGCAATTGGAAGAGTGAAGGACGAGCGAATATACGAGTTCCAAATGGCAGAAAATTTTATTCCTTTTAGAAGAGATATAGACTTTTATAAAGATGCAAAAGCTGTGCCAATAAAAAGGATCTTAGATTATTTAGAGTTTGTAGAGGACAAATCCAAATATGGCTATAAATTTAGATTTGGTCATTTTGAAATAAGCAAAAAAGACTTTTTATTAATTGCTCATGAAATGGGATTACCGTTGAAGTATGGGTGAATTAGGTTGGAACAAAAAACGTTACTTTCTTAATTAATTGTCATTAAAGAAAGTAACGTTTTTAAATTGCTGTAAATCAAGTTATTTAAGCTGAGTGTTAAGGTTAGTTACAAATACTGTCTTACGCAAATTGCTAGCAACGACAATGCCTAGCATAGCACCAATGGTACTTGAAGTTAAAAAGGCTGGCATGAAAAATAAAGCAGCAACGGATGTCCCCATTAATAAATGCGCGTAAGGTACTGCGATAAGTGAGGCAATGATACCTGTCCCCAACATTTCACTGACTCCTGCAAGCCATTGCTTACCGCTGTATTTATAGGCAAGAGCTGCACATAGAGCGCCAATAACACTGCCAGGTATAGCTAGTAATGAGCCTGTGCCTGTTAAAATACGAATAATGGCTGTGACAAAGGCGACCATAACAGTAGGCACTGGACCAAGAATGATAGCACCGATAACATTAATGGCATGTTGGACAGGGTAGGCACGCGCAATCCCCGTTGGTATTGAAACGAAGGTAGAACCTGCTACGGCAATTGCTACTAATAAGGCCATGATTGTTAATTTTCGAATTGACATAATTTCCACTCCTTTGAAATGTGAATTTTATAGTTAGCGCCGCTAAACAGGAGAGTTCCGCCGCTAAAGCGTAAAAAAGCCGCTTCCTAAAAAACAATAGGAAGCGGCCTTGTATCTACATAGTAAAAAGCAAGTGTCGGCACTTCCCTCCGCTAGTGTGAACTAGATCAGGTTCAAAGGGTCCGTATATGATAATATACGTCTCAGCCTTTTAAAGACTCCCCTAGTGGTAATTAATAGAATTTTTAGTTTTTCACATATTAATGTAGCATACTACTAAAAATAGTCAATAACTTTTCAGACTATTTTGTATCAGGGTGCATAAGATGTGGTGCTTTTTTCATTGTCCAAATAAGGGCAAGGAAGAAACAAGCCATTAAAATAATAGACCCGAATATATAAGGACTGTTCATATTCCAATCGAATAATATACCTGCTAGAGCTGGACCAATCATATTACCAAGACTCATATAAGCATTGTTCAGACCAGCTGCATAGCCCTGTTCATTCTCAGCAAGCTTTGAAATCAATGTGTTGACGGCTGGGCGAATCAATGTCGTAGCTGTAGAGAAGATGGTCGCTACAATTAAAATAAGTGCAAAACCAGATGCGAATAATATTAAGAAAATCGAAACGGCTGCAATAAATAAATTGACTAACACTACTTTCATTTCGCCGAAGCGATTAAACAGCGGTGTAATAACAAACATCTGTACAACAACACCAAAAGCGCCGCCCATAACTAATATAATGGCGATATCAGTAGGTGTGTAATTAAACTTGTCTGTAACAAATAATGATAATGTTGTTTGGAAGTTAGCAATCCCGAAAGAGAATACAAGCATGATAATTAGCATGACAAAATAAGGCATTCGGACTGAACGGGCCATCTGCTTTGCAAGATTATCCTGCTTCTGTGCTTTTTTAGCAGTGTTCGGTTTTGTAGCAGGCAATAAAAAGAACGATAAAATAGCTGCTAAGATAGCTGCACATCCAGCAGTATAAAACGGAAAATGCAAACTAACTTTTGAGAGGAATCCGCCAATACCTGGTCCGATCATAAAACCAAAGGACATTGCTGCCCCTATCATCCCCATACCTTTTCCGCGTTCCTCGTACGTTGTGATGTCAGCCACAAATGCCATTATAGGAGGTGCCACAAATGCAGATCCAAGGCCACCTAAAAAGCGTGCCAAGAAGAGCATCCACACATCTGTAGAAAGTCCGAATCCAATTTGTGCAAGTCCTGTTACGATAAGGCCGAAAATAATGAGATTTTTACGACCGTATTGATCGGAAAGATTCCCAGCAATTGGAGAAAATACGAATTGTGCTAAGGCGAACGTTGCAATCAACATGCCAAGTACTTGTCCTGCAGCACCAAATAGTTTTAAATAATCAGGCATGACAGGAATAATAATTCCGATACTCCCCATTGCGATAAACATATTAAACATTAAAATATACAAAGCCGCCTTGTTAGACTTCTGCTGGGTCATCGAATACCCCTTTCTTTAATCAAATATACTACAGTCTACCACAAGGCTTGTACGTTTGCTATTGACTATAAGTCTGAGATTTAGTAGTAAGGTTATGAGGATTCTATTGATCAAATAAAATAAGCGTGTTGATTTCCGTTCCGGCTGGGCGCTTTCCTGGGGGCGTCCGATGAGCCGCTTCGCTTCGCTGCAGGGTCTCATCTGTGACGCTGATCCCCAAGAGTCGCCCAGCCTCCACTCCAATCAACTTATAACATGATATAGTTTTAACAATTATCAGTCCTATCTATTAGAGATGAGTCGATAAAAGGAATCTTTTATTGATATTTTGCTTGTTTATCCATTTTTAAAAATAGTTTACCTTCAGCTAAACGAAAAAGCTGTTCTCAACGTTACTAACGTGAGAACAGCTTTAAATGGGTTAAAATAGGTTATCGAATACTCATTTTAAATTCCAAGAACAGCTCATTATATTTGCCTAAGTAATCAGGACCTAAGTTTTTATAAACTTCTAATGTTTTACGTTGTTCTTCAGTAGGATAGAAGCGTTTATCAGATACAACTTCTTTATCCATTAACTTCATCGCTGCAATATTAGGGGTAGAATAGCCTACATAATCAGCGTTTTTAGCACCCGATTCAGCTTTCAGCATAAAGTTAATGAAAGCATGTGCACCATCAATATTTTTTGACGTTTTTGGGATAACCATATTGTCAAACCATAAGTTTGAGCCTTCTTTTGGTACAGCGAAGTCTAAATCTTCATTTTCTGATAACATGTCTGCTGCTTGACCAGACCAAGTGAGTGCCACAGTAGCTTCATTATTAACCATCAACGGTGTAATTTCATCCCCGATAATGGCTTTAACATTTGGCGCCAATGTGATTAGTTTATCAGTAGCTTTACGTAGCTCCTGGTCATCTAAAGAGTTGAGAGAGTAGCCAAGACTGTTTAAGCCCATACCAATCACCTCACGTGCACCGTCTACTAAAAAGACTTTACGCTTTAATGAAGGATCCCATAAGTCCTTCCAAGATGAGAAGTCTAAATTTCCAACGAGCTTTGGATTATAGACAATGCCGACTGTTCCCCAGAAATATGGGACAGAATATTTATTGTCCTTATCAAATGGTAAATCTAAAAAATAAGGATCAATATTTTTAAAATTAGGGATTTTCGTTTTATCTAAAGGAATAAGTAAGTTTTCTTCCTTCATTTTTTCAATCATATATTCAGAAGGTACTGCGATATCGTAAGCTGTACCACCTTGTTGAATTTTTGTCATCATTGCTTCATTTGAATCGAACGTTTCATAAATGACGTGAATGCCTGTTTCTTTTTCAAATTGCTTCAGCAAATCCGGGTCTATATATTCTCCCCAGTTAAAGATCGTTAACGTATCTTTACCACTTTTACCACCACCGGCACTTAGGGCGTCAGCAGCATAGAACAAAAGGGCGGAAACGACAAGGATTGCGACTGTTGCTTGAATTAATTGCTTCATTGAGTTCCCCCCGTTCTTTTACTAGCGCGGCTTGTAATGAAGTAATAGCCAACTACGACGATAACCGTTACAAAGAATACTAAACCAGAAATAGCGTTAACCGTTAAGGAAATACCGGCACGTGCCATTGAGTAAATTTCAACAGATAAAGTACTAAAGCCGTTACCTGTCACGAAAAATGTTACCGCAAAATCATCTAGAGAATATGTTAAGGCAAGGAAGAACCCTGCAAAAATACCAGGTTGAATATACGGTAAAATAACACGCATCATGACATCTTTTTTCGTTGCTCCCAAATCTAATGCAGCATCGATTAATGATTTATTCATTTCTAATAGTTTCGGTAAGACCATCAGTACAACAATTGGGACGCTGAACGCTACATGTGCTATTAACACAGAAGTAAATCCTAATTTAATACCAATCATTGTGAATAAAATTAAGAAGCTTGCACCAATAATGACATCCGGGCTCACAATTAACACATTGTTTAAAGAAAGTAGTGTATTGCGCATTTTTGCATCTTTAACAGTGACAATGCCAATTGCTCCTAGTGTCCCAATGATTGTAGAAATCAATGCAGAGAGTAATGCCACGATCACTGTATTAATTAGAATTACGAGTAGACGTGAATCCTCAAATACGGCTTTATAATGTTCTAACGTAAAGGACTCAAAATTATTCATTGATCCGCCACTATTGAACGAATAGAAGATTAAATAGAAGATAGGTGCATACAAAACGATAAAAACAATCGCTAAATACACTCTTGCTGTAGCAGATAGTTTTTTCATCGTACGCGACCTCCTTTATCCTTTTTCTGTCCTGTAATTAACATAACGATGACCATGAATAAAATTAAGAAAACAGCAATTGTTGAACCCATTCCCCAGTTTTGGGTTACAAGGAATTGTTGTTCAATAGCTGTACCCAGTGTAATAACACGATTTCCTGCAATTAAACGAGTGATCATGAAAAGTGATAATGCAGGAATAAATACAACTTGAATACCTGATTTAACACCGTCCATTGTTAAAGGCAATATAACGCGACGGAATGTAGTAAAGGCAGATGCCCCCAAATCACGTGCGGCATAAACAAGAGCCGGATTTAAACGATCCAATGAGTTGAAAATCGGTAAAATCATAAATGGAATAAAAATATAAACGGATACGAACACAAAGCTAATGTCAGTGAATAGCATTTGCTTCGGATCAAAACCAAATACTTCGATAAATGCATTTAATGGACCGTACAAGCCGAAAATCCCGATAAAGGCATATGTTTTTAACAAAAGATTAATCCAAGAAGGAATAATAATTAGTAAAAGCCAAAGCTGTTTATGTTTCGTCTTCGTTAAAAAATAGGCTGTTGGATACGAAACAAGTAACGTAAAGAACGTAATTAAAAACGCATACCAGAATGAACTTAATGTCATTTTTAAATAGACAGAAGTAAAGAATGCTTTATAGTTATCGAGCGTGAAATTGCCATGTATATCTAGTAGGGAATAGTAAACAACGAGTGCAATCGGCGCGATAACGAAAAACGCAATCCATAAAACATATGGAAATAAGGCTGATTTCGAAGTCTTAGTTTGCATCTTCGTCGTCTCCATACGCCTCTAAACGTTTGTCGAATTCTTCTTCTGTTTCATTTAAGCGCATTACATGAATTGCTTCTGGATCAAAGTCTAAACCAATTTCTGTCCCTACCTCAGCTTTTTTCAATGAATGCACGAGCCATTCATTGCCATCTTTGTCGTACGTAGATAATTCATAATGCACCCCACGGAACAATTGAGTATCAACTTTAACGACAAGCTTGCCTTTATCGATTGTTGTCATTTCTAAATCCTCTGGGCGAATGACAATATCGATTTTTTCGTTTGGCTTCATACCTTGGTCAACACATTCAAAAACTTTACCAGCAAATTCTACTTTGAAATCTTCAATCATCACGCCAGGAACAATATTTGATTCACCAATAAAATCAGCAACGAAGCGGTTAATTGGCTCATCATAAATATCTACCGGTGTACCAGATTGTTGAATTTCACCTTCACTTAAGACAAAGATTTCATCACTCATGGCAAGTGCTTCTTCTTGATCGTGTGTGACAAAGACAAATGTTTTCCCAAGGCGTTGTTGTAACTCACGTAACTCATATTGCATTTCTGTACGTAGCTTTAAATCTAAAGCTGAAAGAGGTTCATCGAGTAAAATTACTTCAGGATCGTTCACAATCGCACGAGCAATTGCAACACGTTGACGTTGGCCACCAGACATTTCAGAAATTTCACGATTGCCATAGCCTGCTAAGTTAACGAATTTTAATGCTTCAACAACACGGTTTTTAATTTCACTTTCAGGAAGCTTTTTTATACGAAGCCCAAATGCGACGTTTTCAAAGACGTTTAAATGAGGAAACAAAGCATAATCTTGAAAAACAGTATTTACTTGGCGTTCATTTGCTGGCACTGAGTTGATTTTTTTATTATGAAAATAGATATTTCCTGTTGTCGGTTCTGTGAATCCAGCGATCATACGTAAAATAGTTGTTTTACCACAACCGGACGGACCTAGTAGTGTATAGAATTTGCCCTTTTCTAGCTCCAGGTTAATGTTTTTTAAGACGACCGTGCCGTCATTATAGGACTTTGAAACGTTTTCAAAGCGGATAATCGAATTCGTTGTCATAGATGCGCCTCCTTAAGCTATAAATATGAATCCGTTGCGACAAGTAAAATTTTTGTTTCATCAGCATGTGCATTAAAAATTTGATGATGATCTGTCGCTTCAAAATAGAGAGCATTGCCTTCACTCGCTATGTACTGTTCATCTCCTAAAACGAGACGAATACGCCCTTCGACAACATAAATAAATGTTTCTGAAAGGGAGGGTTCAAACTGCTTAAATTCACCATCAGCAGCAAGTGTTAAGAAAATGGGCTCCATTTCTTTTTCATTTGATGTAGGAATCAGCCACTGAATTTCATATTTCTTTTCTTCATCTGTATAAGTGGATTGATCTTCCTCTGTATATACAACCTTTTGTTCAGGTGCTCCATCATCGAAAAATTCCTTAGGTGTTGACCCTAAAACCTCTAATAGTGAAAATAGTGTTTCAATGGAAGGTGAATTTAGATCACGTTCTAATTGTGAAATATACCCTTTACTTAAATCTGTACGTTCTCCAAGCTCCTCTTGGGTAAGACCTTTTTTTAAACGAAGCGCTTTGATTTTTGCTCCTATTTGCATCTTTTCCCTCCTAGAAGAAGTTTAGCAATCATAAACTTTTGAAATACGAAGTTTACTTTAACGAAACTTTTAGTTTACTAAAACCATTACAATTATACATAATAATAAAGAATTTGCAATCGTTTTTAATGAAAAAAAAGTAGATGAAATTTTTAGAAATTATACATAAATACCGCATAGAAAAATTTCGTTTAAATAAGAATAAAATTGTTAAAAATAGCTAATGAATAGGCTGTAGCAGTTATTCCATTTAGGGATTTGACGGAAATTTGTCAGATAATTTAATGTGAGCACTTTTGTGAAGTTTACTTGTTTGAAAAACTACGATTACTCTGTTATCGTAGAAGACGAGTTCGCTGGTGCGAATGGAATATATACACTACATATTTAATCGGAGGGATTTATAATGGCAGAACGCATGGTAGGTAAACAAGCACCTGACTTTACAATGGAAGCAGTACTTCCAGACAAATCATTTGGTAAAGTATCATTAGAAGACATTAAAGCACAAGACAAATGGACAGTTCTTTTCTTCTATCCAATGGACTTCACTTTCGTATGTCCAACAGAAATCACTGCAATGAGCGATCGTTACGATGAGTTCGAAGACTTAGATGCAGAAGTAATCGGTGTTTCTACTGATACAATCCACACTCACTTAGCTTGGATTAACACTGACCGCACTAAAAATGGTCTTGGTGAGTTAAAATACCCATTAGCAGCAGATACAAATCACCAAATTTCACAAGAATATGGTGTATTAATTGAAGAAGAAGGTATCGCACTACGCGGCTTATTCATCATCAACCCAGAAGGTGAATTAAAATACCAAACAGTATTCGATAACAACATCGGCCGTGATGTAGACGAAACTTTACGTGTACTTCAAGCTTTACAAACTGGTGGTCTTTGCCCAGCAAACTGGCGCCCAGGTCAAGCAACTCTATAATTTAGAGTTTTAGATCATTCAACAAATAAAGAGTCCCCACAGTAAGTTTGTGGGGATTTTTTTAAACTTGATAGAGAAAAAGGTTCATCACCAAAAATTGGGGATGACTTTTGTTAAAACGTTGGAGTGGAGGCTAGGCGACTCCTTGGGGGATTAGCAATAGAGGAACGAAGGCTAAAACCATCACGTCCTGTGATAACGCCTTCGTGACCAGCATCGTGCTGGCCCGAGACCCTGCAGCGAAGCGGATGTTTTCTGTGCGAAAGCGTAGTGCTAACGTAGCGGCAGCAAATGTTTTATCTGCGCGAAAGCGAAGCGTCAGCGGCAATTGTTTTCTGTAGCGAAAGCGAAGCGTCAGCGGCAATTGTTTTCTGTAGCGAAAGCAAAGCGGCAGCTACAAAGCGCCTAGCCGGAACGGAAATCAACCACACGTTTTGATAATGATCCTAGAAAAAGGAAAAAGGAGAATGTTTTATGAAACTTCGTGAACAAATGCCTGAACTTGTAGGCGCAACGACTTGGTTAAATGGTGAAGTAACAAAAGCGGATTTAGTAGGCGAAAAGCCAACATTAATCCACTTCTGGTCAGTTAGTTGCCATCTATGTAAAGAGGCAATGCCGGATGTGAACAATTTCCGTGATCAATACAAAGATGAGTTAAACGTTATCGCAGTGCATATGCCACGTTCTGAGGAAGATACAAATTTAGAAACAATCAAATCGGTAGCAGCAGAGCATGACATTGTGCAACCAATCTTTGTAGATAGCGAATTAAAGCTGACAGATGCATTTGAAAACCAATACGTACCTGCGTATTTTGTTTTCGATAAAGATGGTCAGCTTCGTCATATGCAAGCTGGTGGTAGCGGTATGAAAATGCTAGAAAAACGTGTGAATCGCGTTTTAGATGAAATGCGCAACGCATAAAATAGTAGAAAACGAGGCGGGGATATTTTACTCCTCGTCTTTTTTTATGGAAAACACAATGTTAGTGTCCACTACGGGATTATTATGAAGCTCACTATATGTGACGTACCTTGAGCGATCAATGAGTCAAGCTGATTGAAAAAAAGCAAGCCGATGGAGAAGTGACCAGAGCGGAAAAGGGGTTGGCCGGATTACTTCCTCGGCAACCCGAGTAGTTTTATGGCAAACCTGATCACTTCCTCGGTCAACCCGAGCAGTTTCGTCTCTCACCCGATCAAATCCTAACGACAACCGAACAAGAAAGCCACTAGGCAGAACGATCCTGTCCAAGGATTGTCTTTTATTGACGAATAGTCTCTTGTTTTGACGATACATATAGCAGAGAATACGTTACAATAATGGTATAGTAGTTTTCGGAGGGATTATTAATGATGAAAAAAGAGTTTGCTGTCATTGGACTGGGTCGTTTTGGAGGAAGTATTGTTCGAGAACTAATGAGTCAAGGCGCACAAGTTATGGCGATAGATCATTCCTCAGAGCGGGTGGACGAGTTTGCTTCGATTGCCACGCAGGCCGTTATCGCAGATTCGACGGATGAATCGGTATTAATTTCATTAGGTATTCGTAATTTTGAGCATGTTATCGTAGCGATTGGTGAAAATATTCAGGCTAGTATTTTGTCGACTATTATTTTAAAAGAAATTGGTGTTCAGCAGATTACTGTAAAGGCTCAGAATGATTACCATGAAAAAGTTCTGCGTAAAATTGGCGCAGATTTTGTCGTGCATCCTGAGCGTGATATGGGGATACGTATTGCCAATAATATGTTGTCTAATACAGTGCTCGATTATTTAGAGCTTTCAGATGAACATTCAATTATGGAGCTTAAGGCCAATGATGCGATTGCAGGTTACTCTATTATGGATCTAGATATTCGTGCAAAGTACGGGATTAATATTGTAGGTCTTAAGCGTGGTCCAGATATCATCGTATCTCCACAGGCGAGTGATAAAATTTTGCTGGGAGATATAATGCTTGTCATTGGGGCGGATGTAGATATTAACCGCTTTGTCAAAAAGGCATTGAATGGGTAATGAAAATGAATAAACGAAGATGGAAACTAGTTATATTTGCTGCAATTATTCTTATTGTCGCCTTTACATTACAATCTCGCGACAAAAATGAGGAAGAGGCTATTTCTCGCATTTTAGATCATACAGCAGAAATTGATGCAATCGAGCTATTTAAAGGAGAGCAATCTTTATTTCGAGCAACAGGTCAAGATGCAACAGCTAATATTGAAAACTATCCGCTAAGCCATGTTAAGAAACTAAGTAAAAAAGAACGAGCTATATTTGAAGAAAAACCACTTTATCATATTGTCTACGAAATTAAAGGAGAGCCTTTATATGAGGTAGATATTTTAAAGGTCGCGATTAGCTCTGAGCTAAGTGAAGAATTACAGCAGATGGTTTTTAATGTTGGGGATCAGCAATATTTGATATATTGGGCAAAAGAGAAAAAAGCACTTGAACAATCAACAAATACGCAACGTTTGCTTGAACAATATGTTAAATAAAAAGGAGTAGTGAAAACAGCAACTAGCTGTCATCACTACCCTTTCTTGTAGTTAAGGAAAATATAGACCCTTTGCCTGTAGATAACTTAGAACATAGTAGGTGTCTAGGCTAACCGCTACAACCTCTAGGTCGCTTCGATCCCTCGGGCAAAAGTGGATTAGCGTTTACTTTTGCCCCGAGGGGCTCTCCGGCGCTTGTCGGATGTAAACGAGCGCTTTAGTGAATTGTTCTTAGGACACAATAGTATTTTTTCCTTGAAGTGCACGCTCTTGCATTTCTATATCAAACTCTTTTTCAGATTTCGATACGACTACACAAGCTACACCGTTACCAATTAAATTTGTTACGGCACGTGCCTCAGACATGAAGCGGTCAACACCAATTAATAGCGCAATTCCTTCAACTGGAATCATTGGGAAAGCAGCAAGTGTTGCTGCTAATGTGATAAAACCAGAACCTGTTACACCAGCGGCTCCTTTAGATGTAATCATTAAAATTCCAAGAAGTGTAATGATTTGAATCCACGTCAAATCCATTCCGTATGCTTGTGCAATAAATAATGCAGCCATTGATAGGTAGATGGACGTTCCATCAAGATTGAAGGAATAACCGGTTGGTACTACTAATCCAACAACTTGTTTAGAGCAACCAAAGTTTTCTAATTTACGCATCATAGATGGCAAGGCAGATTCAGATGATGAAGTACCAATTACTAAGAAAATCTCCTCTTTTATATAAGCGATAAATTTAAAAATGTTGAAGCCGAAAAATTTTGCGATCGTTCCTAAAACAAAAACTACGAATAAGAACATTGTAATGTATACTGCGGCCATTAATAGACCTAAGTTGCCTAACGATTTCAAGCCAAAATTACCAATCGTAAAGGCCATTGCACCAAAAGCACCTATTGGAGATATTTTCATCACCATACTTACGATTTTGAAGAAAATTTCTGCCACTTGTTCAAAAAATGTGATGACAGGTTTTGCAGGTGCTCCAATAGAAGCAGCAGCTAAGCCGAACAATATTGCAGAGAATAACACAGGAAGTAATTGTCCTGTTGCAAGTGCACCTACAACGTTTTCAGGAATAATGCTAGAGATGAAAGCACCTAAGCCTTGCTCAGACTCTGCTGCAGCAGTTGTATATTTTGAGATATCGGCTTCGGAAGCACCTGATGTATCTAAACCTGTACCAGGGCTAACAATTAATGCAACAGCAATACCGATTGCTAAGGCAATGGTAGAGACAATTTCGAAATACAGTAACGCCTTTCCTCCGATCTTTCCAACTTTTTTCATATCCCCCATACTACCGATTCCGATTACAACTGTTAAGAAGATAATAGGGGCGATTAACATTTTAATTAGCTTAATGAATAAGTCAGCCAGGATTTTAAGGCTTGCACCAAACTCAGGGAAGATAGCCCCAACAATCACCCCTAGAATAATCGCAACTATAACCTGAACAGTCAGATTTTTCAGTAATTTCACTTTATGCTACCTCTTTTCTAAATTTTCTCTTTGATATCGTTTTCACTAGAATTATCATAGCGAATCTTTTTAGAAAAAAGAGATTTAGAAAATAAGAAACATATCGTTCATTAAGTACATTCATCCATATTTTAAATAAAACGTAGTGTTTTCAATAACTCAAGCTGTTATGATACTCTGCAAATAATTTACTATTGTTATAATACAAAAATAATTAATGAAAGAAAATTTAGTTTTATGTCAATTTTTTGTAATATTGTTCATTAAGTTCATGACTTTCTCCTACTTATGTCAACTAAAAGTGTTGTCAAAAGATTTTTTTGAAGATAATCTTAAAAGCATATCATTGATAGAAGTTACATTCTGAGCATGAGTAAAATCATCCCATTAAACTTCTTTAATAGTGAAATGCAGAGATTTGGAAAGGAAGGAATATTAAATGATAAAAATGCCTGTAAACGGCAAAATCCTGCTAGTGACATTTTTAATCATTGCATTCTCCTTTTTACTTGGTGGCATTTTTGTACTTGGAAACCTCTTAACTGAGCAAGAAAAGGAGTTTGGTCAGCGTGCTATGCTCGTAGCGCGGACTGTATCAAATGTGCCAGAAATCAGTATGCAT
The DNA here is from genome assembly GCF_044763105.1 of Lysinibacillus sp. NPDC096212. Classification (NCBI taxonomy): domain Bacteria; kingdom Bacillati; phylum Bacillota; class Bacilli; order Caryophanales; family Bacillaceae; genus Lysinibacillus; species Lysinibacillus sp. NPDC096212. The sequence goes on along the minus strand of NZ_JBIWFQ010000020.1, from coordinate 37,471 downwards.
TTGAAAAATGACAATATTAAAGAAGCTGCGAAAAATGTCAATAAAATTGTAGATGGAATTCGTGTTGTTAATAAAGCGGAGTATATTGTTGTAATGAATATGGATCGTATTAAACTATCTCACCCAGTTAGTAAAGAAATAGGGAAGCGTAGTGAATCACAGGATTTAAATGCTTCCTTTAGTGAGCATTATTATATATCGAAGGCGCAAGGGGAAGCGGGTGTAATGATTCGAGCTTTTGTCCCTATTATTGATGACAAAAAAGAACAAGTAGGCATTGTCGTTGTAGGGTATTCACTGCCAACTTTTATAGAAATGTTGCAAAATTATGAGCATGAAATTTTTATTACTATTCTTATATCGCTTGTTTTTAGTATTTGGGGGGCATATACACTTGGCCGACATATTAAAAAGCAAATGTTTGGGCTTGAGCCTCATGAGATTGCCAAGATGTATGTGGAACGAACAGAAACGTTCAATGCTATGCATGAAGGCATTATAGCAGTCGATAAAGGAATGAATATTACAATTTTTAATGAAAAAGCAGCTGATATATTAGGAGTTGCTAGAAAGATAGAGGATTGTATCGGGGAAAAGATTTATGATGTTTTGCCTGACACACGATTGCCTGAAATTGTTGAAACGGCAACGCCGGTATACGATCAAGAGCTCTACATCAATCATCATAGTATTTTGAGTAATCGTGTCCCGATTATCGTAAATGGTGAGTTAGTGGGAGCAGTTGCTATGTTTAAAGATTTAACAGCCGTGAAAAAGCTTGCGGAAGAGGTAACAGGTGTTAAAGCTTTTGTGCAAGCACTGCGTGTACAAACACATGAGCATAAAAATAAGCTTCATACTATTGCAGGACTTCTACAATTGGGACATACAAAGCAAGCACTTGAATACGTTACAGCTACTACTGAAAATGAAGCTTCTTTAACGAAGTTTTTGAATGAACGCTTTCATAATGAAAATATTTCAGGATTATTGCTTAGTAAAGTTAGTTATGGCAAGGAATTAGGCATACAAGTAGAAATCGATCGAAAAAGTCATTTTAAAAGCTTTCCCCCATTATTAGATCACCACGATTTTGTCGTCTTGTTAGGAAATTTAATTGAAAATGCCTTTGAAGCGCTAAATGTTCTTTCGAAGGATGATAAATATGTAGCGATTTCTGTAGATGAGCATGACGGTGTGCTAGCAATTGCTGTTTCTGATAATGGAATTGGGATGTCTGAAGAGGTTCAAGTTCGTATGTTTGAAAATGGATTTTCTACAAAGGCAAGTGAGAATCGCGGTATCGGCTTGCATTTAATACATGAAATCGTAAGAAAAGGTAATGGCGATATTGAGGTAGTGAGTGAATTTATGAAAGGGACAAGTTTCTTAATCTTATTTGAGTTAGGGGAAGAGTAGATGGATGTAATAAATGTGTTATTAATTGAAGATGATCCAATGGTACGAGAAGTGAACAGGCAATTTATTGAGCAAATCACAGGATTTTCATTGATAGGCTATGCTGGTAATGGGATAGAAGGGATAGAGAAGATTAAACAATTAAACCCTGACCTTGTCTTTATGGATATTTTTATGCCAGAGCAGGATGGTATTATTACGCTAGGAAAAATTCGTGAAGAACATATTCCAGTTGATGTTATTGCCGTAACTGCTGCGAATGATATGCCTACTGTGCAGAGAATATTACACCTAGGTGTCTATGATTATATTATGAAACCTTTTACGTTTGAACGAATTGAACAGACTTTAAAGAATTATCAAGGTTATAGAAAGAAAATAAGTGGTATGCAAGATCTAACACAGCATGATGTAGATCATCTAATGCAGCAACGTATTTCTGAACAAATAGTTGTTCCTCCGATCACTGAGACGATAATAATTGACGAGCTACCAAAGGGTTTTAATCGAGCAACATTAGACAAGGTGCTTGCCTACATTCAAGAGAGTGACGGAGCCGTATCAGCGGAAGAAGTGTCAACGTATATTGGAGCAGCTCGTGTAACAGCTCGACGTTACCTGGATTTTTTAGAAAAACAAAATTTATTAAAGGTGGATATACAATATGGAAGTGTGGGACGTCCTATCCATCGATATTATATTTAATCCGAATGAGTGTCTTATAGAGCTGTTTAATACATCTTTTATAGGGAAACTATAGAAATTAAGGGGATATTCGAAGCATCATTCGCTTTCTCACCAATATGGATTAGATTTTGGGAAGAAGAAGGTGTTTAGGGAAATTTGTTTATTGATGAATACATTATGCAGCAAATAGAGTCAATAGTTGAATAAAATATGCTTTATCCCGAGAGGCAAACTTACTTTAGCGATACATATAGCAGAGAATCCGTTACAATAATGGTATGTTATTCTTCGGAGGATTTTTTATGGAAATTAAAGATATACTTGATTTTAGAAAGCTAATGGGGAGTAGGTTTAATACACATGTTCAACGTTCGAAAAGAGTCGCTATTTAAATTTTTGAAAATTCTATTTCCAATAGCGCTTTTAGCAATAGCAATTTATGAAATTCTACAAACGATAAGTGGGATAGATGTTCATTTACTTCGGAAAGAAGTGAATGAACTGCAGATATGGGAGCTCTTATTTATTCTTTTTATCACCTTCTGTGCCATTACACCGATGATTTTTTATGATGTAATTTTAGTGAAAATATTAGGAATCAAAATAAACAATCGTCTTTTGCTGAATCATTCATTTATTGTGAACACCTTCTCCAATCTTATAGGCTTTGGTGGTTTAGTTGGTGTTTTTCTGCGTAACTATTTCTATTCGAAATATAAAGAGGATAAGGAAGACTTGTTAAAAAGCATTGCCTCCGTAACACTCTTTTATTTAACAGGGATTTCGCTGTTAGCTTGGATTATGTATATATTCTTTTGGGACTTCCCATTGCTAAAAGAAGTACGATGGTTAAAGATAGCAGTTATTCTTGTCAGCTTATATGTTCCGATTTTTATTGCTATGCTTTTCATTCGCAATAAAAAAGCAGGTTCTATAAAGCCGAAGATCTCTCTTCAATTGATAGGTACTTCCGTAACTGAATGGGTTGCAGTCTTTTTAGTTATCTGGATATTAACTTTTATATTGAAGATCCCAATAGAATTCTCCAATTTAATCCCCATATTTTTAATTGCTTCCTGCGCGGGTATTGTTAGTATGATCCCTGGCGGAGTGGGCTCTTTTGACCTTGTTTTTTTATGGGGGACTCAAAGTTTAGGAATCGCTGATGAAAAAGTGCTTTTTCTATTAATTTTGTACCGGGTTGGCTACTTTGTGCTTCCGTTTTTAGTTTCTTCTCTTTTGTTTGTAAAAGAATATTGGGAACGTTGGAATCAATCATGGGATGACTTGCCAAATGTCGTTTTTCAGAAACTTAGCCACATGCTATTAACGATAATGGTATTTCTCTCTGGCATTGTATTATTGCTATCGGCTTCAGTTCCAGGGATTTTAAGTCGACTAAAAATAGCTCAGGAATTTTTATCTTCGCCGATTATGCATGTCTCTCATCAAATGACTGTTGCAGCTGGCTTTATTCTCTTAGGTCTATGTAGAGGGATTAAATATAAAGTAAAAAGGGCATATCAGCTCTGCCTCATTGTGCTAAGTAGTTCTGCACTATTTTCAATTTTTAAAGGCTTGGACTATGAAGAAGCTATTTTTCTACTGATTGTCGCAGGGCTGTTAATTGCCTCAAAAAAACAATTTTACCGTGAAAGTTACGTTTTGACATGGGGCATCGTTTTGATTGATCTTGCTGCAGTGACAATTATTACAACGATGTATGTATTGATTGGTTATGTGAACTTACCGTCTTCCAAAATTCATATTCCAGTCGCTCTGCAGGAATACATCATTACTGATTACCGAGACCTATTTTATAGTGCAGTAATTGGTATCCTAATAGCAATTGTTATTTTTTATATAGGTTATTTTATCCGTGCACCTAAGAAAATGGAAAAGCTTTTATCAAGTGAGCAAGAAGAGAGAATCAAAGATCATTTGATGACCTATAAAGGGACGGAGTATTCACATTTAATTTTTTTACATGACAAATTTGTACATTGGAATAAACAAGGTACAGTTTTATTTTCTTATCAAATATATGCCGATAAGATCGTTGTACTGGGAGATCCAGTAGGAGATGAATCTGATTTTTTATCAGCTATTCAAGAGTTTTTAGAATTGGCAGATAAGCATGGTTATACACCAGTCTTTTATGAAATTAACAATAAAATTTTCCCTTCTTTACATGAGCATGGGTATAGTTTTTTTAAGCTTGGCGAAGAAGCTTTTGTAGATTTGGAGAAGTTTACACTTGCTGGTAAGGGAATGAAGGGACGTCGAGCGGTAAAAAATAAATTTGAACGAGAAAATTTTACAGTTGAAATAGTAAGCCCTCCTTACTCACAGGAATTAATGAATGAAATGCAAGAAGTATCAACGAAATGGTTGCAGGGAAGGTCAGAAAAAGGCTTTTCTCTTGGCTTTTTTAATGAACACTATTTAAACACTTCAAACATTGCCGTTTTACGTGGTACAGAAGGAGTTATTGGCTTTGCTAGTCTCATGCCCATGTACGATAATGGCGAAAGACTCTCAGTAGATCTCATGCGTTTTAAGCCGGGAGCACCATCTGGAACGATGGATTTCATATTCCTATCGCTTTTTGAATGGGCAAAATCAGAAGGCTACCGTGTTTTTAATATGGGGATGTCGCCATTGTCAAATGTCGGGCAGTCTAGGTATTCCTTTTTAAGTGAAAAAATTGCAGCACAAATATTTTTACATGGGCAGCACTTCTATCATTTTAAAGGATTAAGAAACTTTAAATTAAAATATGCAGATTTTTGGGAGCCAAAGTATATAGCCTATCGAAAGAAATCTTCATTGCCATTTACAATGGCACAAGTCACGCTATTGATTGGCAAAAAGAGAAAATAGATAGCCGAATCATTTTAAAAAGTCTGTGCTGCCAGCATAATTAAACGCATTGGTCGCACAGCCAATAAAAAAAAGATGCATTGCAAAATTACTTTGCGATGCATCTTTTTTGATTGATTTTTTATCATTGGAAGAACAGCGGACATCGCTGATAAAAAGCCGGAATCGCTGATAAAGCATCGAACATCGCTGATAAGAGAGCCGGAATCGCTGATAAAGCATCGAACATCGCTGATAAAAAAGCTAGAATCGCTGATAAAGTATCGAACATCGCCTAGAAACATTATGAATGTGGTATGCGGTATTCCAAATAGTATTTACTGGGCTTCATTACACGATGAAACAAAATATATGAAAAAAATGTAATTTTGCATTTGATTTTCCATTGGAGCTTTGTAATAATAGAGAAAATTTTAGTTTTGAGGTAAGTGGTGATCAGACCAAATTTTTTGTATATAGAACCTTTACGAGGAGCTCAAACTGTAAGTGAATTAGGGGGAGGTATAGTATCGTGAAAAATTATATACAATACAATGCATTTCAGAATAAAGAGGTAATAATTGCGATACCTGCGCTTGGTGAACGTAAAGAAATGTACGCAGCATTAGCGAGCATCTTACCAGAAGCCCATATTGTAGCAATCGATTTACCAGGGCATAATGGTCAACTAGATAATGATTTTTCATTTCAGTCGTATAACAATACGATAAAAGAAATTATGGAGTATCTAAAAATTACTAAAGCTCATTTTCTTGGAAATTCAATAGGTGCATGGATCATTCAAAATTTTTATACAAACTATCCTGATTCGGTTAAATCATTAACATTGTTAGACGGTGGATATTATTTTATAGGCGAATATCATCCTGATGATAAAGCAGAAATACAATTACCTATCATTGAACGATTAGAAGATTTACAAGAGGCTATAAATGAAGAAATACGGAACATGGGGAACTTGTCTGCAGAAAATAAAGAATATTTGTATAATTATTTCCTTCATAACTTTGTTGAAAAAAACAATGTCTATTACCATCACAGTGATGCAAATGCCTTAAATGATTTGTCAAAAGCAGTAGAAAAAATAATTACTGTATAGAAAATGAAATTCCTTTGTCGGTGTTATTACTGTTGGCAGACGAACATTCGGATAGTTTGTTACATAAGAAGTTAAATAGATTTCAAGAAAGACAACCGAATGCACAAGTTGAGATTATTCCCAAAAGCTATCATTTTTTGCCTCTCACCAATCCAAATGAGATAGCTGCACGGATTAGAAAGGCAATCTTGCATTAAATTTTTTTAACTTCTACAAAGCAGAGGAGGGAGTAGCTTGCGTATTCCGAATAAATTAAAAGTAGGTGAAGAGATACGGATTATCGCACCTAGTCGTAGCGCAGCAATCATAACAGCAGAAGGCGCTGAACAAACAAAGAAAAATCTTGAAGAGTTAGGTTTTAAAGTATCCTTTGGTCAACATATTTTTGAATGTGATCTTCAAAATTCAACTTCTATTGAGCATCGAGTTGCTGACATTCATGATGCCTTTCGTGATGAGAATGTAAAGGCTGTATTAACAGTTGTTGGTGGTTATAACTGTAATGAGGTATTACCCTATTTGGATTACGACATGATAGCAAATAACCCAAAAATATTTTGTGGCTTCAGTGATATCACAGCTTTAGCAACAGCTATTACAAAAAAATGTGAATTTATTACGTATTCGGGTCCTCATTTTTCTAGCTTCCGTATGGAACAGGCACAAGACTATCAGCTATCATATTTTCAAAAATGTTTGATGAGTAATACACCATATACTATTAAAGCATCAAGCGTTTGGAGTGATGATGCATGGTATTTAGATCAACATAATCGTCATTTTGAAGCGGCTAGTTGGAAAGTATATTCCGCAGGAGAAGCAAGTGGGCAATTATTCGGTGGGAATTTATGTACATTAAATTTGTTGCAAGGGACACCGTATATGCCAGATTTATCAAATAGTATTTTATTTGTAGAGGATGATAAACTAGTTTATCCAGAAATATTTGCTCGGGACTTCAGCTCAATATTACAAGCTACTAGTAATATTAAAGGTATTGCGATAGGGCGTTTTCAAAGAGCTTCTAATATGACAGAGGAGCAACTACATTTTATTTTAGATAAGCATCCAAATTTAAGAAAAATACCAGTTCTATATGATGTTGATTTTGGACATACACAGCCAATCTTTACGTTTCCAATTGGTGGTGAAATTCAAATGAATACGAAAGATTTGATGATACATGTCACTAAATTTTAACTTCTTTCAGCGGGAGTCCAAACATCCGCTGAAGGCTAATTGATAAAGAAGGGAGTACGATCAAGATGTTAGTAAGAGAGGCAATAGGTAAAGATGCTGAACAGGTAATAGCTGTCATCAAAAATGCGGAAGAGTCTAATTTTATGTTATTCAGGCCAGGTGAACGAAAGTTAGAGACTGAACAGTTTACTAAATTTATCGAGAATATGAACAATAACAGCCATTCAGCTTTATTTATAGCTGAAATTGAAAAGATAGTAGTTGGTTATTTAATAGTTCAAGGTAATCATATGCCATCCAGTGTTTCACATCGAGCCTATATAGTCGTAGGTATCCATAGTGAATATAGGGGACAGAAAATTGGTACTGCATTGTTTAGTCACCTCGACGATTGGGCAAAAGAAAAGAGCATGCATCGCTTGGAACTAACAGTAATGGCGAATAACATGGCAGCCATAGCTTTATATAAAAAAATGGGGTTTGAAATTGAGGGGACTAAAAGACATTCCTTATATGTTGATGGGGAATATATGGATGAATATCATATGTCAAAATTATTGTAATAAAAAAGGGGGATGTATATGAATTCTAGAAGAAACACTAGAAGTATTAATATCGGTATTTTTTCACCGTCTTCCCCTGCATCCGTCAATGCACTTTCTCGATATAAGCGTGCAAAAGCTTTTCTTGAACAAAAAAATATTAATCTAATTGAAGGTAGTTTGACGGGTAAAGCTGATATTTATCGCTCAGGTACTCCTAAAGAGCGCGCAGAGGAATTGAATGAATTATTACGTGATCCAAACGTCCACATTATCATGTCGACAATAGGTGGTACAAACTCAAATAGTATGCTGCCATATATTGATTATGAGGCTTTTCGAAGCAATCCCAAAATCGTCGTTGGTTACTCTGATACAACAGCAATTTTACTGGCACTTTACGCAAAAACAGGAATTACAACTTATTACGGACCAGCATTAATTCCTTCCTTTGGTGAATTTGAGCCATTAGTCAATGATACATATCAATTCTTCGAGAACTACTTCTTGAAATCACAAGTATCACCTTATGAAATTCCAATGCCTACATACTGGTCAGATGAACCTGTCAATTGGCTAGAAAAAACGGTGGAAAAAAATTTATATAAAAATGAATGGGTGACGGTTCAAGAAGGTGTTGCTGAAGGTAGATTAATCGGCGGCAATGTAAATGCTATGTATGGATTTATTGGTACTTCTTATTTCCCGAAAATTAATGTTGGAGATATCTTATTAATAGAAGATTGCGCTAAAAATACGGCTATCGTTGAGAAGAATTTTGCAATGCTGAAATTGCATGGTGTATTTGAAAAAATAAGTGGCATTATTTTAGGCAAGCATGAACGTTATGATGATTTAGGGACTGGGCGTAAACCATATGAAATCCTGCTTGAACAGTTAGACGGCATTGATATCCCGATATTGGCAGAATTTGATATATGTCATACGCATCCGATGCATCCAATTGCTATAGGAAAACAAGTGAGATTAGATGCAACGGCCAAAAAAGTCTATTGTATTGAGAAATGGTTGTAAGCCCTGCTTTTTTGCAGGGATTAGTCCATTTAAGATTTAACATAGTCATCATCTGTAATAGCATACATATTAACATTTTGATGAATGCCCTTAACAAACATACATTTTCGTAAAACTCCCTCAAAATGCATCCCTGATTTCTCCATTACTTTTTGAGATCCAATATTTTCTTCAAAGCATCGCGCTTGAATTCGCACTAATCCTAACTCGTTAAAGCCAAAGTCGATTAGTTTTTTTGCCGCTTCAGTCGTTATCCCTTTATTCCAATAAGCTTCAGAAAGAACATAACCAACCTCCGCAAATTTATGTGTCGTGTTAATCGACACGAAGTCAATGGTGCCAATCAATTTTTGCTCATATTCGATGCCCCAAAAAAAGTGTTGACCTTGTTGGTAACCAGATAAAATCAATGCAATAAAATCCTTCGTTTCATCTAAACTTTTATGTGCGTCCCATGTCACATAACGAGCTACATGTTCACTGGAAGCATAAAGAAACATGGCTTCTACATCATTCAGTGTAATTGGTCTTAATGTTAATCTTTCTGTCTTTAAAACAGGTACTGCTTGTTTAAAAATGTTGTCGCTCATAAAACTCCCCCTTAAAAGCGTTTGAGTGTATTTAATTATAACAAGATTTGTAAATTTTCGTTAGGCTGTTTATTTGAGATTGAAAGGGGATGAACTCGTTTAGTAGTCTGTAATCTAATGCAACAGCTTTACTTATAATATGATGATTTGCGCGAAGCTAGAGAATACCCGCGGAAGGAGGGCAAATACTCGCGGAAGGAAAGCAAATACCCGCCATATTGCTGACGCTACGTCAACGCTACGCTTTCGCGCAAAAACCATCTGCCGCTGCCGCTACGCTTTCGCGCAAAAAACACCTGTTGCCACGACGCCCTCAGGAAACCGATCAACCGTAACGGAAATCAACCTCACTTTATGCTAATGAGTCATAGACAATAGTATTTCTTCAAAACATAGAAAAAAGGGCCTCCTACAATGGAGAGCCCTTTTTTACAAGTATTTATTAATTATCTTTAACGTCTTTTCGGTTTTTCTTTAACATTTTAGATAGCATTTCATACACGATTGGTACAACTACTAATGTTAATAATGTTGAAGATAGTAAACCACCAATTACGGTAATCGCTAGGTCTTTTGAAATTAGACCACTGCCACCATTACCAAGTGCCATTGGAATCATCGCACCAATTGTTGCGATGGCTGTCATTAGGATTGGACGTAAACGAGTTGCACCTGCCTCTAAAATGGCCTCGCGCATAGCAAGTCCGTCACGTTCCATATGAATAATGCGATCTACTAATACGATGGCATTTGTTACAACGATACCTATTAACATTAATAGTCCCATCATAACAGAAACAGAAATGGTTTGATTTGTAACGTACAAGCCGACAAATGCACCAATTACTGCGAATGGTAGTGAGAACAGAATAGCAAATGGTGCTAAACCTTCACCGAATGTTACTACTAGGATGAAGTAAACAATCGCGATCGCAGCTAACATAGCAATTCCAAGCTGTGTGAACGTTTCTTGCATGTCTGCAGCAACGCCTCCAACGCCAGTCGTTACACCTTTAGGTAAATCTAATTTATCGATATTCTTATCAGCAGCTGTAGTTGCTTTTGAAATATCGTCACCGATAATCGTACCAGAAACTTTTGCGAAATATTCACCTTTTGAGCGAGACAATGTGTTTAATGTAGTGCCTTCTTCTACTTTTACTAACTCACCGATTGTCATTGTTGTGCCTAAAGCTGTTTGGATTTTAGTAGCTAATACATCATCAAGAGATTTGGCTGCAGCTTTTTCTTCATGTTGTACAATAACATCAATATCTTCACCATCATACTGAACTTTAGTTAGAACTTCTGATGATGTATTTTGATTTAAAGCCATTACAATTTGAGCAGTAGTTAAACCATATTGTAGAACATTCTTTTGATCTACTTTTAAGGTATTTTCAACAAATGGATCTTCAGTATCAGACTTAATTTCTTCTAAACCATCAACTTCTTTTAATGCGCCTTCCACTTGTTTCACTGCTTTGCGAAGCTTATCTAGATCTTCACTGTATAATGTGTAACTTACTTCATTTGAAGACCCCGACATTGATGAGAAGTTTTGAGATTTCCATTCTCCTGATTGATCGATGTTCGTTACATAGTCTTCTACTTCTTGACGTGCTTCAGGGAAGTCCTTCATATCTGGATCGAAGATGAGGTACATTAAGGCACCACCAGCACCGCCACCCATCATCATTGCTGAAGGATCAACATGTTTAGGGTCATTGATCGAAACTTGTAAAATATTAACGTCTTTACGTTTCATTAATTCTTTTTCTACTTTTGCAACATTTGCTTCTGTATCTTTCATTAGCTCGCCTGTACCAGGAGTATACGTTAAGTACATAACCTTATCTTCTTGAGAGCCCATGAAGCTGAAGCCGATAAGTGGTGTTAAAGCAAGAGAACCAACAAGCAATACAATCGCTATAACTGATGTAATGATTTTATGGTTTAATGCTTTTTTTAGTACACCTTTATACCAAAGAGCTAGCTTTCCAACTTCTTTATGTTGACTTTCTTTTTTCTCACCGTATATTTTTTTGCGGAATAGGAAGTGAGATAAAGCTGGAACTATTGTAATCGCCACTAGTAATGAAGCACCTAGCGCAAATGACATTGTTAACGCAAACGGCATGAATAATTCACCAACCATACCGCCTACAAACATTAGTGGGGCGAATACGGCCACAGTTACTAATGTAGAAGAAAGGATTGGTTTGAACATTTCAATTGTCGCTTCACGAATAAGAGCACGACCTGTTAGTTTTTCTCCTTTTAAATGGATACGTCGATAAATATTTTCAACAACTACAATGGAGTCATCGATAACACGACCTATCGCCACGGTAATGGCACCGAGAGTCATAATGTTTAATGTGATATCCATCCAGTTTAATAGTAGTAATGCCATGAATACTGAAACTGGGATAGAAATAATCGAAATAATTGTTGATTTGAAATCACGTAAAAATAGTAAAATAATTAATACGGCAATGGCACCACCGAATACTGCTTTTTCAATCATTGTGAAGACTGAATCTTCAATTGGTTTACCTTGGTCAAGTGAGATATCCACTTTTAAGCCGGCTAATGATTTTTCTTCGTCTTTCATTAAATCTTTCACTGCATTTACGACTTTTACCGTATTTGCATCTTGAGCTTTAACGATTTGAATCGCAATCGCATCTTTGCCATTTGTACGTGATACAGATTGTACTTTACCTTCGACTTCAATCGTTGCAATATCGCCTAAGCGAACGAATGGTGAAGGATTTGTAGCTGAAGGTGTGACTGGGATCAATAATTCTTTTAACTGATCGATAGATTGTACTTTACCGTCTACTGATACGGCTTGTTCGCCAACGGTAAATTGATATAAACCAAGTGATAGTGACATATCACTTGCTTGAATCATTTGCTTGACAGAATCCTCTGTTAAGCCGAGAGCAGCCATTTTTGCTTTATCATATTTAAATGATATTTCATTAATGTGCTGACCATTGATAGTTGCTGAAGCAACGCCATCAATTTTTTCGATTTTTGGAAGTAGAATGTCTTCTACTGTTGACGTTAATTCAACAATATCTTCCTTAGAGCTACTAACTGATAAAGCGACAACAGGCATCATATTCATGCTAATTGCCATAACTGTCGGTTTTTGAGCACCTTCAGGTATTTTTATACCTTCTAAAGCGGACTCTAATTGGCGCTTTTTCTCATCCATATCAATGCCGTAGTCGTATTCAACTTGAACTTGAGCTACGTTTGAAGAGGAATTTGAGTAAACAGCCTTTACATCTTCTAAGCTTTCTATTGACTTTTCAAATGGCATGGAAAGCTCATTCATAACCTGTTCAGGTGTTGCACCAGGATAAACACCCATTACAATTAAATATGGTATAGAAATGTCAGGTATGGACTCCATTTTCATTTTTGTACCTGAATAAATACCAGAGACAGTGATGATAATTGTTAATAACCACACTGCCAATTTGTTTTTCAATACGAAATTAACTAAACCTTTCACCTTCACACCTACCCTTTATTGACTAACTAGATTTCGTTATTTATACTAATGACTAATCGGTCATTTGTCAATGAAACACATTAGGAGAGATTAAAAGTATGTTAAAAAAGCAACTTATTATGGAGAAAGCGTTGGAGCTATTTTCAGAACAAGGCTTCGAAGCTACATCTGTACAGCAAATTACAGAACGATGTGGAATTTCAAAGGGTGCATTTTATTTATCTTTCAAAACAAAAGACGAGCTTCTAATTTCTATGGTAGAGTATTATCTACAACAGTTTGTCACTGACGTTGACCAAGTAGTCAGAAGTTCACTTAGTAAAGATATCATTTTAGTTGAATTTTACAAAAGTATTTTTCAAGCTTTTAAAAATCATGCTGCATCTGCCCGTGTGTTTTTTAATGAGAAAGTACTTCTTACAAAAAAAGAATTGTTTCAGAAAATAATTGCCTATGATGTTGAGATGTCTAAGTCGATTCTCTATATGCTGGAGCAGTTATATCAGGATGAACTTCAGGAGACAAAATATGATGTTATGTATTGCATTAAAGGATTTATGAAAAGTTATTCGGAACTTTTTATTTTTTCCGATATACCACTCGATTTAGATCAATTGGCCAGATCGCTAGCTGAAAAGACGGAAATTATTGCACGACATACGACGATACCATTTATAACTGAAGAACTCGTTCGATTAACGGAAAAACCTTGTGATGAAGAAGTTACGCAGGAATCTTTGCTAGAATTAATCGAACAACATCTAGATGGCTTAGAAGACACTATAGAACGAGAGTCTCTAGAATTATTAAAAGACCAAGTCGAAAATCCAACCTATAGTAAACCGATTGTAAAAGGTTTAATTGAAAACATACGCTTGCAGCCAGATTATCGTTGGGTTGCTTATGTAATAGCTAAATACTTTAATATGTAGACATAAGGATAGGATTGCACATTCTAACGGGTGAGCGATCCTATTTTATCTTCATTTGGCACAGTGTTTTCTGTAGCGACAGTTAAAGTTATGACACTGCGAAATTGGTTAAGATTATTGAATGTTATATGAAAACTTGAAGTGTTAGCGGTAATTAAGTATTAGTCTCGGTGACTAGAAGTGATTGCGAGTTTCTGATAGTACTACAATAGGGACAAAACTCCATTCGAGTAGCTATTTCTTGTGTTACTCTAATTCATTTTGAAACTTATTGTTGTTGAAATTATTTTAGAGTCTTCATACTATATACGAAAAAAAAGCAAAGAGGTTCCAAAAAAATGAAAATAAAAAAACTACGCAATTTTGCGTAGTTTTTTTAATGAGATTAAACCTCCATAATGATCGGTAAAATCATAGGGCGACGTTTTGTTTTTTCGAATAAATATGGTCCTAATACGTCAGTGATTTCATTTTTTAGCTCAGTCCATTGAGGCGTTTTGCCTTGAATTGATTCATTCAGGTGTCGGTTTAGCATTTTTTGTGCTTCATTAATCATCGTACCTGACTCACGCATGTAAACAAAGCCTCGTGAAATAATGTCTGGACCGGAAACGATTTTTTGGTTTTCCATATCCACACTTACAACAACGATCACTAAACCTTCTTCAGAAAGAATGCGTCGATCACGTAATACGATATTGCCGATATCTCCAATACCATTGCCGTCAATATAAACGTCTCCTGAAGGAATACGACCTGCTACATGTGCTTCGTTGGCACTTAATGCTAGCACGTCACCATTCTCCATAACGAATGTATTTTCAAGCGGAACATCACAATCTTCTGCTAGATGAGTATGCATTTTCAACATACGGAATTCACCGTGAATTGGCATAAAGAATTTAGGCTTCATTAGGCGCAGCATTAGTTTTTGTTCTTCTTGAGAACCGTGACCAGAAGTATGGATATTATTCAGTGCACCATGTATAACTTCTGCACCTGCACGGAAAAGTAAGTTGATAATCTTGTTTACACTTACCGTATTTCCTGGTACTGGTGAAGAAGAGAAGATAACTGTGTCACCAGGCTGGATTTGGATTTGACGATGTGTACCATTGGCAATGCGAGAAAGTGCGGCCATCGGTTCACCTTGAGAGCCTGTACATAATATCATAACTTCATTGGCAGGAAGACGATTAATGCTTTGGGCATCAATAAATGTATCCTTTGGTGCATTAATATAGCCTAGTTCACGACCAATTGTAATGGCATTATCCATTGAACGTCCGAAGACAGCAATTTTTCTTCCGTATTTTACTGCAGCATCTGTTGCTTGTTGTAAACGGTGAATGTTAGATGCGAAAGTTGCAAAAATAATACGACTATCTACCTTACGGAAAATTTCATCGATACTTTTACCAACTGTACGCTCTGACATTGTAAAGTTCGGCTTTTCTGCATTCGTACTATCTGAAAGTAAGCATAGTACGCCATCACGGCCGATTTCAGCCATTTTTGTTAAGTTGGCTGGCTCGCCTACAGGTGTAAAGTCAAATTTAAAATCACCTGTATGCACGATGTTACCAGGTGGTGTTTTTACAACGATTCCGTAAGCATCTGGAATACTGTGTGTTGTTCTAAAGAAGCTAACAGATGTTTTTCTGAACTTAATAACATCCTCTTCTTTAATTTCGATAAGCTTTGTTGTACGTAGTAAACCATGCTCGTCTAACTTATTGCGTAATAAACCAAGTGCAAGCTTGCCGCCGTAGACAGGGACATTTACTTGACGTAATAAGTAGGGAATACCACCAATATGGTCTTCATGTCCATGTGTAACAAATAATCCTTTAATTTTGTCGGCGTTGCGTACTAAATAAGTATAATCCGGAATAACGTAGTCAATGCCGAGTAAGTCGTCTTCTGGGAATTTAATGCCGGCATCAATTAAAATGATTTCATCTTGAAATTGAACGCCGTAAGTGTTTTTGCCGATTTCGCCCAGTCCGCCGAGCGCGAAAACAGCTGCTTGGTCATTTTTAACAAACTTCATGTTTGTTAAATTTCCTCCAAGATGAAGTTCGGGCTTGCTTGTTCGTAGACTAAATAGTTACCTTCAAGCAATTGAACGAACTCGATGTTGTAGTTTCGGTCTTTTAGCTTTTCACGTACTTCGCGTTCTGAAGCAGCTTCTAGGTATAGACTTTTAGTGTTTTCGCGAACTGGAATTTCATTTACTTTTTCTTGATAATAAACTTTGTAAATCATAGTTTGCTCTCCTTTTATTGCGTACAATTTTCTTGCACCTTTGACTAATACCACACACGTACTACAAGAAAAAACAGCAAATTTCTAGTAAACAAAGGAAGAAATTAGGCGTTTGAAGTTCTTGTATCTCAGTGTTACAATCCAGACGTAATTACAACAAGGTGTAATTGAATTATGCAATGAGACAGTGGTTGCGCATAGCCAAATAAATGCATTTCCTTTATATTATCACGCAGTTACTCTAAAATAAAGAAAAGCCCTTCAAATAATGAAGGGCAAATGTTAGGCAATTGATTTTTTTCCGAGTATGCCGCGAAGTTGCTTCAACAATTTGCGTTTGAGTTTCTTCAGCATGGCACATCACTCCTTAGGATCATTATAATAAAAAATATTGCCTCTGTAAAGTCATTAACCTTGCAGAATAATACATAATGAAGGGGACTATAAGATGAAGAAAATATTATTTTTTGATGTAGATGGTACACTTTATAATAGTGAGAAAATATTACCTGCTTCTGCGAAAGAGGCACTTTTTGAAGCTCGTCGTAATGGATATGAGATAGCGATTGCAACTGGACGTGCACCTTTCATGATTCAATCCTTGCTAGAAGAGCTAGATATTAATACGTATGTGACATTTAACGGACAATATGTTGTTTATCGTGGTGAGGTTATTTATACGAATGGTGTTGGAAAAGGTGAGCTAGCCAAAATCATTGCCTTTGGTGAAGCGCGAAATGAACCTGTAGTATTTTTAGACGACAAGCGTATGATTGCATCTGTAGGAAATAACGATATGGTAGTAGAAAGCCTCGATACATTAAAATACGAGTATCCGACTATAGACTCAACTTATTATATGCAGAACGATGTCTATCAAACACTTATTTTTATGGAAGAAAAAGATGAACATTTATATCGTGAAGCATTTCCGAACGTGGAGTTTGTACGCTGGCACCGCTATTCTTGTGATATTTTACCAAAGGGAGGCTCGAAGGCTGCTGGTATTGAAAAGGTCCTTGATAAGATAGGGCTGACATTAAATGATGCCATTGCTTTTGGGGATGGACTTAACGATATTGAAATGCTACAGGCTGTTGGGACTGGCGTGGCGATGGGGAATGGTCATGAGAGAGTGAAGGCTGTTGCTACTCATATTGCGGAGCATGTGGACGAGGATGGTCTTGCTAAAATCATGCACCAATTAAATATTATCTAACTTATTTCAACGGAGTCGAAACATCCGTACCTGTCGCTAAGCTTTCGGTACAAAAGACATCCGCTGAAATAAGTTAAACCTCCGGACGCAATGCCGAGGCATAATTGATTAGAGAAACTAAAGAAGCAACTAGTTGTAAGAATTGACTACAACTAGTTGCTTTTGTATTTAATAAATTATTTAGTGTCTTCGATGTTTGTTCTTACTATTTTCAGTTGTACACCATTATCCGTGAAATGATTGACCGTGTCTTTAGAGAGTGAGTAATCTGTGATAATCATATCTACCGCATTTACTGGACAAACTTGAATAGCGACATCTTTGTTAAGTTTTGAAGAGTCCGCTGCTACATAGACAGTTTGAGAAATATTTATAATTTGTTTCCGCGAATACGAACATCAACCTATAAAAAAGGAAGTACAAGATGTTGTTGGGTTAGATTTTTCCATGAATGGCTTATTTGTCGATAGCGAAGAAGGTAAGACAGCCAATTACCCACGTTTCTATCGTCAAGCCTTGGTAAAATTAGCGAAGGAACAAAGTATTCTATCACGCAAAAAGAAAGATTCTAATCGTTGGCACAAACAGCGTCTTAAAGTAGCGAGGTTACATGAAAAAATCGCCAACCAACGGAAAGACTTTCTGCATAAAGAATCGCATAAAGTAGCAAAACCTATGATTGCGTGGTGATTGAAGATCTCAACATGAAGGGGATGTCACAAGCACTCCGTTTTGGTAAAAGCGTTGCAGATAATGCATGGGGCTTGTTCACAACTTTTCTTAGGTATAAGTTAGAGGAGCAAGGGAAAAAGTTAATCAAAATAGACAGATGGTTTCCTTCTTCCGAAACTTGTTCCAATTGTGGTCAAGTAAAGGAGTCCTTATCTCTTTCTGAGTGTACGTTCTACTGTGATTGTGGGTTTATAGCAGACAGGGACTGGAATGCCGTTTATCAACATCAGACATGAAGGATTGCGTTTATTAGCGTTAGCATAACAAAAAAACTTTTGGAACAAGAGGGATAGCTCGGTCAGTTTTCGTTGGCTACTAAAAGCAACGATAAGTCGAGAAGCCCCCACTTCAAAAACTGTTAGGTTATAAATGGTGGGTAGTTCACCACCGCCATAAAACTTCTCCATTTTCTTATCTTGCACAAGCTGTGTTGAATATCACGACGAATTGTTTCCGTTGAAACGTTGAACTCTTTTGTTAGCGTTACTAATTTTACTATCATATGTTTTCGTACAAATTGTAAAATATGCTGTTGCCTTTCTATTGTATACATTTCATTTCACGGAACAGGATGTCCTAGCTTTATATATGCAGTTTGAATCAAAGCTAATGGAATCGTTAGCTACTTACACAGATCCGATTCAGCATGTGAAAGAAACGGTGTATCGATTAAGGAAAGAGGGTATTCGTATTGGCTCCACGACGGGATATACAGACTCTATGATGGAGGTAGTGACTCATCATGCAGCGGCAAAAGGATATGAACCTGATTTTTTAGTAACGCCTACTCAAGTAGGGGATAAAGGACGTCCGTACCCATATATGATTTTTAAAAATATGGAGGCATTAGATATTGGGCAACGAAACAAGTTGTGAAGATTGGTGATACAACCTCAGATATTAAAGAGGCTTTAAATGAAGGTGTCTGGGCTGTAGGTGTTATTGTTGGAAGTTCTGAGATGGGGTTATCTGAAGAAGAGTTTATGGCTTTATCTGAAGAAGAGCAGCAAATAGCTATTGAAAAAACAGCACGAATAATTAAAGAGATAGGTGCGCATTATACGATTCGAACGATGGAAGAGCTGCCTGCACTGCTGGAAAAAATAAACGAACGTTTAGAACAAGGAATAGAAATAGCATAAAAATAATTGGGATATTTGAAAATTGAAAGTGATGGGTAGAAGATCAAAAAGAGCCTGAAAATAAAGTAAACCCCCGCAGTTTATAATAACTGCAGGGGTTTGCTTTCTTTCTGTGCTCCTAATCGCGCTCGTATGGTGTAGAATCTGGAATTTCCGCAAATGGATTTTTTTCATTGATGCGATCGTAAAACATAATGCCGTTAAGGTGGTCTAATTCGTGTTGGAAGGCTATAGCAGGCATGCCTTTAAGTCGCAATTTTTTCTCTTCACCGTCAATTGTTTTAAATTTAACTGTAACACGAGCATGACGTGGTACATAGCCTGGAACATTGCGATCTACAGAAAGGCAGCCCTCACCCGCTGCAAGGTATGAGTTTTCTACAGAATGGCTAACGATTTTTGGGTTGATAGCTACAAAACTTAATTGTTCGCCATTGTCATCAGTTAAATGAAGGGCAAACATGCGATGTAGGCTATTTACTTGATTGGCAGCTAATCCAATGCCGCCGCGTAAATTATATTTATCTGCCATTTCAGGATCTTGGCTGTTTATTAAATATTGAAGCATGTCTTCTGCAAGCTGTCTTACTTCATCAGTTAAAGGGAATTTGACCTCCTCAGCTTTTGTGCGTAAAGTCGGATGACCTTCGCGAATAATATCATCCATTAAAATCATATATGAATCTTCCTTTCAACTTTGTAGTGCTTACTTATAAGTATACATCACGTCTTAAAACAATCACATGAAAAAAGACCTTATTTGAATATACTTAAAAAATTTTTCTAAAGCTATTAGATTGTCTGGAACTGGGGCATTCTACTATTGGTAATCATGTAAGGAAACTAAATAATTATGTACTTTCGATATGTTGTTATAATACAGTTATTCTTTGTTAGTGGTACAGTATGAAACAGAGTTGTATAATCGCTATGTTAGAAAAAATCTTTGTTTATACGCGTATTATATGATTGACCGACAGTATTTTATTCAGTATACTGAGTGCAAAGAATAAGTTGTACTAGTTGAAATGGTGATTTATTTTAATACAGCTGAAAGGGAGATGTGACAAATGGGCAAGAAAAACAATAATATTTTTGACGCTAAACAAACGCTAACTGAAATAGAAGATAAATTTGAAATGTTTCAAATTTTAAATGAAGAAGGCGAAATTATAAATGACGAGGCAGACCCAAAGTTATCTGATGAGGAGCTAGTTGAGTTAATGACGCGTATGGTTTATACACGTATTTTAGACCAACGTTCCATTTCTCTTAACCGTCAAGGTCGATTAGGCTTCTATGCACCAACGGCTGGGCAAGAAGCTTCACAACTTGCTTCACACTTTGCGTTAGAAAAAGAAGATTGGATTTTACCAGGTTACCGTGATGTACCACAAATCGTATGGCATGGTTTACCTTTAGATAAAGCGTTTTTATTCTCACGCGGTCATTTTATGGGGAATCAAGTTCCTGAAGGGGTAAACGTATTAGCACCTCAAATCATTATCGGTGCACAATATATTCAAGCTGCAGGTGTAGCGCTTGGTATTCAAAAACGTGGTAAAAAGGCTGTCGCTGTAACTTATACAGGTGATGGTGGGTCATCGCAAGGGGATTTCTATGAAGGCATTAACTTTGCGGGTGCGTTTAAATCACCAGCAATTTTCATTGTACAAAATAACCAATATGCAATTTCAACACCTCGTGAATTACAAACAGCTGCGAAAACAATTGCTCAAAAAGGTGTAGCAGCAGGCTTACCAAGTATTTTAGTAGATGGAATGGATGCGTTAGCTGTTTACGTAGCAACACGTGATGCACGTGAGCGCGCTGTTAATGGCGAAGGTCCTACTTTAATTGAAACAATGTGCTATCGCTATGGTCCTCATACAATGGCAGGGGATGACCCAACGCGTTACCGTACATCGGATACAGATAGTGAATGGGCGCAAAAAGACCCTCTTGTACGCTTCCGTAAATATCTAGAGGCGAAAGGTTTATGGGATGAGCAAAAAGAAGAGGCTGTTATTGAGCGTGCAAAAGAAGAAATTAAAGAGGCAATCAAAAAAGCCGATGCTGCTCCAAAACAAAAAGTAACACAGTTAATGGAAAACATGTATAAAGGCGAAATGCCATCAAACTTAAAAGAACAATATGAAATCTATAAAGAGAAGGAGTCGAAATAACCTATGGCACAAATGACAATGATTCAAGCAATTACAGATGCACTTCGCACAGAATTAAAGAATGATGAAAACGTTCTTGTATTCGGGGAAGATGTAGGTGTCAATGGTGGGGTATTCCGCGCAACTGAAGGCCTACAAAAAGAATTCGGTGTTGACCGCGTTTTCGATACTCCATTAGCAGAGTCAGGTATTGGTGGCTTAGCAGTCGGACTTTCTCTTCAAGGTTTCCGTCCAGTTCCTGAAATTCAGTTCTTCGGCTTTGTTTATGAAGTAATGGATTCAATTAGTGGTCAATTAGCACGTATGAGCTACCGTAGCGGCGGTGTCTATAATGCACCAGTAACAATCCGTTCTCCATTTGGTGGTGGTGTACATACACCAGAAATGCACTCAGATAGCTTAGAGAGTTTAATGACAGCACAACCAGGGTTAACGGTTGTTGTACCATCTACACCATACGATGCGAAAGGCTTACTGATTTCATCTATTCGAAATGACAACCCAGTCATTTTCTTAGAGCATTTAAAATTATATCGTTCATTCCGTGAAGAGGTGCCAGAGGAAGCATACGAAATTCCACTAGGTAAAGCGGATGTAAAACGTGAAGGTAAAGATCTAACAATCATTGCCTATGGTTTAATGGTTCACGAAAGCTTAAAGGCTGCAGAAGAGCTAGAAAAAGAAGGTCACTCTGTAGAAGTTATTGATTTACGTACAATCCAACCTATTGATATTGAAACAATTATTGCGTCAGTTGAAAAAACAGGTCGCGCAATCGTTGTACAAGAGGCTCAAAAACAAGCAGGTATCGCTGCAAATGTTGTGGCTGAAATTACAGAACGCGCGATTTTAAGCTTAGAAGCACCTGTACTTCGTGTGGCTGCACCAGATACTGTGTACCCATTCCCACAAGCTGAAGGTGTTTGGTTACCAAACTATAAAGATGTAATGGAAACTGCAAAAAAAGTTTTAACATTCTAATGTAGCTTCTAAACAAGGAACTGTAAATCGAAAGGATGGGTACACATGGCATTTGAATTTAGATTACCAGACATAGGCGAGGGTATTCACGAAGGCGAAATCGTGAAATGGTTCGTTAAAGCTGGAGATACAGTAAAAGAAGATGATATTCTTTGTGAAGTACAAAATGACAAAGCAGTAGTAGAAATCCCTTCTCCGGTGGAAGGGAAAGTAGAGGAAGTTTTAGTAGGAGAAGGCACAGTAGCAGTTGTTGGTGATGTCTTAATCCGTTTTGATGCACCTGGCTATGAAGACTTAAAGCTAAAAGGTGATGACCATGCTGAGGCGAAAACAGAGGCTCAAGTTCAAGCAACAGCTGAGGATGGTCAGAAAGTAGAAAAGGCTCCTGTTAAAGATGAGCAGGCTCCAGAGAAAGCTGCCGAAAAGACTGAAGCTGTAACTGTAGCTGATGAAAATAAGCGTGTCATTGCAATGCCTTCAGTACGTAAATTTGCACGAGAGCATGATGTTAATATTCGTGAAGTTAAAGGTACAGGCAAAAATGGTCGTATTTTAAAACAAGATATTGAGAATTTCCTAAAAGGTGGAGGCGCTGTAGAGGCTGAAGTAGCACCGGTGGCTAATGAGGAGGCTGTTCAGCAAGAAACAACTGCACAAGCAGCAGCACCAGTAGTTCTTGAAGGTGAATTCCCTGAAACACGTGAGAAAATGTCGGGCATTCGAAAAGCGATTGCAAAAGCGATGGTTCACTCGAAACAAACGGCTCCACATGTTACACTAATGGATGAAGTCGATGTAACAGCTCTAGTAGCACATCGCAAAAAATTCAAAGATATCGCTGCTGAAAAAGGTGTCAAATTAACGTACTTACCATACGTAGTTAAAGCGCTTATTTCAACTTTACGCGAATTCCCAGAATTTAACCGCTCATTAGATGATGCAACACAAGAGATTATTCAGAAGCATTATTATAATATTGGTATTGCAGCAGATACAGAAAAAGGCTTGTTAGTACCAGTTATTAAGCACGCAGATCGTAAATCTGTATTTGCAGTATCAAACGAGATTAATGAATTAGCGACTAAAGCACGTGAAGGCAAGCTTGCACCACATGAAATGAAGGGCGCTTCGATGTCGATTACGAATATCGGCTCTGCAGGAGGACAATGGTTTACTCCGGTAATTAATCATCCTGAAGTAGCAATTCTAGGTATTGGTCGAATTTCAGAAAAACCTGTAATAAAAAATGGTGAAATTGTAGCCGCACCTGTGTTAGCATTATCATTGAGCTTTGATCATCGTATGATTGATGGAGCCACTGCGCAAAATGCTTTAAATCACTTAAAGCGTTTGCTAAGTGAACCAGAATTATTATTAATGGAGGCGTAACAAAAATGGTAGTAGGAGATTTTCCAATCGAAACAGATACTCTTGTCATTGGTTCAGGTCCTGGAGGATATGTAGCAGCAATCCGTGCAGCTCAAACTGGCCAAAAAGTAACAATCGTTGAAAAAAATGTACTTGGTGGTGTGTGCTTAAACGTAGGTTGTATCCCATCAAAAGCATTAATTTCAGTAGGTCACCGTTTTGAGCATGCTAAACATTCAGATGACATGGGTATCATCGCTTCTGACGTGAAATTAGACTTCTCAAAAGCACAAGCATTTAAAGACAGCGTTGTTAAAAAATTAACTGGCGGTGTTGAAGGCTTACTTAAAGGTAATAAAGTTGAAATTGTACAAGGTGAAGCTTATTTCGTTGACGCTCATTCAGTGCGTATCATCAATGGTGAATCTGCTCAAACATACACATTTAACAATGTAATTATCGCAACAGGTTCTCGCCCAGTTGAAATTCCAACATTCAAATTCTCTGATCGCGTACTAAATTCTACTGGCGCACTTTCTTTACAAGAAGTACCAGGTAAATTAGTTGTTATCGGTGGAGGTTATATTGGTACAGAGTTAGGTTCAGCATATGCTAATCTTGGCTCACAAGTAACAATTATCGAGGGCGGAAAAGATATCTTAGCTGGTTTCGAAAAACAAATGACACAAATCGTGAAAAAAGGCCTTAAAAAGAAAGGCGTTGAAATGGAAGTAAACGCATCTGCAAAAGGCGTTGAAGAAACAGAAAACGGCGTAGTAGTAACATATGAAGTTGGCGGAGAAGAGAAAAAAGTTGAAGCTGACTATGTATTAGTAACTGTAGGTCGTCGTCCAAATACAGATGAAATGGGCCTTGCTGAAATCGGTATTGAATTCGGTGAACGTGGTCTTATCAATGTTGACAAACAATGTCGTACAAATATTCCAAACATCTATGCAATTGGTGATATTGTAGCTGGTCCTCAACTTGCTCATAAAGCATCTTACGAAGGTAAAGTTGCTGCTGAAGCAATCGCTGGTGAAAAATCAATCGTTGATTATTTAGCTATTCCTGCTGTATGCTTCACAGATCCAGAAATGGCAACAGTTGGTTATAACGAAGATGAAGCGAAAGCTGAAGGCATTGAATACACTGCAGCGAAATTCCCATTCGCAGCAAATGGTCGTGCACTTGCATTAAACCAAACAGAAGGTTTCGTGAAGCTTGTTGCGCGTAAAGAAGATGGCTTATTAATCGGTGCTCAAATCGTAGGTGCTGGTGCATCAGATATGATCGCTGAAATGGGCTTAGCAATTGAAGGCGGCATGACTGCTGAAGATATCGCATTAACAATCCATGCTCACCCAACATTAGGTGAAATTACAATGGAAGCTGCTGAAGTATTACTTGGCAACCCAATCCATATTGTAGCTAAAAAATAATAAAGTTTATGAAAACGGCTATAAAGCATTTGCTTTGTAGCCGTTTTTTTGTATATTACTTGTAATTTTGATAAAGTAATTATATCGAATGAATATTCAAATAATATAGTTCGGTTGGGATTATATTAAATACCGAATAGATTTAGCGAATGTATCAGATAGTCTCTGAAATTGACTGCTAGATATTCGAAAATGATATCGATGTTTGTATAACAAAAGAAGTTGAACAAAAAACTGGGGTGATCACAATGGAACTAGGCTTAAAGGGGAAAGTAGCAGTTATTACAGGTTCAAGTAAGGGAATTGGTTATTATACAGCGATGCAGCTTGTGAAAGAGGGGGCAAAGGTTGTACTTTGTGCTCGTGGTGAAAAACAGCTTCAAGTGGCTGCAGGCTGTATTAAAAACGAAACAGGCGAGGACGTATTAATTGTAGCGACTGATATTACAAAGGAAAAAGATTGTAAGTACTTAATTGAACGAGCAGTAGAACATTTTGGTCGTCTTGATATTCTTATTAATAATGCAGGGACAGCTTCGGCTAATCCATTTGAAGCGGTTAGTAGTGAGCTATGGCAAGCTGATTTAGATTTAAAAGTATTTGGTGCTGTCAATTGTTCAAAATATGCTGCACCTCATTTGCGTAAGGTTGGTGGCGGTGCAATAGTTAATGTGACTGCAGTAATGGCTAAAACACCACCAGCAAACTCACTCCCTACTACTGTAAGTCGTGCGGCAGGGCTTGCGTTAACGAAGGCTATGAGCAAAGACTTAGGGAAAGATAATATTCGTGTGAATTCTGTTTGTATTGGGCTTATTCGTAGTGATCAAATTGAGAAGAAGTGGAAGGAAGAAGCGCCAGAACTATCGTGGGAAAATTATTCCCGTAAAGTAGGTCAAGCGATTCCACTTGGTCGAGTAGGGGATACTCAAGAAGCAGCAAATGTCATTACTTTTTTAGTATCAGATGCAGCTAGTTATGTGACAGGAACTTCTGTAAACATTGATGGTGGTTCTGGACACGCATTATAGTTAAAAAAAGACTTTTGGCGTTGTCTTAAAAACGAATGTAGAGCAGTTTTTAGACAACCTCTTTATCTTATGTATAGAAAAAGGATGGCTCAAAGTGTTTTGGAG
This sequence comes from Lysinibacillus sp. NPDC096212, assembly GCF_044763105.1. Classification (NCBI taxonomy): domain Bacteria; kingdom Bacillati; phylum Bacillota; class Bacilli; order Caryophanales; family Bacillaceae; genus Lysinibacillus; species Lysinibacillus sp. NPDC096212. Next base: position 11,078 of record NZ_JBIWFQ010000020.1, on the reverse strand, counting down.
TTATCCTTTTTTTCTATTGTTTTCCTAAAATTATAATAGACAGAAAATTCCTGCAGATGTAGAATAAACGTTATAGGGGGTGAAATGTGGCGAAATGTTGAACGAAAATTTTGCTTCGATGTTAAAGAGAGTTGTTCGTATTATTGTTCAGATTGGGATACTCAATATTTTTTATTACATGGGTGTCGGTATTGTGGCTTTACTACATGTACCTCTTCCGGGAAGTGTAATTGGATTACTATTACTAGCACTTTCACTCAATTTTAAAATAATTAAAGTAGAATACATTCAAGATGGAGCAGGCTTCTTAATTGGCGTATTAACCTTGTTTTTCATTCCTGCAACAGTAGGAGTGATTGACTACCCTGAACTTTTTTCAACTACTGGCCTATTGATTATGCTAGCCGTTATAGCAAGCACGCTAATCTCTATTTATGTTACAGGATTACTTAGTCAAATGGTTGAGAAAAAAGAGCTGGCTAAAAAAGAAACAGAAACCATTGTAGAAGAAGGAGAGGGGAAATTAACTGTTGATTGAAATTATTGTTGTCGTTGGCACCGTTGTCTTATTCGTGTTATTTACAAAACTTTATCAACGTTACCCACATCCTTTAATGATTCCGCTAGTGACGACAACGATCGTCAGTGCTGTTATGTTATTAGTCTTTAACATTCCATATTCTACTTATATGGAGGGAGGGCAATGGCTTCAAAAAATGCTAGGTCCAGCAGTTGTAGCCCTAGCTTATCCTCTATATAATCAGCGTGAGATCATTATGAAATATAAATATGCTATTTTGTCAGGTATTTTTATCGCTATGATTACGGGCTTAGCAACAATATTTGTTATGCTGAAATGGATTGGCGTCAATAAAAGCTGGCTGCTGACGGCCTTGCCTAAATCATTAACGACACCTGTAGGTATGCAGGTGAGTGAGACAATTGGCGGCATTCCACCATTAACAGCTGTGCTTGTAATGCTGGCAGGGTTTGTAGGCGCTATTATTGGACCGCTAGTCATTAAATACGGCAAAATTGATTCAGCCGTTAGTAGAGGTGTTGCAGTAGGTAGTGCTTCACATGGCGTTGGGCTTGTTAAATTAAGAGAATACGGAGAACAAGAATTATCAGTAGGCTCGCTATCTATGGCCTTAACTGCAATTATAGGCGCATTTTTATGTCCACTATTTGTTTATTTATTTTTGTAAAAAAAAGCTATATACAGTTTATATTTTTATTAAAAGTCAAGAATTAAAGTAATGCACTTAATATTTCTGGATCTATATACAATGTGCAACATTATAATATGCTATTTTTTAAGCTGAACTAATTTTGATCTTGGTTCAGCTTTTATGTGTGTTTTAAGTGTTGGTTTGAAATAAAGATTGATCAAAAGTATGCTACGGCTGTTGTTATAATCTAACTCAAAGTTGAAAGGGTTTAGACCTCAACGCCTCGCCCTGCTGTAACAGTCAATCTCCCTTGTTAGTCATACACATCCATCTCCCACCAACATTTGGAAACATGTTACACTATACCAAACAACTGATTATTCAGATATTCAACTAACGGAGCAGTTTAGTTGATTAAGCTAACGAATTTTAAAGGAGAGTAGAAATTGAGTATGAATCAATTATATTTATCTTTAAATAAAGCAGGTTTGATGTTTAAGGGGAATTCAGAACAGGGAGAGGTTGATTTCATTCATCTTGAAACTGACGAGAATGGAACAACAAATTCAGTGGATGTAAATACATTTGAAACGCTTTTTGGGGATGTAAAAGGGAATCCAAGCTACGAGGCATTGTCGGGTTCTCATACTTTTAAATGGGAAGATACGCAATACACTATGATAGCAGAGGAAAAGGGTTATCAAAAGTATTTTAACAAGTGGAAAGAGCAAGGGTTGTTTAACTAACGAGAGCGGTAGGTTAATAAGAAAAGGGCTTGCGTGTATGATTGAATCTCATATATGCAAGTCCTTTTGTTATGCTTTCTCAATCACTCCAGTAGCTTAACACAAGACTTTGTAGCTCCCATCAAGCAATCTGTGTCAATGAATTTAGTTATGAAAGGTTCGAGGAGTGTCAAGAAAGGATTTATTAAACATAAAAAAGAAAAGATGACTTTTATAGTCACCTTTTCACTTGTAAGTAGCAATTTAGTTATTGAATATTTGTTCGTAACGGTGGAAGAATGCCACTGTGTGCGCTCTTGTTAGAGAATCATTTGGTTTAAACTCTTCATTTGTTTTAGTAGTTGTTAAACCATTATCACGAAGGAATTTAATAGCTTCTGACTGAGATACAGTCTTACCATAATGCATTGAAGCTAAGATACGAGCGAAGTTACCCCGTGTGATATCCTTACCTGCAATGGCTTGTTTGGATGCTGTGTTTGCACCTAGGACTGGTAGAGAGTATTTTGTAGCCAGTTGGTAGTTTACGTCTCCATACCATGAAGTATTAGCTATCGTTGAAGCTAGTTCTGATGGTTTGAAGTAACGAAATAGGATAGATAACATTTGGTTTTCCGTTAAGTTATTGTACGGTTTAAGTAAGTTTTCGTACTTACCTGTTGATGGGTTTTTCACGTTTGGGTCTCCACTGATGAGACCGATGTTGACTGCCCACTTAAAATCCTCAGCCCAGTATTGGTTTGCATTGTAATCAGCAAACTTTGATACATCAACGTTACCCGTTGTTGGCGGTGTTACTGGAGGTGTTGGCGTTGGTGTTGAAGCTGAGTAGTTTAAAAAACTTGATGCTACATACCCCTCTGTCCCGTCACTTCTTTTCACAGGATACCAAACAAAATGGTTTTTCTTCGTTTTTACTTCTTCATATTCAAAAGGACCCGTAATGGTAACAATTTCGCCTTCACGTAAAGTACCCAAAGAAGGACTATCTATAGAAGGTCTTGTCCTAAATTTCACATTTGTTGTTGTTGCACTAACTTTTTGATTTGTTTCAAAAAAATACTTTGATTTTGTTAATGGTAAATCAAAAGGATAGTTCATCGCCGAGAATTTAATATTTTCCCTGCTGTTAGAGTCATATTGAAAATATTCGCGTGAAAAAGGCAGCTCTGTTAAGTCTATTAATTCCAATTTCTCAATAATTCGGAGAATTCTTTCTTGATAGGCATTTGCATTTCTTTCACCAGTTGCTTGGACAATTGGACTATTTACTGGCTTAGTACCGTTATAAGCCATGATAGCGAAGTACCAATGTTCCAGTACATCTCTTTCCCCACTGTTGATGCTAGGTAAATCCTTCCGCTTAAACATTTTATCTAGAGTCTCTACACCAGCTTGAATATTATAGACAATATCACTTTTTAGTCTATCTTGATTGTAGCCGGCTTGATTTGTAATTTGCATAATGCCAATTCCATTATCGGCTGTCACAATAGCTTCACCATTCATATCGAAATGACGCCAATTTCCACTTTCACCTTCCGCTATTGCCTTCACAATTTCAGGAGGAACATCATAAATCAGTGCTGTTTCGGTTAACAAACAGTTCATTGTGGAAAAATCAGGGTTTCCTTTCGATGCCGAATTATAATCACATGTATTTGCAATATTACTAGCTAATACATTTTTATCTATATTTATAGATAGAGAGAGGGCACCAATGGCAATAACACTAATCAATGGTTTCAATATCTTTTTCATATCTGAATATTACACTTCCTTTCATATTTTCTAAAGTTATAAGATTCAGATATATGTTATCATAAACCCAATATTTGGGATAGTGGTAATATTCAATGTTTCTTTCATTTAATAGGATTGAGTGATAAATGATAGCCCTAACATATATTGTTTAATATTGATTCGGTGAAAGGGTTGTAAATAGTGATTGTTGGATTTTTACCTTTTTGTTAAATATGTAAGCTTCCTAAAGTCCATTGAGACAAGCCCAAGCCAAATCTATCAACTCTTACAGGCTCGTTAAATGGCTCTGTAAGCCTGCTACGATTGTTGTTGTAAGCTGACTCAAAGTTGAAAGAATTGAACTTTGCCACACTCCTTATTTCAACCAAGAGCTTGTGTTTGTTTTTTCGCTTCTTATATTCATTAATCCGATTCAAATAGAAAAAGCACACCAATTTAATGATGTGCTACCGCAATCTCATCATAGCTCGATTTATAAGCTCGCACTTCCGCACACCCATATTTGTAAATATGTTTCACTAGACATAGCAACTGATTATTCAGTTATTCAACTAACGGAGCAGTTTAGTGCAATAAGAAGGAATAATGTAAACTGTAATAAAAGGCGAATTTATGCAGGGTTAAAATAGGAGGGTGAACTAATGGATAAGACAGTTACTTTTTCATTCAGTAGTACAAAATATGAAGGTACAGAGGCGACAGAAACATTTACTTTTAAAGAATTAGGTATTGATAATGATTTGGATGATAAAGCACTAAAAATAGAAATAGATAGGATTTTCCAGGCTTGGGTTTGGGATAAACTTAACATCTCATTTAGTATAGTAATAGAATAAGGGAAACGCACATAGTACAGATGATGTTCGGTAACAATATATGACTAAAGGGTGCTTTTCTTGAAGACCATTGAGTTGCATAGGCAGCTCTTTTTCTTATTGAACTAACGGTGCAGTTTAGTTGAAGAAGAGGTTTTTTTGCGAATGCGTTGAATAAGTTAATATATGTAAAATATTGAACGAAAAGGGGTGCTTTACTTCAAGTCTAGGGGTAGCACTTTTTTCTTAAACTAACGCAGGATAGTTCAATTATTTATAGGGGGCACTTTATGATTAAGTCTTTAAAAGGGCAATTTTTCTTATCTATATTTGTTGCTTTTGGCTTTGTTTATGTTAATTTTTCTAGTATTGAGTTTATTGCTGACAAGAGGGATCCGACCGTTCGGGTAATATTTTTTTCATTATGATTTTATCGGTGTTTAATGCGGGATTATTGACGGAAAAATACATTCAAACAAGAAAGAAGAAATAACTTTTATCCAACTAACGGGGCAGATTAGTTGAATAAGAACTTTGGTTTTCCTTCAGTATTGATTTAAAACTGCGTAAGGAAAATGCTAACAGGGATATTTATGGTTAAGGATTTTGTAAATAGCTAAACAAAAGTGAGAAAGTTGGAGTCTAGGGGATATTCAAATTACGTATATGTATAAAGATAAATTGTATCAAGCGAAATCAATTAAATTCTGCGATATTTTAATACAAAAAAAAGCAGGAATGTTAGTTTAAACAACATTTCTGCTTTACTATCTTTTTTTAACCGACGCTGTCTTCCGATTTCTCAATTGTTTTTTTCTTTATTATATAACCTATACATCCAAATATAAACATAAGAAGTGAAATTACTTCTAGAAGTGGAAAAGCATACATACCAATTAACCCTGCCCAAGAGTTTCCTGTCACATACTGAGGTATTATTATAAGAAAAAAGCTGATTATAGGTGAAAAAATTAGTACAGAGAAAACTCCCCAAATAATTAAATTTAAGCTCCAAGAGCGTTTATAAGTTAGAAAGAAAGCCATTATAAACAAAATTGTAAACACTATGAATAAAGAGATTAAAATTTGAATCACACTCCTTAAATTCCCTAAATTTATAATTTACACCAATTATACTTTATTTAATATTATTTTATCATACCTTAAAAACATTAGAATACACAAAATGAGCATATAGCCAATTCAATTGATTATTGATTCAAATTGGAAGTTATGTTATTCAACTAACGGGGGCTTTACTTCAATAAGGAGTAGAGCCTTTTTCTACTTAAACTAACGGGGCAGGATATTTGAAAATCAAAAATAAAATGATACTTAAAATAAGTCTTAAACAAAGAGAGGGATAATTATGAACGATAATAAGAAACTGAACCAATTTACGTTGGTAGATATTATTGAAAGGAAGATACATTTTACAGATACAAATACCATTTTTGATAAAACTGAGTTTCAATATACCAATGAGGGTGAACTCTTAGCTTATAATGAAATGCTGGTAGATGTTAAACATATGGATGAGAACGGATTTATAAGTAAGTACCTAAAAATAATAAACCAACTTACAGTACAGTTCGAAAACGAAGAATTTAAAGACGAAAAAGAAATTGAAAAAATGTCCGGATACAATAACGCAATAGTATCCATTTTGGAGTGTATAAACCCAATTTATTTATATGATTTAAATGATTAAAACAACCTTAATTGAATAAGATTGTGAAGTATTACACTTAAACTAACGGAGTGCGATTGTTCAATTAGAGCAGTCGCTTCTTGTGCTAACGGTGCAGTTTAATTGCACAAGATTGTGTTATAAAAAGAAACTTTTACCAATATATACCGTCAAACTTACGTACGGAGAATTATTCTGGAATGTGCACTTAATTTTTGAAAGAGGAATTTAGAAATGATGAAACAAGCTATAATTTCAGGAGTTGTATTTAGTTCAATTTTGTTAGTTGGGTGTAATGGGGAGTAGAAAGAAGAACAAGTTCAAGAAAAAATGACTGAGGGAATGGAAAGCGAGCGGAAGTATTAGTTGCTTCGAAAAAAGGGGAAATTGATGAAATACCAAATTTATTATCTGAATTGCCATAGGTGGTGTTTTGTATCGATAAGAATCCAGAACAAGAAATTAAACGAACTAAAATAAATGCAAAATGTGGCTGTAAGGGTTCTTCTGTTCCAGCAACAGAAGGCATTCTTGGTTTATCAACTCGGACACCTTTTAATTCTTCTTTTAATTGATTTAATATAGCTTGACTCTCAAATAATGGATTATTATATGGATATTGATTTAAACGGATTATTGCTTTATAAAATGATTTTAATGCTGACAAAAAACGACTAATTGTATTCGGACTTTTATTGAATGAGTCTTGATCTCGGATCTTGCAGTTCATTTCATGCATTAAATAATCTTCAACAACAACTCGTATCTTTTCTTCTTCATCATTCCATTGCACTCGTTCCCCTTGAAAATTACTTTCTTCCTCTAACCATTTGAAAAAGGGAAGTAAACAGTTTAAATAGGATGTTGCAGAGCTCTTATCAATTCGTCCTAAACAATCATTAAAATAATCTGATAATGGTAAAAAGGGTTGGTTTTCTTTAAATACTAAAAGCTTATACTTGCTTTCTATATGTTTTGGGCAGTATTCATCCCAATACAAAAACATTCACCTCCACTAATTAAAAACAACTAATATTACTTTAATTTTTTACATTGTAATTTGGTACATACTTCAATAAATTGCAATGTAATACTTAACAAAATAAAAAATGTACACCACTAAAATTTATTTTAGTAATGTACATTTTCATAATTTGTGCAACATTATAAACAAGTTATGATTGAATCAAATACCATGTATAATTACTTGTTTTTAACCTTACAGAGTACTGTATATAGTCTTTTTAATTTTTTTCTATAATAAATTGAATGGTATGAGCAAGTCCTGTGTGGAGTATACCTTCATTTCGCATTTGTTCACCTGTGAAAAAATGGATGATCTTATAAGGTTGACACCATTTTAGAACATCCAAAGGATCATATAAGAAATCAAGCTGTTTGGGGCCACCTGACGCGTAAGGTAGTTGATAAATTGAATAAAGTTCCATCATAATACGACCACCAGATTTTACAGAGTTCACAATCCTCTTAAACACTTCTTGTTGCTGTTCAACCGGAAAATGTCCAAACACCATAATAGCAGCATCAAACTTTTCTACTGGTAGTTCATCTTGCAGTAAGTCAGTAAGCTTTGTATGAACTGAAACATTATGTTTTTCTGCGAGCTGTTCTGTTTTTTCAAGACCGCTTTCTGCATAATCAAAGGCAGTTACTGTATGCCCCTGTAAAGCTAAAAATACAGCATTTCGACCTTCACCTTCGGCATATGCAGCCACATTTGGATAATCCTTTAAATAGTGTACATAGTCTTCTATAAATGTATTTGGCTGCTCACCATACACATATTCAGCTGTTTTAAATCGTTGATCCCATGTATTCATTCCATCACTCCTCACTAAATAGTGTAAGTAAAATATGCTCTAGAATCGAATTTTTTGCTCAGTTTCTTTGAAAGCAACTATGCGTTGCGAATTAGCAAATGATAACTTCTAGAATAAAGTGTAATAATCCATTATTATTTGATCAAAATCCTATATGTTGGAGGTGAAATTTAATGAATTTAGAAAACCGTTTAAAGGAATTGAGAGAACAGCATAAGTATACACAGGATGATGTCGCAGCTTTTTTAAATATTTCAAGACAATCCGTTTCAAAATGGGAGTTAGGAAAAGGCTATCCTGATATAGATAATTTAAGAAGGTTAAGTGATTTATATAAAATTTCTTTAGACCAGCTTATTACAGGTGAAGAAAAATATCATAAACTAGAAGCCTCAGCCCCAACCCCAGCTTCAGCCACTGATTCAAATAAATCCGATCATAAAACTGTTGGGGATTTCTTGTGGAGGCATTGGTGGCTTGTTTTTCCTATATTTGGTATGCTATCTGCTTGGTTCCATTATTATTAGTCAATAAACATACTGGGACAAAAAGAAAAAATGTTAGACTGATTGTATTTCGATCTAACATTTTTTTGATTTAGGGAGGAACACTCTACTTATTGAAGCGAAGAGTTATTATCTATTTTCGCTGTTTTTCAAAAAAATCGAGTTCTGTCCCAGCCTCTACCATTAAATAATAGGTTTGCGTTCTTTAATGACGCGAATTGTTTTTAATGTTGTATCTTCTGGTCCTTGAACAGGTAAACCAGCTTCAATATTCATTTGAATATAACGAATATTTTCTTGAGTAATTATTTCCCCGGGAATAAAAATCGGAATACCTGGGGGATATACCATAACAAATTCTGCGCAAATGCAATTATCCGCTTCTGCAAGTGGAACAACTTCAGTATCTGCATAAAATGCATCACGTGGTGACATAGCAAGTGCAGGAATTTCTGGTACATTGACCATTGTTTCAGTAATAGCAGCTTCTGAATCGAATGCTTTAGACATACGGCTAAGGGCATTGATAAGGAGATTAATTTCCTTTTTCGTATCACCTAATGTCACTAAACATAAAATATTGTATAGATCTGATAATTCTACTTCAATATTTGCATTGTGACGAAGCCATTCTTCAGCTTGATGACCAGAGATACCTAAATCTTTAATACTTATTAATAGCTTTAAAGGATCCATATCATAAGTTGCAGATGAATTTAATTTTTCTTTACCAGCACATTTTAAATGTGGAATTTGGTTAATGCGTTTACGTGCATCCTTTGCCAAGCGAAGTGCATCGCCAATTAAATCATAACCATGGATCGCTAGCTGACGTCGAGCTGTGTCAAGGGAAGCGAGTAATGGATAAGATGTCGATGTTGTTGTTAGCATCGACAGGATAGCTTGGACACGTTTTGCAGAAACAAGTCCTTCACGAACATTTAAAATAGACGTTTGAGTCATAGAACCGCCAAGCTTATGTACGCTGGTTGCAGCCATATCAGCTCCAGCTTCCATTGCAGAGTATGGAAGATCATCATGGAATTTAATGTGTACACCATGTGCTTCATCGACAACTACCGGAATATTGCGGCTATGGACTATTTCGACAATACGCTTTAAGTCTGCTGAGAAGCCGAAGTACGTTGGATTAATAACAAGAACTGCCTTTGTATCTGGATAAGCATTTAAAGCTTTTTCAACAGCTTCAGGCGATATTCCATGAGAAATACCATATTCACTATCTACTTCAGGATGAATAAAAATCGGGATTGCTCCAGCGAAAACAATCGCCGACATAATGGATTTATGAACATTCCGTGGTACTAGAATCTTATCACCTGGACCGACGACAGTCAGAATCATCGCCATGATGGCGCCACTAGTACCTTGAACGGAAAAGAATGTATGATCAGCACCAAAGGCTTTGGCAGCAAGTGCTTGCGCTTCTTTAATAGCGCCCTTTGGTGAATGTAAATCGTCTAGTGGAGCAATATTAATTAAATCAATTGATAAAACGTTGTCGCCGACGAATTCTCGGAACGCAGGGTCCATACCTTGACCTTTCTTATGGCCTGGAATATGGAACTGAATTGGGTGTCTGTTCCGATGTTTAAGTAATACGTCGAACAATGGAGTCTCTAATTGTGACAACGCAGGTACCACCTCACTTTATAATATGTAAGAAAACAAATGAATTATAGCACCTAATTGCAAGAAAAAATAGACTTTACAGAAAAAAATAAAATAAAAAGGATATTTTGATAATTTCGAGAAATTAGTATCGTAGGAAAGGGGAGATACTATGAATTGGAATTCACGTGTAACAGAGCTTTTAAATATTAAATACCCAATTATTCAAGGGGGATTAGCCTATTTAGCATATGCAGATTTAGCAGCGGCGGTGTCGAATGCTGGGGGGCTAGGGCAAATAACAGCAATGAGTTTACGAGATCCTGACTTATTGCGCGCAGAGATTCATAAAGTACGAACATTAACGGATAAACCGTTTGGCATAAATTTTGCAATTGGTATGTATGGCACTGGTTATGAAGATATGGTGCGTGTTGCAGTGGAAGAAAAAGTACCAGTTGTTACAATGACTGGTGGGAATCCTGCACCAATTTTTGATATTTTAGAAGGAACGGATATTAAAAAATTAGTACTTGTTGCTGCACGTAGACAAGCTCAAAAGGCGGAACAACTAGGTGCAGATGCTGTTATGGTTGTTGGTCAAGAGGGTGGAGGTCATCTTGGACGTGATGATATAGGGACAATGGTACTTGTGCCACAGGTTGTAGATAGTGTGAAAATACCTGTTATTGCCTCGGGTGGAATTGGCGATGGTCGTGGCTGGATGGCAGCTCATGCACTAGGAGCAGAGGGAATTGAAATGGGTAACTAAACTGTTACGAAAAATTAGACAAACCTATACAAACCTGTATAGAAGCATAGATTTATAACAGAATACCCTTCGTATCAAGCGATTGGTGCGAACTCCACGTTAATTGCTTTTAACTCCTAAAGCCTTGTGACCAAAGCGGA
>NZ_JBIWFQ010000019.1:0-120086 GCF_044763105.1 Lysinibacillus sp. NPDC096212 | reverse complement strand
GCAAAATAGCCATCTATCCGAAAAAATAGGATAGATGGCCATTCGTCGTGCGTACCGAGAAGGTGCGCTTATTTTTTATATTTCGGGCTTACATTTTATCGAAACAATTTCATGTTTTATCGCCATCCACCTGCCAACTGACGGATAGGAACACCAAATAAAAAAGAGATGCCTCAAATAATATTTGAGACATCTCTATTATTGTTAATATGAAAGCTTTTTCTTATCTGTTTTCATAATCGATGACGCAATTATGACAAAGCCAAGCATTAAAATAAAGATTAAATCAAGTAAGCCTGTATGCATAGACACTGTAAATAAGGTAATGACAAATGCATAAGCTACTGAATGGAAGCTACGAATACCGCCTTGCTTCACTTTATTATAAATTAATGAGATTAATACACCATATAAGAAGAAGCCTATCGCTACAAGTAGATAACCGCCGTCTAAGAATAATTGACCAATAAATGTTGGTGTTGTTGTTCTGTTAGGACGTGTAATATATTTACCTTCAGATTCAGCTAGAGAGTTTACAACTTCTGTTACTTTCATACGTGGTGAAACTTGTTCACCTGGTAAAATTGTATTGAAGATACCAGCATGGATTTCCCCATTTAGGTAACCTTCCTCCTGCGTATATTCGATAATTTTACTTAAAACAATATGGCCTGTTACACTCTCACCATTTATTGAACGAATCCATTTTGGTGTTAAGTTAACTTGCTGCTCTACTGATAACAGCTTTTCCTTTTCTGTTTCAGTCAATTCTACATCTGGTTGTTCACGGCTATTAAATTCTTTCGTTGTATCCTCTGATACAACACGAAGGAAGCCAAACATTGAGAAGGCTACTCCGATAACAAACAGAGCTGAAAGGAACCATGTTAATTTCACTCGTTTTACAACGTAATGGAAGATGATAATACCAGTAAATAACATAATAATTAATGGTGTACGATAACCCATTAATAGGAATAAGAACATTACTGCAGCATAAATGGAGCCGTAGATTAATGTTTTTTTCCATGTTATATTTTTTTCTAGAATCATTTTATATGATAATAACAGTAAAACGCCATACCATAATAATTGAGCAAAGAAGTTTAATTTTGGATCAAGGTTACGTCGATTAGATTCATCAGAAATCCCTAATCCACCACCTTTAATCATCATTAATACATATGCAACTAAACCAAGTAAAGTTAAAAATACGATAAAATGAACAACAAATTTCCCTAAGAAGGATAAACCAAATGATGGGATTGTCCATTTTAACTTATCAATAATGTACACACCAATGTAATAGCATAGTACTGCTAAAAATACTGCTGGCCAAATTGATACACGTAAATTAAATAATTCAAATCGATGGAAATCAAATAGACTTGTAAAGAAATAGAGCATTAATATAAAAGGTAAAAAGAAATACGGCGAAAACGTATCAATTTTGTTGACCTTTGCAAAAGTTTGTTTCAGTTTATTCATAAATGTCATACATCTCAGAAGATGTGATTGCCCTCCTCTATCGCGAATCAAAATTGTTTATTCTTTTATTTACTAAGCAAAACAAGAGTTATTATATCATAAATACAGGTAGACTTATAGAAAGGAATGAATTGATTTTATATATAATTATGCAATGTTTTTCTTTTTTCCCTAAATTATGAGTTTATACCCAAAATCTACTGCGTAAGTTTCCCCAACAGTTGTCCCTCTTCGCTCTGGACAACACAATTTTAGCCTCACATTAATCGACAATCTAATTCAAAACGCCATACGACAACAACCAATTTTTAATGTTTTATCCATTATTTAGTTGTATGATAAATAAGTAGTGCAAATTTCACGGTTTGAGCACAATTCAAAATAGGACGCAATCGCGAAATTGAAGAAAAATACAAAAATAAGGATGTGGATTTAATGAAGAAATTATTCGTTTCACTACTCGTAGCATGCTCTTTTATGCTCGTAGTTTTTTTAGCACCAACACAAGCTAAAGCTGCACAGAAAATCGGTGTCGTTTTCTCTGAAAGTAGTGAAAAATATGCCAATACTACACACCCTAGTGGAACATTTAATGGCCAACTTATTTCTGAAAAGGTTGACTATAGCTCCACATATAATAAGGAACTAAAAGCTTTTCTTCTCTATCAGCAACAAGGTTTCCAAGTAGAGAAAATTTATGAGAAAGACTTAAATAATTTAGAAAATTTAAGTCAATATGATGCAATCGTCTTTGCCTATACAGTCATGATGAATCATCAGCAACGCGAAAATGTCAAAATATACGTTCGAAATGGCGGTGGTGCAATTTTTGCCTTCCAAACAGCCCGTAATGAATCCGCAAAATTCCCTAAACTCGGTCAAATGGATCTCTCTCCATTGATCTACGATGTCGATTCTTGGGTAATGGAGTGGGATAATTTAACTGAAGTCTTCAATTCCCGTTTTATTGACGATATTGTGATAGGAAACTCTGCAATAAGCAATATAAATACTGTTCATCCAATTATTCAAAATACAACAAAAGAGCTTGGCAAAAGCAAGCTTAATCTAACAAAAACAGATCGTGATTGGGTAGAAGTCATGAAGCCTTGGCAAGGTGGATCTGCAACACCTATTTTATATTTCTCAGATTACAATTACACAGACAAACCTAAAACAATGAAAAAAAATGAATTTGGCGCAGCCCATGCGATCGAATACGGCAAAGGCAGAGTTGTTCAAATTGGATTCAAAATCTATGATTATATAAATATTAATGATAAAACGGATTGGCAAGATAACGAAAATGGTGCTGCCTATTCAACAACTAATGGTGACAAAGATGCACAAGTATTTATGAAGCATGCTTTAAATTGGGTAGCCGAAAAACATAATGGCTATGTGCCCCGCCGTTATAACCTTTCGCTTTACTCTGACGGGGTGCAAAGTTATGTAGCACCGTCTGGTAAATTCGTTTTCTACTCCACTGTAACGGTTAAAAACAATGGTAATGTGCCTGCACGCGGTACATTGAAAGTAGAAATTTTAGACGCAAACGATAAAGTTGTTGGTAATGGACATGAACGTTACATTCCAGGACTTGCTGCGGATTCCTCAACAAACAATGCTGATCAAAAAGACATTAGTACGCATGCGGAAAAATATCAGATTTCTATGCCTGGCGATTTAGCTACCGGAACATATACGATACGTACATCCTTTATAGAGGGGCGCGATGATCGCAAAAATGCTGATGAAAAATTTGCAACGATTGCAGAAATTAAAACGCTCACACGCGCAAAAGGTTCCAACAAAGCGACAATTGCTTCCGCTCCATTCTTCTCAGATGTATCTTCGTCGAATGGTGCCTATTATGATATTAAAAACTTATATGCACTAGGCATTGTGAAAGGAACGAATGGAAAATTTAATCCACAAGGTACATTAACTCGCCTACAAGCAACAGAAATGATTTTACGAGCATTAGGGATTCCAGCATCCAGCTCAGCTACCTTAAATGCAAGTGACATCAAAGCAGGTGATTATGGCTATGCTGTTTTAGCAACAGGCCTACGCTACGGCATTATTGCAGTAGAAAATGGCAAAATCAATGCCCACCAGCCAATGACCCGCGCTGCCATGGCACGAGCACTTGTCAACGGCTTCAAGCTACAAGGTTATACGAAAAATACTTTCTCTGATGTGCCGACATCTCATGCATATTATAAAGATGTTCAAGCCTTATATGCACTTGGCATCACTACAGGCTATGCCGATAATACATTTAAACCAAATGGTACAGTAACACGTCAAAACTTTGCTCAATTCGTAAATAGAACACTTTACGCAAATTCAAAATAGCTATTAAGGTGAAAGTTGATTTTAGTGCGCTGTTTGGGATGCTTTATATCGTTGGTAAACCCATGTATTGCGCAGGTTGGAGTTCGGTTCGCCGGTAAACCTGTGTATTGCGCCGCTTGAAGTGGGTTCGCCACTAAACTCGTGTTTTGCGCCGCTTGAAGTGCTCGGTTCGCCACTTAACCCGTGTTTTCCGCCGCTAAAAGTTCGGTTCGACGCTAAACTCGTGTTTTGCGCCGCTAAAAGTGCTCAGTTCGACGCTAAACCTGTGTTTTGCGCCACTAAAAGTGTGCGGTTCGACGCTAAACCCGTGTACTCCGCCGCTAAAAGTGCGGTTCGCCGCTAAACTCGTGAATTGCGCCGCTAAAAGTGCTCGGTTCGCCACTAAACCTGTGTTTTCCGCCGCTAAAAGTTCTCGGTTTGCCACTAAACCCGTGTTTTCCGCCGCTAAAAGTGCTCGGTTCGACGCTAAACTCGTGTTTTCGGCCGCTAAAAGTTCGGTTCGACGCTAAACCTGTGTATTGCGCCGCTAAAAGTGCAGTTCGCCGCTAAACTCGTGTTTTCCGCCGCTAAAAGTGCTCGGTTCGACGCTAAACCCGTGTTTTCCGCCGCTAAAAGTGCTCGGTTCGACGCTAAACCCGTGTTTTCCGCCGCTAAAAGTGCTCGGTTCGACGCTAAACCTGTGTTTTCCGCCGCTAAAATACCAAATCGCTGATAGATCGCTTTTTTGCGATGAAAAAATCACTTTTAATACTACTAATCGAACAAAAAGAGCTACATCGTCTACTATTGAACGATGTAGCTCTTTATTATTATTGTTTTGAGTAATATTCCAAAATCCCTTTGTAGATAGATTCAGCGAATAACTCAATATATTTATCATCCGTCAACTTAGCACGGTCTTCTTTATTTGATAGGAAGCCTAGCTCGACTAAAATGGCTGGAATATTCGTATTTGCAACTACGATGTAATTCTTTTCTCTGACCTTACGATTTTCCATATTTACGTTTTTAACAATTTGGTTGTTTACAAATGTTGCAAGTTCAATATCTTCTTGATACATATCACCTGGTGTTTTAGCGTAATACGTTTCGGTACCTTTTGCTTTAGTACTATCTGCTGAGTTCACATGGATACTTACGAAGATTTCGCCGTAATTATCATGTGAAAAATCAACATGTTTTTGTGGCGGGGAGTACGTATCTCCAGTACGAGGCATCAATACCTTTGCACCTGCTGCCTCTAGTTTATCCTTTACTAGAGTACTAACCTTTAATGTTATATCTTTTTCGTAAATTTTATCGTAATGGGTTCCTACGTCCTTACCACCATGACCCGGATCAATAATGATAATTCGATCTTTTACCGGATTACCACTTTGATTTAATAGCTTTAAATAAGATTTATGGACATACCCTTTTTGACCTTGGTAAGTAACTTGTGCCCAATAACCGTTAATACTGTTCACTTGAACATATTCGCCCTTTTTCAGCTTACTTACTACCGTAGAAGTAGAGTTAGCTTCTTGGCGGATATTTAAATTATCAACCGTCACCCGACCTAATAGATCACCAGAAACTGTTGGTGGTATTGGATCTGGAGTAGAAGGTTTTTCCACTTCAACGTCCGCTGTACTATTAGCCACGATATAACCTGGTACACCGTTCACTACAGTTAGATGATAACCACTTACTGTCTTATAAACAGGTAATTTCACTTTACTATTCACAGTTGAAATTACCTTTGATGTAGAGGTTGGTTTTACGTAAAGATTAATATTTTGTGTTGTCGCAACTTGCTTTTGGACATTCCCTAATGTGTTACCATCTGCATCTAAAAACTGCGCATACGTTTTGTAAATATAAGCAAAAGTATCTTTATAGGAAACTTTTAACCAATCTCCCTCAACTGCATAGACTGACAGTTTACCACCTTTGTTTATTGTACCTACTATATTAGTAGTAGATGAAGAATCCTTGGATTTACGAATATTTAATCCGTCAGTTGTTGCAGAAACTAAGCCAATAACCTGTGATGAGTCAGGTGCAGCTACAACTTTAACAGGGATATCTAAGCGGTATTTCTCTTCTTTCGCACGCGCTACAAATAACGCAAACTGTTTACGTGTCACTTGTTCATTGGGATTATAATTTTGATTGCTTCCCTTTGTAATACCATTATAGTAAATCGTATTCACATATGAAACGTACGGATGAGTTATACTTACGTCTACAAAAGGAGAATCGATATTTTCATGCTCACTTGTATCGAGCTTAAACGCGTTTGTTAACACATAACTCATTTCATCTCGAGTTAAAGGTTTGTTTGGTAAGAATTGTCCCTTGATATTTGTTTTAAAGAAGCCAAGCTGTACGGCGCGTTCCACGTAGCCTGAAAGCTCCGTGCCGGCTGTTACATCCGTGAAGCTTGATTTATTAGCAACTAATGGCTTGTTACCTGAAGCAACAACAGCCATTTTAGCAACTTGTCCACGTGTTACGGTGTTGTTAGGTTTATAATACGTTTTCCCCTTTTCTGTATACCCTTTAATAACACCTAAATTAACTAAATAATTGATTTCTTCATATGCGTCATCCTTGTTCGTAACATCTACAAAGCCGCCTTTTGCTTGTGCACTATGTATTGTAAACAATGAAGCAGAAACGAAAAGGACGCATAAGATAAGACTAATTTTTTTAAAATACAATGTCTTATTTCCTCCCTTCTTGTTCTACCATAATCTTAGCAAAATTTCTCAGGTAAAACTATTATTATACTAAAATTCTAAATAATAGAAGTCTAATTCACAATAATGCGCAAAGTGCTAAATCAAACAAAAAGAGCTACATCGTCTACTATTGAACGATGTAGCTTTTCATTATTATTGTTTTGAGTAATATTCCAAAATTCCTTTGTAGATAGAATCAGCAAATAATTCAACATATTGATCATCTGTCATTTTAGCGCGGTCTTCATTATTTGATAGGAAGCCCAGTTCGACTAGGATAGATGGAATAAGCATGTTGCGAATTACATAGTATTGCTGTTCTTTGACGCCACGATTTTTCATATTTAAGTTATTTACGATTTGATTGTTTACAAATGTCGCTAAATCAATATCTTCCTTAAACATATCACCTGTTGTCACTGCATAATATGTCTCAGTACCTTGTGCAGAAGTATTTGCTGCTGAGTTTACATGGACACTTACGAAGATTTCACCGTAATTAGCATTTGTAAAATCTACACGCCCCTGTAAAGTAGGGAATGTATCACCCGTACGTGTCATCAATACCTTTGCCCCTGCAGCCTCCAGTTTGTTCTTGACTATAGTACTAACCTTTAATGTAATGTCTTTTTCGAAAATAGTTTTACCAAAATTGGTTCCTGGGTCCTTACCACCATGACCTGGATCAAGAATGATAATTCGATCTTTCAACGGATTACCACTTTGATTTAATAACTTTATATAAGATTTATGGACATACCCTTTTTGACCTTGATAAGTAACTAGAGCCCAATAACCGTTAATACTGTTCACTTGAACATATTCGCCTTTTTTTAGCTTACTTACTACTGCAGAAGTAGAGTTAGCTTCTTTGCGGATATTTAAATTATCAACTGTCACTCGACCTAATAGATCCCCAGAAACTGTTGGTGGTGTTGGATCTGGTTTTGGATTTGGAGTCGGAGTTGGATCTGGAGTAGAAGGTTTTTCTACTTCAACATCCGCTGTACTATTAGCCACAATATATCCTGGTACACCGTTCACTACAGTTAGATGGTAACCACTTACCGTCTTATAAACAGGTAAATTCACTTTACTATTCACAGTCGAAATTACCTTTGATGAAGAGGTTGGTTTTACGTAAAGATTTATATTTTGTGTTGTCGTAACTTGCTTTTGAACATTTCCTAATGCGTTACCATCTGCATCTAAAAACTGTGCATACGTTTTATAAATATAAGCAAAGGCATCTTTATAGGAAACTTTTAACCAGTCTCCTTCAACTGCATAGACTGATAGTTTTCCACCTTTGTTGACAGTTCCTACAATATTAGCATTAGATGAAGAATCCTTGGATTTACGAATATTTAATCCGTCAGTTGATGAAGAAACTAAGCCAATGACCTGTGATGAATCAGGTGTAGCTACACCTTTAACAGGGATATCTAAACGATATTTTTCTTCTTTGGCACGCGCTACAAATAATGCAAACTGTTTACGTGTCACTTGTTCATTGGGATTATAATTTTGATTACTTCCCTTTGTAATACCATTATAGTAAATCGTATTCACATATGAAACGTACGGATGAGTTATACCTACGTCTACAAAAGGAGAATCGATATTTTTATACTCGCTTGTATCGAGCTTAAACGCGTTTGTTAACACATAACTCATTTCATCTCGAGTTAAAGGTTTGTTTGGTAAGAATTGTCCCTTGATATTTGTTTTAAAGAAACCAAGCTGTACAGCGCGTTCCACGTAGCCTGAAAGCTCTGTGCCGGCTGTTACATCTGAGAAGTTTGATTTATTGACAACTAGTGGCTTGTTACCTGAAGCAACAACAACCATTTTGGCAACTTGTCCACGCGTTACGGTGTTGTTAGGTTTATAATACGTTTTGCCCTTTTCTGTATACCCTTTAATAACACCTAAATTAACTAAATAATTGATTTCTTCATATGCGTCATCCTTGTTCGTAACATCTACAAAACCGCCACTTGCCTGTGCACTATGTATTGTAAATATTGAAGCAGAAACGAAAAGGACGCATAAGATAAGACTAATTTTTTTGAAATACAATGTCTTATTTCCTCCCTTCTTGTTCTACCATTAATATTAGCAAAATTTCACAGGTAAAACTATCTTATAGATGAAACTGTTACAACTTAAATTCTAAATAATAGAATTTTCATAGTATTGAAAGCATCAAAAAAAGAGCTACATCGTTCATATTGAACAATGTAGCCCGTTTTATTATTTTTTCGCGTAGTATTGTGAAATTCCTTTGTAGATAGAATCAGCAAATAACTCAACATATTTATCAGTCGTCATTTTACCGCGGTCTTCATCATTTGTTAGGAAGCCTAGCTCGACTAAGATGGCTGGAATAATCGTGTTGCGAATAACATAGTATTGCTCTTCTTTAACACCACGATTTTTCATATTTAAGTTATTAACAATTTGATTATTTACAAATGTCGCAAGATCAATGTCTTCTTGATACATATCACCTGTTGAAATTGCATAATATGTTTCAGTACCTTGTGCAGAAGTATTTGCTGCTGAGTTTACATGGACACTTACGAAGATTTCACCGTAATTAGCATTTGTAAAATCAACGCGGTCTTGTAATGAAGGATACGTATCCCCTGTACGAGTCATATATACCTTCGCACCTGCAGCCTCTAGCTTTTGCTTCACAAGTGTGCTGACTTTTAATGTGATAGCTTTTTCGGAATAAGAACCTAAAACAGTTCCAGGGTCCTTACCACCATGACCTGGATCAAGAATGATAATTCGATTTTTCAATGGATTACCACTTTGATTTAGTAGCTTTAAGTATGATTTATGGACATACCCTTTTTGACCCTGATAAGTAACTTGTGCCCAATAACCGTTAATACTGTTTACTTGAATATATTCGCCCTTTTTCAGCTTACCTAGTACCGTAGAAGTTGAGTTAGCTTCTTTGCGAACATTTAAACTGTCAACCGTCACTCGACCTAATACATCACCAGAAACTGTTGGTGGAGTTGGATCTGGATTAGAAGGTTTTTCTACTTCAACGTCCTCTGTACTATTAGCCACGACATAGCCTGGTATACCGTTTACTACAGTTAGATGGTAGCCACTTACTGTCTTATAAACTGGTAATTTCGTTTTGCTATTAACTGTTGTAATAACTTTTGATGAAGAAGTTGGTTTTACGTAAACATTTAAATTTTGTGTTGCAGTAACTTGCTTTTGGACATTCCCTAATGCGTTACCGTCAGCGTCTAAAAACTGTGCATACGTTTTATGAATATAAGCAAATGCACCTTTATAAGTAACCTTTAACCAGTCCCCTTCAACTGCATAGACTGATAGTTTACCACCTTTGTTTACTGTACCTACTATATTAGCAGTAGATGAAGAATCTTTTGATTTACGAATATTTAATCCGTCAGTTGTTACAGAAACTAAGCCAATGACCTGTTTTGTATCAGGTACACCTACACCTTTAACTGGTAGCTCTAAACGATACTTTTCACTTTTCGCACGCGCTATAAATAATGCAAACTGCGCACGTGTCACTTGTTTATTTGGATAATAATTTTGACCTGTTCCCTTTGTAATACCATTATAGTAAATCGTATTCACAAATGTAACATATGGATGAGTAATCCCTACGTCCACAAAAGGAGAATCGATATTTTGATATTCACTTGTATCAAGTTTAAAGGCTTTTGTTAATACATAACTCATTTCATCACGAGTTAAAGGCTTATCCGGTAAGAATTGCCCCTGAGTATTTGTTTTAAAGAAACCAAGCTGTATAGCGCGTTCTACATAGCCTGAAAGCTCTGTGCCGACTTTTACATCGGAAAAGCTTGATTTATTGACAACTAGTGGCTGGTTACCTGAAGAAATTACAGCCATTTTGGCAACTTGTCCACGCGTTACGTTATTATAAGGTTTATAATACGTTTTGCCGTTTTCCGTATATCCTTTAATAACACCTAAACTAACTAAATAATTGATCTCTTCATACGCTTCATGATCTTTAGGAACATCTACAAACCCACCACTTGCTTGGGCACTATGTATTGTAAACATAGAAGCTGAAATGAATAAGACGCATAATATAAGACTGACTTTCTTGAGGTTCAATGTCTTATTTCCTCCCTTCCTGTTCTCGTGTTCATTTTAGCAAAACTGCACCGACAAAACTATCATACGAATGTAACTATTCCACTGTTCTCTAGGCATCACCCCTATTTTTAGTATATTTCATAAAAAGAAGAGAGTCTGCAAGTGCAAACTCCCCTCAATTTATACATTATATAAAAGAACTTCCTTGCAATGTATTACTTTAAACGTAGCCCTTGTCTAAGTAATACGGAATTTGATTATTATTGTTATTTTTGTGCGCGTTCAATAAATGTTTGAAGTTGAGAAATTTTTAACATCTCATCGTAACCGAAGTTACCATTTCCAATACCTTCTGCAATACCATTTGAAGCAAGAATTGAAATAAATTCATTTGCCCAATGATTTGCAGGAGCATCAGCAAATGTTACAACATTGCCTTGTTGCTTTAATCCGAAGGCCTGTACTAATACTTTCGAGATTTGAGCACGTGTTATCGGTGAAGATGGATTAAATTTACCACTACCATCACCAGCAAAGATACCTAACTTCGATACAGCAGCAATTGCACCAGCATGTTCATTTGTTGGTTTTACGTCTGTAAAATTCGTATTTTTATCGGATGTATCCAAGTTAAGTGCTTTAGCAATTTGCACTGCCACTTCAGCACGAGAAGCATAAACTGTAAAGTCAATCGCAGCTTCCTTTACTTCTTCTTTAACAGCTTCTGCTTGTTCACTATCAAATGTTGCTACACGTTTAGCACCAATGTAACGAGAACCCCAATAATAAGGATCATCTACATTTGAGTAACTAACACCTTTACCTGTTTGTGAATGAATCATTTTCCCGTCACCCATGTAAATAGATACATGCGAAACACCTTTACCACTAGTATTGAAGAATAGTAAATCTCCAACTTGAAGATCCTTCTTTGCTACCGCAGTACCTTGTTGATATTGTGAGCCTGATGTACGGTTTAATTCAATACCTAAATCTGCAAAGACTTTAGATGTATATCCTGAGCAATCGAGCCCTTTAGTAGTTGTACCTCCATAAAGATATGGAACACCTAAATATTTTGACGCTGTATCAGTAACATCAGATTCTGTAGCTGCTTCTGCTTTATCTATTTGAGTTGTTGTAAATAACATGAAAGATGCAAAAATCGGTAATAACCATTTCTTTTTCATATATTCGGTATACCCCTCTCAGAACTTTTTTGCCTATAAATAGACTATCATAAAAGATGCTATTTTAACTTTTCAATTGTGTAACGGTTTTTAAAGCACAAAAAAACACTGATATACCAACGTTTCGTGGTTTATCAGCGCTAAAATATGGGTATTAAATAATGGATATTCGGGGTTTTTGTAACATTCCTGTAATATTCGCTACGCTTTGTCACAATAGATTACAAGATTTAGTGTAATTTCAATTTTTAACTGTTAAATATGAGCATTTACGATCCAAATTTCCCTTTAATGATGTAAGGGGTTCGCGTGGTATTTGATCACCTTTTGCGGGGATTCTTATGCTTCGCACGGGGATTCGCCTCTGCTCTGCGGGGATTTGCCTTTGCTTCGCAGGTATTCACCTATGCTCCGCGAGTATTTACCTCTGCCCCGCGAGTATTTACCTCTGCTCCGCGAGTATTTACCTCTGCTCCGCGAGTATTTACCTCTGCTCCGCGAGTATTTACCTATGCTCCGCGAGTATTTGCCTCTACTTCGCGAGTATTTGCCTTTGCTTCGCGAGTATTCGCCTCTGCTTCGCGGGTATTTGCCTATGCTCCGCGGGGATTCGACCCTTCTTCGCGAGTATTCACCTCTGCTTCGCGGGATTCGCCTCTGCTCCGCGCGGGTAATCGCCCCTTCTTCGCGGGTATTTACCTCTGCTCTGCGGGTATTCAACCCTTCTTCGCGAGTATTTACCTCTGCTCCGCGATTATTCGCCTTTGCTTCGCGCGGGTATCCCCTATCCCGCTTCGCATAGGCTATTGACTAGAAAATAACTGCACCCAATAGTAATATCCATTGCTATCAACTGCAATTGCTACCCCGGTATTTGTGTAATTTTCTCGTAAAATATTTTCACGATGTGCTGGTGAAGCCATCCATGCTTTGACGGCAGCTTCGGATGTTGGAATTTTTCTTCCTATATTCTCTCCTAAGCTCGTGTATGGATAATCGAATAATGTTGCCAAATCCCAGGGCATTCCGTAGTAAGGGGATTCATGCTCAAAATAATGTCGATTCACCATATCTTGTGCCTTAATAACAGCAATTTGCGTTAAAGCTGCATCATAGTTTAGGGGTTGTAGCTTTCTTTTTTGTCGTTCGACGTTGACTAATCGTATTACATCATTGGACATGGTTGGTGAATAATTTTTTGTTGGAATATAAGACTTGGATAAATAGTCGTAGGCTACCTCGAGATTTGTTATCTTCGCTGAAAAGTCGAGACTTCTTTCAACCAAAGAAGCAAATTGCGCACGTGTTACCAATCGATTTGGTGCAAATTGCTGTGCGTTGATCCCTTTAATA
Organism: Lysinibacillus sp. NPDC096212; assembly: GCF_044763105.1. Classification (NCBI taxonomy): domain Bacteria; kingdom Bacillati; phylum Bacillota; class Bacilli; order Caryophanales; family Bacillaceae; genus Lysinibacillus; species Lysinibacillus sp. NPDC096212. The sequence goes on along the minus strand of NZ_JBIWFQ010000019.1, from coordinate 106,834 downwards.
ACACCAACATCTGCAAGTGATTCAATATAGTCTTTTGCCCAATGTCCCTCATTAACATCGCTAAACTTACTATGATTTTGAGAATCGACTTCAATTTGATACGCGAGTGTTAACATTTTGGCAATTTGTGCACGCTGTAAAGATGCATCAGGGTTGAAGTAATCACCATTTTGTAATATCCCTAATTCCACTAATGCACAAATTTCTTTATAGTACGGATGATTGGCTGATAAGTCTGTAAAATTAGGAGTGTAATCGGTATCTAGTTTTAGCTTCATGGAACGAGCAATTGCAGCTGCAGCCTCCGCCCTAGTAATCGGTTGTTCTGGTCTAAAGAAGCCATCCTGATAATTTGTCATATAATGCTTTTCTAGCATATGTTCTATTGCGCTTTTTGCCCAATGTGATTGTGAAACATCCTTTGCAATATTAGCTGCCAATACTTCTTCAGATGTGTTTGTCAGAGGCACAGCATATGATGTAGTCAGCAAAATAAGAGACATACCAACAACACTAGATACTTTTTTAAACATAGCTACCTCCTCCTTCATTCAAATTATGTATAGTACTCTAATGGAACATATTTGCCACCACATGTTTTCCTAACGACCAAAATAGGGATCGTATCCATTTCAGTATCATGTTTGATTTTCCTCATGGCCCACGTGACGAGGGAATAAAAGCAATATCATCGTTCTAATTCGCAGTTTAAAGGTCTACCGGTCCGACACCCGACTTTAGTTATGAGATACTCATATTCCATTATTACCTAATTTTACCTTTATCGTTTTTAAAAAACCACTCTAAGATTGAAAATAACCTAAGAGTGAGTCTTCGCATTTATTCAACGCTAATAATATAGAAATCGTCTTCAGCTTTTTGCAAAGTGCGGTACAGGAATAAAACCATTTGACCGCGTCGAACATCTGTATAGGGTGAAAATGTTGTCGCACTAGTTCCTTGTGTAATCCCATAATCTAATAACGTTTGAATATACTTATTAGTTTCATTATCTTTAGTAAAATCTGAAAAAGGCGCAGATAATGTTGTTGCCTGCTGTAAATTAAAGCCAAGTGTCAATATCTTTGCCATTTGACTTCGTTTAATAAAATGATCTGGATTATAATTTGTACCTTTTTGGATAATACCCTTTTCAGCAAGCGCGGCAATATGCCCGTAATATTTATGAGAGGTCGGTACATCATTGAAGCCAGGATTTACAACATTTTTTGTCTCCAATTTTAGAGCTTCAGCCAAAAAGTATGCCGCTTCCCCTCGTGTTAAATTTTGATAAGGACTAAACGTAGTCGATGTTGTCCCAAATACAATTCCCTGGCTATATAATTCACTAACTGCCTTGTATAGTTCTGCTTCGCTTCCGCTATTTTTTATATCTGTAAATGGCATTGCAGCTGCTTCTGCAGGCATGGCTGCAACACAGGGAACAACTACTGCCGCAGTTGCAAAAGCCCATGCTTTATGTACCTTCTTAGTCGACAAGTTAACGCTTCCTTTCCTTATTATAAAGAAAGAAAAGAGGGACTTGCCCTCTCTCCTTATTACAAACCTAATGTTCTTATATGATCCTGTAAAATACGGTAATTATATACTAAATCCTGTTGCTCAAGAGTAAGTGCGTCGTATAGTTTTTGTGCAGCCAGTACTTTCTTTTCAAACGTTTTAGCGTCTGGATCCAGCTCGCCAATCGCATTTACTACTTTTAACACTACTGCTACATCTTTTTCTGCTTTCTTTAAAGTATCGTAGTTAAGAACTTGTCCTTTTACTTTAGAATCTAATGCTTTATATGCAGCAGAAGCATTCGCTACATCTTGAATATATGTGCTAGAAGCCGGATTAAGACCAGCTATAATCTCAACAACTTTCTTTACTTCACTCATATTTTTCTCAGCTTCAAGCAAAATATTGTAATTAGATACTCGTTGCTTATCTGTAGTACTTAAGCTATCGTAATCTTTTCGTACAGATTCTATCATACCGAAATACAATTTGTCGCTTGGCTTTAAAGCTGCAATACTTTGATAAACTTTAATAACGTTATCTATTGATAGAAGCAGCTGATCGTTATAAACATATTTACGCTGAGTGGCAGTAAGATTATCATATGCTTTTAAAATCTTTTGATATTGGCTGTCCATATTTTTCGATGTCATAAGTTTATCAATCTCATTGACAACACTAATGACAGGCTTAATAATTTTTTCTTGCTCTTGCAATGTTTTATAGTTTTCAACCGCATATTGTTGATCTTTTGGTAATGCATTATATGCTGCACGTATCTCTTCTATACGTTTAATATATTGATTTGCTGGGACAGTCGGAAGCTCATCAATCATGCGCTGTACATTTCCTGCGCCTAAGATGCTTGATTCAGCAGCTTGTAATAAATTGTAGTTTGTGACATATTGCTGCATGTCCTTACTTAGAGCATCGTATAATGCTCGAGCTTGTACTGTATCCGTATTGAATGTTTTACTTGACGGCTTTAGTTTGCCAATTAATTCAATCACTTTGGCAGTTGGCTCATAGCTTTGTAGAATAGCAATATTATTGACATATAGTTTTTGGTCTTTTGTCAGCTTATCGTATGCTTTTCGCGCTGAGTTTACTTGACTGACAAATTTACTTGTGCCCGGCTCTATACCATCGATTTGCACCATAGTATTTAAAATTGCTTTTACTTCTTTTTCACGATCTGTTAAGACCTTCACATTAGAGACAAGCTTTTTCTGTCCTGATGTTAACTTATCGTAAGCAACACGAGCATTCATAAGCTTCGTTAAGTAATCTGGATCAGTAGGCACTGCCGCATCTATCAATTCAATAACTATATGCGCAGATTTTAGCTCAGTCTCAGCTGTGACAAGCTTTTCATAGTTTGTGACAGCAGTTTGCTTTTCTGGTGGTAATGCATCGTAATTTTTGCGCGCAGAATCTAAATCATTTAAAAATGTTTTACTTGTCGGTTTCAATGTTTCAATCAAACCTATTAATGTAGCAACATCTTCAACCGCTGTTAGCTGATTGTAGTTTGTTACACGTTTTTGTGAGGCGGAGTCTAATGCATTGTACGCCTTACGCGCTGCCAAAACCTTTTTTGTATAATCCTTATTTGCTGGATTTAAAGCTGCAATTGCATTAATAACCTTCACAACATTGGCATTATTTTTCTCATAAGTTGTTAATGTCTTGGATTGTGTTACTAATTTTTTCGCATTTTTATCCATCTTTTTATATTCTGCAGACATAGCTGCTACTTTTGCAACAAACGTAGCATCTGGCTCATTACCTAAAGCGATAACACGATCATCGAAATTTTTAGCTGTAGTAATATAGCCGTCAGCGATTTGAAGATCAGGATAATTCGTTACAAGTTTTTGCCCGTTAGATGATAGTTTCCCATAATCAGCAAATAACGTCTTGACTGCTTCCGTATATGTTTTTTGCGATGGGTTCAAAGCCATAATGCGTGCCACAATATCCATCGCCTCTACTTGATCCCCCAACGATTTATAGCTTTTCACATATTCGCGTTTTGCAGAATCTAGCTTTTGGTAAGCAGTATTCGCAGCCTTCGCTTTTTTAGTATAATCTTTCGCAGTTGGGTCTAGCTTTTCCACTAGCGCAATTACATTTAAAACTGCTTTATATGATGTTTCCGAGCTTGTTAGTTCTGACAAATTGTTGACGATTTTTTTGACTGTGGCAGGATCTATTTTCTTCCCGTCAGGTGATACTGGTGTATTGTAAGCTGCACGCGCTTGCTCTATTTGAGTAATTTTATCCGAAGCAATGGCAATTCCAGCAATGAGTTTCTCAATTTCTTGTGCTGCCGCTATATTTGCTTCAGCTAATTCTAAGTCAGCGCTATTTTTCACAAAATCTTTTTTGTCTAATGTTGATAAGGTATCTTTAATAGCCTTTACAGAAGTTCGATAATCTGCATTATTTGACGGTTTTAGTGCTGCAATTTGCTTGGAAATATTAGCAGCATCCTGATATGACTTAAACGCATCAAAATTTGTAACTAAATTCTTTGAGCCAGCATCTAGTTTATTGTAGGCAGTTTCAATCGCTGTTACTGCACTAATAAAGTTTGTAGCAGATGCGAAATCCCCTGAGCTCTTGTTTGTCAGCTCTGTAATTTTCGCAATTACTTGATCAGCTGATGATAAGTTGGCTAATACTTCTGTATATTTTTTGTATGGTGTTACAGTTGCATTATTTGGATTATAGGCTGTAATAATTTTCTTTTGATCAGCTGTGAGCTTGTTTAGTTCAGTTGTTATTTTAGCAGCAGTTTCTGCGATTTTAGTAGAATCAGGAGATTTATCGCTAAGAATCGTTACGAGTTCTTCTAATTGAGTAACTGTTCCTTCCACTGCAGTTGCATCATCATGCATTTTTAAAAGTTTTGCTATATCTGCCCCGTTATTTTTGAAATAAGTATTGCGATCAGGCTCTGGAAACTCATATTGGAGTGATGTGCCCGTAACATCTTTAACTATAGCCTTAGCCCCATTATTGGTCGCAGTAATAACAGCATCTTTAAATGTATTTTGAACAAACAAATAGGTATCTTTCACAGGATCTTTCTCACCTAAAAATGCCTTATATCTATCAAATGCATCGTTAACATCCTTAATGAAAGTTTTACTAGTATAAGAGATACCATTAATACTTGTACCAATTTTCTTAAGTTCGCTTAATAAAATTATTTGTTGTTCTATATAGTTGTATTTAGCTGTAATAAATCCGATTTCATCATCATCAAAATTATCGCTTAAAAATGCTAAATCTCTTTTTGCAGCAGCCATTTCTGGTGCTGTCGATCTGTCAGATAGTTTTCCATATTGTGCAATGGTTTGTGATTTAGCGTCTGTTGCTGCTACATTCAAATTAGCTACTTGATCTGCCTGAGAGATTGTTTGAGGTTGTCCTTCTTGAGCATTGGCAATTGCTGTCGGAGTTAGTAATAGACTTGTTATTACACCAACCTGTAGTGGTTTCTTCAAAATGCCCACCCTTTCTTTTTTATAGGTAAATAGATATGTATCATTTATTTCTAATTTGCTACCTTTTGTATCGGTGCATTTTATCCTATTTCAAGCTAATCTATTAAAGAAGCTCATCCTCTTCACTAACAGCAAGATAATTTTTTTAGATTAAATAGTCTTTTTATAGGAAGTTATTGTTAGGATACTATATAATTGATTTATGTGCATTGATCTGGAAGAAATTTTGGCAAAAGATGACTAATTTCGAGTAAAAATGCTAAATAGACTTTAGCTGAACAAATTTACTACCTAAAAGATAGGTGCAGCTGACGGCAATTTTCTTGTACAAACGAAGCGTAGAGGAATCAGCGCTCGTCTGCGGAAAGCGCTACTCTATAGGTACTTACACCTTATATTTTCCAGGAAATATTTTGTTGAAACATTACTCAGATTGGTAAATAAAAGCTTTGTATAATTGTCTAAAATAACGATTAAATTTTCTCTTTTTCGAGGGAAATCAATGAAAAACTTAGCATTTCTACTATATTATTTTCCAGTAATTAGGTGTATACTACAACTTTACTATTTAATTTACGAGAAAGGGAGCTATATATGTTTTATCAATATAAATTTTGGCACAGCTTAATGCATCCCACTTATTTTACCCAAGCTGTTGAGCAAGGAGAAATAAGAGGCTATAAAAAGCGATCCTTCGTAGTTTTTATACTCTTTTTGCTTCTATTCATCGTTCGTGAGTTTTGGGGCATGGGTACTGAGAGCTTAACAACATTATTTGCATCGAATCATCCAACTGAATACTATACAGCCCGTTTACTATCAATGGTTGGAGTTATTGCCTGGGGAGTCATCTATTATTGCTTCCATTATTATGGCGTTACATACTTGTTACATCTATTAACAGACATTCCTTACAAATGGATTCAGAAGGTACAACTTTATGTAATGGTATTTTTACTTATTGAAAAGACAATTTTATTTGCTGTGTTTTATGCAGTTGGTTACACTACAAACTTCTCCTTCTTCTCACTTGCTCCTATAGCTCAGCAAGTAATTGATAAGGATTATGTACTATTTGCTATCAATCAACTAACCGTAGCAACAGTATTAACAATTATTGTGCAATACACGTTCCTCTCAAAATGGGAGGAATGGTCAGATCGAAAGGCATTATTAGCAAAAATTATTGGGCTATATGTAGTAATGGCTATTTTTATCGGAATGATTAGTGTGTTACCACTACAAGAATGGATTACAAGGGGGTTAGGATGATGCGCTTTATTAAATCCAGACCTTGGACAAGTTTAAGTATTTTTGTGATAGCGTTATTAATTGGTGTAAATGCTTATTTTGTATTTAAGGATGATAGTAAAGTAGCAAGATCCTACTTTATCAATGAATTCCAAAGAGCTACACCTGGTGATCGTGTAGAGACGGTGGAAAAGGATGCGATTGTTGCACCAACGCAAACCTATACGATTTCAGCAGATGCGAAAAATCTTGCTGCAATAGATGTAACACGTGGGCAGGAAGTACATGCCAATGATTTACTAGCTACCTACAAAACAGAGGAAGTTGACGGTGAATTAGCAAAGCTTGAGGCTGAACGCACTGCTTACGAAACTGAATTAAGTGATTTAGAATCTGCTTTAGCGGACATAGAATCTGAATACGGAGAAGGCAATGACCCAAAAAGCTCTATTAATACCGACCAAATTAGTGAGAAGTTAAACGTCTCTGTTAAATTTGAATTAGGTCAGCAAGCTTCTCCATCAACTGCAGTGGCAATACTGAACCGTCACATTGCGGAGACCAATCGTCAAATAGCTTTAATGGATGCACAGATTGGCGAAGTTAAAGCGCGCCAAGGTGTTATTTGCCCAGTAGATGGTGTAATCTCAAAAATCACTGAAGAAGCTGGTGCGGTAACATTTGAAATCTATTCATCTGAAAAGTCTATGCTAGCTTACTTATCCGAGGATGAATGGCAAAAGGTTGAAGATGGGCAAACCGTTAGTTTTAAATTGCCGCATAACGACAATGAGCTATCAGGTATTGTATTTCAAAAACAAATGATACCAACAAATAATGAATCCCTTTGGGCAAATGCACTAGCTAAGTCTGCAAAGCTACCAAAGCCTACAAGCTATGAGGTAATATTGCATCAAGATGACATACTAGAAAACATACCATTTTCAACTGTCGGTAAGGCTTCTATTACCGTAAATCAGGCATCCAACGCACTTAAGGTGAAGTCCGCATGGGTGAAGGCTAGAAAGAATAATAAATATAGCGTTTATACGATTGATGAAAATGGCAAAATACGCCTTGAGGATATCGAGGTTGCCTTTAAAACGGCAGATTCTACTATCTTTACAGGCTATATGGATGCCGGAACACCTATTATTGCAAATGAACAACGCAATATTTTAGCTCGCTCCTTCCGTTCAATACCTCTTAAAAAAATCGAGTGGCGAGATTTTAAAGAGATTGGTTGGAAAGACTACGTGAAATATATTGTCTTTTAGTATATAAAAGCCTCCCCGAATGAAAAATTGGGGAGGCTTTTGTGTTGTTAGCGGTTTTTTGATGTTTATCAGCGATTTATCTGGCTTTATCAGCGATTCTTCGGTGTTTATCAGCGATTTACCTGGTCTTATCAGCGATTCTTCGATTTTTATCAGCGATTTATCTGGTCTTATCAGCGATTCTTCGATGTTTATCAGCGATTTATCTGGTCTTATCAGCGATTCTTCGATTTTTATCAGCGATTTACCTGGTCTTATCAGCGATTCTTTGATTTTTATCAGCGATTTACCTGGTCTTATCAGCGATTCTTCGATTTTTATCAGCGATTTACCTGATCTTATCAGCGATTCTTCGATTTTTATCAGCGATTTACCTGGTCTTATCAGCGATTCTTCGATTTTCATCAGCGATTTATCTGGTTTTATCAGCGATGTTCTCTTTTCTACCGGCTTCTTAATTAAATGATGAATTTTCCATCTGTTCTTGTGTCGCTAGTTCATAGTTCATTGCTGTTATACCACTTACCTCATAGACCATGCCATGAACATATAGTTTCTCACCATTTGCTCCATTTAGACGGACAGAAAAAATAGAATTACCTTTTCCGACTTTTTTTACAGTTATACCATCTGCTGAAAGCTCGACATCAACTATTTTATAATCATGCATTGCGCCTGTGTATTGCTCTATTTTGAAATCTTTCACATTAAAGCCAATTTCACTTTTTGGAATGAACGTGCTGTTTTTTTCAACCGCTGATGTTGTATACAATTCATAGCCATCAGATTCTGCATGGATGCCTACACGTACCGAATGTCCTTTATTATCTGAGAAAGTCGCAATATAGTCACCTGCTTGCGATAACGAAAGCACATAATTACCGCCATTAGGAATCGAATGTTCCTCCCAGCCATCAAATTTAAATGGCTTATAGCTGAAAACTTTATCACTAACAGCATGTCCAGCAGCTGTAGTTAGCTGAATATTTTTCGGATCAAAGCCTAAATCTTGCTCTAAAAACAGTGCTGATCCCGGGGTAACTTCATCTGTTGGCTGGCAGTTAATTTGTAATTTTCCATCTACTTTTGTTACATCAATTTTATATTTTTGCAAGTCGACTATTTCATAATTTTCATCATTATCAATATTGTAGCCAACCAGCATGAAATTGCCAGACCCCTCTCGTAACGCCTCAATCTTCACATCGTTATTTGTTCGAAGAATGCGGAAAAATTCATGCTCTCCATCTGGCGATAGGTTATCATTAGAATAAGCATCAATATTAGTTGAATTAAACTCCTGTGCAGTAAATGTTTGGACCACTCGTTTAGCCTGCATAGCTTCAAGACGATGAATAAATAACGCAAGCTGCGAACGATTGACAGTCTCTTTTAAACCAAAAGTAGTTGGTGTAATCCCCTTCGTTATATTATTCTCAAACAATGGAGCGACTGCGTAATAAGCATCTGAATATTTTTCAATATCCTTAAATGGTAATGCCTGACCAAATTCAGTAGTTTCTAAATGGTATGCCGTTGTTAGCATTCGCGCTAATTGTTCACGTGTAATCGCTTGATTGACACCGAAGCTTCCATCCGCAAACCCTGAGATAATCCCTTCACTTTCCAAGGCTGCGATTGCCCCATAATATTCATCGCTCGGCTTTACATCAGTAAATTGTGGATCCATTACATTTTTAGTATCCAACCCTAAAAGACCTGCTAAAATCTTCGATGCCTGTCCACGCGTCACGTCAGCGAATGGCTTAAATGTGCCATCCGTATAACCTTTAATAATTCCGCGCTCTGCTAAATCCTTTACAGCAACACCGTATTCCTTCGTGTAATCAACATCGGAAAATTTATCTGTTGCTTGTGCAGTTGGTACTACTACAATCGCACTTGTCGCTAAAGCAGCGACTAATGCCCCCTGAAATAAAGTATGCTTCTTCATCACCGGCTCAACCCCTTAACATATTTTGTCTATCATACTATTATAATACGTATAAGGGAATCCAAATATTTCATAAGCTACTATTATAAAAAATCTCTTTTTTCTAGTTTTTATAGCGAAAGTTGGCTGAGACACTCTATGAAGTCTCATCTAATGACTACCAAGTTCGTCGGTTCGAGATGATATCTGTTATTTTGCGGATTCAGTTCTTCGTTTCGACTTTTCTTTCCGTCGATCTAACTCTTTTATCCGTCGTTCCCGCTCTTCTTTCCGTCGCTGACTTTTCTTTTCGTCGTTCTCTCTTCTTTCCATCGCTAGTTTTCTTTCCGTCACTCTCGCTTCTCTATTTTCGCCATAATTTTCCCCATAAAAAAACAGTGGAGAGTTCGATTAACTCGAACCTCCACTGTATATAAAATATTTCTTAGTTGTTTTTGAAGTCTTGTTTAGCTGTAATTTTTACAAGCTCTGCACTTTGACCACCAATGTTTACACGAGCATTGAATACGTCTCCAGCTTTACCTGTAGCAGATGCTTCAGCTGTACCGTTTTGGCTGAATACTACTTCACCAGAAACTTTAGATAAAGTTAATGTTGTAGCAGCAGTTAATTTGCCATCAAATGTAGCTTTACCTTTATCTGCACCTGTTTCAGCAACAGTTGCCATTACGCCGTATTGGTCAGTAACAACTACGTCAGCTAATTGGAAGAATGCATCTAAGTCGAAGTTAGCAGCTACATTGTAAGAAGAAGTTGTTACGAAGTTAACAGCTTCACCATCAATGTATTGTTGAGCTTTATTGTTTTCTACTACAGCAACTTTTTCTACTTTAGGAGCAACGTTAGAGAATGTTACTTCTTTCACGATTTCTTCACCAGTAGCATTGATTGTGATTGTTACTTTTGCAGTTGTAGTTTTCGCATCTTTATCGAATTCTACTTTAGCCGCATCATCAGTAGTAATTTTACCATCTTCAACGCCTGTAAGAACTGCAGATTTTACTGTGTAGTCAGAACCAGCTTTAAGTGTAACTTCTCCACCATTAGCAGTTACTGCTTTCACTACGATGTCTTTTCCATATTCAGTTGGGATTGCAAAAGATCCTGCAGTACCAGTTACATAGATAGGTTTGATATCTTCTACTTTATAAGAAGTGAACGAGCTATCTTTTACAACTGAGAATTGTTTAGAGTAAGAGCTTGCTTCAACTGCAGTATCATTCGCAACTTTTACAAGTTTGAATGTTACATTAGCAGTTGTTTTAGTAGCGCCTGCTTTGTATGTTACTGTGATTTTGTTGTTAGCAGCATCTTTAATTTCACCTGCTACAGTGAATGGTGCATCCGCATCTGTGAATGCTTTGATTGTGTAACCTGCTGTTGCAAGTTTTGCAAGAAGCTCGTCAGTTGAAATAACTTGACCGAATTGGTCTTCAACTACGATATCTTTTGCAGCAATTTCTACTTTTTCATCAGCAAGTTCACGGATAGCTGTGCTTACTTTGCTATTTAAGCCAGTGATTACTTTTGGTTCAGTAGCTGATTTAGGGATAACTGTTTGAGTTGCAACTTTACCAGTTGAAGATGTCACAACAACAGTTACTGGTGCGTTTTCTACTACGTTAGCACCTGCTACTTTTGTATAAAGCTCACCGTCTTTTTCTACTAAAGTACCACCAGTAATAGTGATACCTTTAGAACCGCCTAATACAGCAGTATCTTTAATTGCATTACCTTGTTTGTCTAAAACAGATAATGGGAATAGGATGTCTGCTCCAGCAGTAGCAACTTTTGTTGGTGCGCCTAATGTTACTGAATCAGCACGTAAACCTTCAGCAACTTTCACTGTTGCTTGACCGTTTTTACCAGTTGCTTTAGCGATAACGATTACGTTTGTATCACCAGTTGCTACAATGTTAGTAACAGGAAGTACAACTACATCTTTACCTTCGATTGTTTGTTTTTCAAATGCACCAAATGTTGCAACAGCTTGGTTTGTATTCGTTACAAGAACCTCACCATTTAGACGGTTTAAGTCAGTAACTTCTTTACCGTATTGGTCTTTTACAGTAACAGGAAGATAGAATTTATCTTTTGCTAAAGTAGTATCTTCAGTTAAAGTTTTGCCATCTTTATTGTAAAGAGCTCCAATTGTTACATCAGATGCTACAGTTTTAGCAGAAACTGTTACAGTTTGTGTAGCTGTAGTTGCAGTTGAACCGTGGATCACTGTAAGTACTACTTTGTCGCCTTCTTTAAGACCAGCAGCTTTAGTAATAGTGATTGAGCCGTCTGCATTTGCAACTGCAGAATCAGCGCCTGCTGCAGAAAGTGTTAAAGATGAAGCATTTAATTTTGTAATATCTTCACCATATTGGTTTTTAATTTGGTAACCGATTGTAGCTGTATTATCACCAGTTGATGGAGCTACTTCACCAAGAATATCAATAGTAGAAACTTTTTCGTCTTCTGTTTTCACAGAACCAGTTAGTGCTTCATCCGAAAGGCCAGTTACGTTTACAGTGAATTCACCTTTTGTAATTTTGCTTGTTAATTCAATTGTTGCAACTGTTTTATCTTCGTTCCAAGTAATAGAAGAGAAGTTAGATTTGAAGCCATCTTTTTTAAGCTCAAATTTAGCTTTTTCAGTTTCAACTGGTTTATTGAATGTTACAGCTAAAGTTTTTGCATTTACTGCATCAACAGATTTTACTTTTACCGCAGTTACATATGTAACTTCAGCAGAATAAGTTTTGCCATCGATCTCGAACTCTACTTTAGTTTCTTTGTTTTCTGGAAGTGGAGTTGGTAATGTTACCTTATGTGTTTTGTCATCAGAAAGTGTTACTTCTAATGTTGTTGCATCTACAACTTTAACTTCTTTAACAGTTAAAGATGCTTCTTCACCAAAGCTATCAATTGAACGGCTTAAGAATGATGCAAATTGACCGCGTGTTAATGAGTTTTTAGGATTGAACTGTTGGATATTTTCAACGTTTGTAATACCAGCATATTCTAATGCGATGATTGCTTCACGATTTTCTGTAGCTGTAGCTTTGTCTAAATCAGTGATAACAGATTCGAAGTCTTCATCCGCTTTGTACTCAGCTACTAAATCTACGTTATAAACAGTTTTGATAGCACGTACTAAAACAACAGCCATTTGCTCACGGTTCATGTTATTAGCTTGCATTAATTGGTTGTTTGCGCCTTTGAATACGCCAGTATCTTTAACAAGTGCTGCATATTGTAATAACTCTTTGTCAGATGTTGTTGTTGGTAAATCAGAGAAACGAGCTTCTGTTGCATAGTCTGCAGGAATTTCGTAATTTTCTGACACTAACCATTTTCCTAAGAACTTTGTTACATTACCGCGTGTAACAACAGCATTCGGCTTGAATGTACCATCTGGGTATCCAGATACGATTTTAGCGTCTGCTAATGCTAAAATAGCGTCCTCGTGATCATTGCCTTTAATATCAGAAAAGCTTGCTGCGCTTGCTGCTGGTACGATTGCTGATGCTACTAGGGCTGCTGAAGCTGCGCCTACAACCCATTTACTATATTTTTGTTTCATATGAAATTACCTCCTAGATAAATTAGCCAATATTCGTGACTACGACTTCATTATAAGAGTACGAGATAATAAATTTCAAAATGAAATACCTGGAATGAAAAATGTGGTAACACCTTATTTTTAAAGGTTTTATACCCATATTTTGTACAAATATTGTTATGGCTACCATCCCGAAAATTAACAGACAAACCTTACTGCCACAAGGAAAATATACCATCTTACCCATGTCATTTTTACCATCCAAATTTCTACAATTTTCGACTTTTAAACAATAATTGATTAAAAACCATTAGTGAACAATTCGTGAACTCATGTCACAATTAGGTAGGTAATTTATTCTTGTATTCCCTATATTCTATCAGAATTTTCCATAAGTTTTATATATTATTAGTTTTTGGTATATTCTATAAGCCATTTTTCGTTCAGAAATTGACTTGTGAATTGGCACTTTTTTATCAGCAATTACAGTAATTCTATCAATATTTGGTATTTTATCAACGATCTTCTTGGGGGTATTAACGATTCTTTTTTTATCAGCGATCTTCTTGGGGTATCAGCGATTCTAAGCTTTTTATCAGCGATCTTCTTGAGCTTATCAGCGATTCTAAGCTTTTTATCAGCGATCTTCTCGTAGGTATCAGTGATTCTTGGCTCACGGGCTTTTGGAACGGAGCTTGCTGGACATTTATGGCATGGGGTTTTTATGGAATATTAATTTGTCTTGAAAATGGGTCTTATAAAAATGGTTGGAACGTATACCTCGTTTCATATGTCATATTCGTGAATCTATTGAGACTGGGAAATGGTAGATGCTATTGCTGATACTTCTATTCCTAGTGGCGCATTCCTTTTTGCTACCGAAATAAAAAAAGCAGTGATTTCTATAATTAAAGAAATCACTGCTTTTTCTATGCGGTACGTCTTTTTATTCTCCCAATTACCCACTGACTAAATGGAAGAATGGAAATCAACTTTGTCACCGTAATACAAACGATTAGCGCCCACAGCATTAGCAATGGCACTCGGACAAACGTACTATTAAAATGGTCCACAAACCATCCTGTTGATATCCGCAGAACCTCCCAATGAATGAGATAGATCATAAACGCATATCGACTTAGCAATTGAACCGTTTTCGTATAAGGTAGCGACTGCCCCCAGGCAATTACCAACAAGGCGATACTTATAACAAGCGGTATTAAATCAAGTCGTCTCGAATGCGTCTCTGTATAACCAAGCTGCAGACGGATATATAAAAAGATAGCAGATAACACAAGCAACACAATCGTCGCATAACGATACTTTTTCGCAAGCGCAGCAATCTGCGTATAATACACACCCATCGCATAAGCTATCGCAAAATAACCAAGCCAACCCGTAAATAGTAAACGCAACGTGAGTTCATTCTCTTCAAAAAATGGATATGGCAAGGCAATCAATGAATGATGGATTAACATAATCAGTACACATAACGGTAAAAACCAAGCCATAGACCATTTAAAACGCTTCATCAACGCAAAGACTACATATAACTGCATCATAACCACAACAAACCAGCCTACAAACCCGCCGTAAACAATATTACTAACAAACTTATCCCATACTAAGCCATTGTGATAAATTAACTCTACAATTACCGAATCAAGCATTGCCCATACTAAATAAGGTAGAAAAATATATTGAATTCTATTCGGCCAAAAGTTATTCGGTATTTTATCCTGATAACGATTCGCTAAAATTAAAATAGACAATAAAATAAACGTTGGCGTCGCATAACACAGCGCAATCCGTAAAAACAGATAAAACGACTGCTCTGGCTCTACACCTACCTCCATAATAATCCATGAAGAAGTGTGTAATAGTAAAATAGACAAACACGCCACCACACGCAGTAAATCCCACTCTTTAATCACTAAACATTCTCCTAAAACTATTATATCTCATTTAAGTCTGTCATAGTTTGTCGATGAATGCAATGGTGATATTTGTAATCTATGGCTATAATAAGGGGATTGTATTAATGAGAGATAGATAAACAAAATAGATATATTTAATAGAAGAGAAGTAAAATTGATGGAGGAAGTATTAAGCGAATTAAAGCAAATTAATCATCGTATTGATTCAATTAATAGTCGAATTGAATCGGTTGAGAATCGTTTTGAAGTAGTAGAATTTAAGTAGCAACAAATCAAACAAGTTGTTTTAGATACAAATGAAAAAGTAAACAGACTAGTAGCTATTCACGAAAGCCAGCACCGCATTATTGAATTATTATCTGCCCGCTCGATCTCATGAGGCTGAGTTGAAAAGAGTAAGTGAACTACAAGGTGTGAAAAAGTCCCTTCAATAAGAAAAAATCCGCTTCGCTTACTACGGAGAAGGCACTACCATATCGATGTACTGCTTCAATTCGTCAACTTTATGAGTAGAATTTAAACAAACGCCACTTCAAATTAAACTTTGAAGTGGATGTTTTGAGTCTATTCTATATTAATAAAGAAGAACGTAATATTAAAAGTTTAAGTCACTGCATTAACGGAACTTACCATCACCAAATCTTCTCCACCCATTCAGGATGGTCTATAAACGGATATCGTAAATTAATTTCCTCTCCTACAGCTACAGTTTTGTATGAAATCAGATTTTAATTATTGGTTGATTGTTTTCTGAAGGCAAAGAAGGATCCACAATGGGATCCCCTTTCGAATTTGTAAATTTAATTTGCTCAGGAGCTGCACCCTTTTTATATTGTATCGACTGAATATCAATATTTTCAGCGCCTCTTATTTCACTGACATTTGGACCTTCAATTGTGATTGTTTTCACAGCAGTGCCTTTTAGGTCGATAATCATCCCTGCTTTAACTGGACTAAAGGTAACATCAGTCGTCTTAAAGCCTTCTCCATGTAGTTCCACATAGGCACCTTTAAGGAATACACCTTTTGGAATAACCGATTGTGCATCTAAATGCACTGCTATACTAGGTTTATTTATTGTCAATTTGTTCTTTTTGAAATTCTTATAGTCATATACTATTTCAGGCTGAATCGGTTCAACAGTTGAGCCTTTATTAACATCGATTTGAACCATAACAGGGTCATGGTCACTTGCACGACCAGCCATGTCCGTGAAATCAGCGTTAATATGAAGGATATCAATATCAGTTTTGTCTTTTAGATTGTTTGACACTAAAATATGGTCTAATACTTGTGAGTTCCCCTGATAAACATATGTGTAACGATCAGAAGCTTCCACTTTATTAATTATATCTGTCATTAATTGACCTTCATGGATTTTAAGAGCATCAGCAAATTGATAATCATTGAAATCACCTAAAGAAACAATATTTGCATCTGGATTTTTTGATTTAACGTCCTCCACAAAATGATAAACAATGTTGGCAATTTTTTTACGTTGCCCTTCACTTCCGTACTGTGGCGGCTGGATTGCACCAAATAAAGGAGTATCTCCATTTTTAGAATTCCAATGATTTGCAATAACAATTACATCTTCACCTTGGAATTCAAATTGTGCAGCTAAAGGTTTGCGGCTACTATTAAACGCTTCATTGTTTGGATCGATTCGACCAGGGTTCAATGTTAATTTCCCATCGTTATAACCAACAGCTGTTGTAGCATCTCCTGATGGCATGCCTTCCTTCAGTTTAACTCGCTCTGGGTTATAAAGGAAGCCAACTCGAATATTCGCGTCTGGTGCTCCACCGTCTTGATTATTAATTGGATCGATATTAACATACTGATACTCAACACCACCAACACCTTTAATAGCGTCAATTAATCTTTGATAACTTTGATCCGCTTTAGAATCACCTGGAGATGGCCCGTTATTATCCTGCACCTCTGTTACGCCGACAATATCAGGGCTACCCATATCAATACCAATTGCTCTTGCTAGTTTTCTCGCTTTATCATCAGTTGTAGAAGTTTTGTTATTAGAGAAGTTTTCTAAATTATATGAGGCAATTGTTAACTTATCTTCTGCCTTTTCTATTTTTGTCGTCTTTGGAGATGTATCTCCCTTTTCATAAGCTGCCTTCATCTCATCTAAAGGAGCATAGATTTTAAAGTTTTGATAAGAATAGCCTACGATTCCCGTAATTGGCCCTTTAAATTTATCACCTGTTGCCACTTCAAGATTGCGTGCAGCTCCATTCGGTTCTAATCGGAATTGAATTCTGTTTGGATTTGCATTTTCTTTCTCATACAATACCCCACCGTGAATTGTGTTCGTTGGTTCATCCTCTAGTACTGTCACTAAATCTCCATGATCCTGTGGCCCTACAGCTTTCACATTTCCAACTTCTACTCTCATTCCTTCGAGACTTTCCCAAAAATCAATTGCGTCGATTGTTGGATTAAAAATTTCAAGCTGATCACTGTCGATCTCACTAAAGGACATTTTTAACTTATCAATTTCAATTGCTTTTGGTAAAGCTACACTACTTTTAAGTACTTCTACTTTTCCGTCTTGATCGTCACGCACATTAATTTGAGTTGTTTTTAAATCTGTTTGCTGCCTATCATCATAGCCATCGTAAGCATATTCGCTTACTTTTCCTTTAACAGATACTAAATCTCCTACCTTTATTGGCCATTGTTTCTTTCCACTATACAGAAAAATTCCTTCAGAAGTATTCGGATCATTATCAGCCAGTTCATCTGGCGTTTGAATCGTATAATACCAATTATTATTCAACGAAAATGAATACGTGACGATTCCTTCAATTCCTTCAACTGTCTGACCATCAAATGGAGAAGTATGCCCTGCACCTTGAATATCATGAATTTGTAATTGATCTGTAATGCTATAATCAAATGTAGTTATATCGCTAAATGTGCCATCTTTAGCTTTAACTATTGTTTTTAAAGTAGTATTTTTGCTAATCTCAATTGGTGTCTCATATTTAAGACTTTTATCAGTTGGCTCCGTGCCATCTAATGTGTAATAAATTTCTGCATCGGCTGTCGGTGTTCTTAAAGTTACTGTTGTTTTTCCAACAAACGTTCCACTTCCAGGAGATGCGCTAGCAGGCTTCAATGCCGAACTGTCCACTACGATATCTGCTTTTGATCGAGGAATGACTTGATAGTCGTTATCAAACTGTTGAACAATACCAGTGATAGATTCATAGTTTGTACCGACAGTTAGATCTAGCGAATTTGTTTCATCTCGTACAAGGAAATTTGTTCCGTCATTAGCAGTAAAGTTTGCCCACCCTGCTCCTTGTTGAACATCTGTAAGCGTAACATTCTTCACTGTTACTAACTGTGATTCGCTATCTTCATTTACTTGAGCACCTGTTACAACCTTTGGAGAAGGTACACCGGCATTTTCAACCTTTTCAACGATTGTAGCACCATCTAATTGTAATAGCCCACGATAGTCAGCTAATTTACCTTTTAAAGTAACTTCATCACCAATAGACATAGCTAAACTAGTAGGTCTTACGGCAATACCACCTGTTTCGTCTTGGACGGAGAACGTATTTTTCAAGCCCGCCGCAACTCTACCTTTGATTGTTACCGTTTCACCTACACCCTTATTCCGAGCTTCTTTAATTGAAAGGACTGTCGGTGCTTCAGGATCAACAGGTTCACCCGAATCACTATCCATTACGTGCTGCCCCAAATCAGAAAAATAATCTACCGGATATGAAGTCCATTCTAAAGCTGCATTAAATGGATCTTCAATATTTGTATCCCCCGACAACACTGAACTCTTTCTTACTAAAGTTACATCTTTAGCAAAATCCGCTGAAGAACCAACTTGTCCAATGGAATCGACTATTTCACCAGATTTCCTTAAAACGACTGGATCATTTCCATTGAAATTAATAACAGTTGAGTTTTCCAGATTTCCATTCGCTTTAATGTTAGGTGCTGCATCTTTATGATATACAACATAGGTAGCTCCGCTTTCTAGAGTACCTGTCAGATTCACTTTATTTTTTGCAGTGGCTTCTCCGTTTGTATGAAGCTCTAACGTATAATTGCTTAAATCTACAGCGGCACCTGTACCATTATATATTTCAATGGCTTTATTGAAGGAACTTCCTTCAATATACTCTGAAATGATTAAATCCTTTGCTACTGTTTCAGCTTTTGCAGTGAGAGGTGCAATTGGTGCGGCAACACTTGCGACTAGCGTTGTTGCTAAAAAGGCGTTTATCGGCTTCTTCCAATTCTTCTTTGACATTAGTGAATTCTCCTTTCAATTTAAGAAAGATAGTTTTTTGCGTGCAAAAAGATAAGATCATTATCGTACGTAGGGTTAGCATCATATCCAATGTAAGTTAGGGCAATTATTTTATTAACTGCTGTCTCCTTTCTAGCAATATTGTTTAAATTCGCATATGGCGACATATTTCCCCACTACATATATATGTAAACATATTATTATTAATTCACTATTTTTATTGTATTTATATTATGTAAATGAATTGTAATATTGGAAATGTACATCTACTATAGAGAAATTAATATAAAAAACGCCATCTTCCGATTTTTAAAGGATACTGGCGTTTATTAATTGAATTTATTAAACTGCTAATTTATAAGAATACCGCTTGGAGTTGCTTTAATTTCTCTTTTGCTTCCTCCATTGTCACTCCAACCACTCCAAAATAGAACTTACATTTCGGTTCTGTACCTGAAGGTCGAATTGCTACCCAAGATGTATCCTCTAAAACGAATTTTAATACATTTTCCCTTGGCAATAAAATGGATTCTGTTGTACCATTATCCAAAATGGCACATCCAGTCAAATAATCCTCAAAACGCTTTACTTTTAGATCAGCTATTGACTCAGGTGCATTCTGTCGAAATTTATCTAATATCACTTTCATTTCATCCTGGCCATTCTTTCCTTCAAACACCTGTGATACTAAAGCCTCTTGGTAATAACCGTACTGAAGATACAAATTTTGCAGTCCATCTAATAATGTCTGCCCTTTCTTTGCATAGAAAGCAGCCATCTCCGCTACTTTTAACGCAACTTGTACAGCATCCTTATCACGGACAAAAGCTTGAATTAAGTAACCATAGCTTTCTTCATAGCCAAATAAATACGAAAAAGTACCCGTTTTTTCATACTCCTCAATTTTTTCAGCGATATATTTGAAGCCTGTCAACGTATTCTCTGTTGTTACACCAAACTGTTTGGCAATCATTGATCCTAGTTCAGACGTTACAATAGTTTTTAACATTACTCCATTGTCTGGTAATGTGCCTTTCGATTTTTTTGTTGACAGTAAATAATGTAATAATAGTGCACCAAGCTGATTTCCCGTTAATAGTTCATAGCCCTCACCATTCTTCACGGCCACTCCTAATCGGTCCGCATCAGGATCTGTTGCTAATAATAGATCTGCGCCTACTTTCTTCCCTAGTTCCATTGCTAACGCAAAAGCAGCAGGCTCCTCTGGATTTGGATAAGAAACTGTGGGAAAAGCCCCATCCTGTACAGCTTGTTCGTTCACAATATGTATGTGCTGAAAACCAAAAGCCTGTAGTCCCTCACTAACTGGTACTAAACCAGCACCATGTAATGGCGTATAAACAAGCTTCATATCTAGAGCAATATCATCATTGTCCTTTAATGTTAAAAGACGCTCTAAATATGCCGTATCCATATCGCTTCCAAGCCAAATCAAAATTTCTTTCTGCTCAAGTTGCTCTAGTTCTGATACCTTAATAGCGAATATATCCTCGATATTTTCCATATGTTCTACGATGTCATTAGCAAATTGAGGTGTTAGTTGTGCACCGTCCTTACCATACACCTTAAAACCATTATACTGTTTAGGATTATGGCTAGCCGTTATGACAACACCCGCATAGGCATGTAACTCACGTACCGTAAACGATAACTGCGGTGTTGGTCGTGCTTCCTTATAAACATATGAACGAATACCATGTGCCCCTAATACACGTGCAGTCTCACATGCAAATTCATAAGAGAAATGACGTGTATCATAAGCAACAACAACTCCACGTTCTTTAGCTGCTTCTCCATTCGATTCGATATAACGAGCAAGCCCTTCTGCGACACGACGAATGGTATAAACGTTCATACGGTTTGTTCCAGCACCTAAAACACCACGCATTCCCCCAGTACCAAAGGATACATATTGATAAAAGCGATCTTCTATTAAACTATTATCATTAGCAATAGATGCTAGCTCCTCTGTTAAATAACTAGGTAGATTCATCTCTATCCACTGATTATATAATTCATGAACATTAACCATTACTTTGACACCTTCTCTTCTTTCAACAACTCTAGCATTTTACGTTTATACGCCTCAACTCCGGGCTGATCAAATGGATTAACCTCTAGCAAGCACGCACTCATCGCACAAGCCTTCATAAAGAAATAAATCAAATAACCTAAGTGATACGCATCAAGCTTCGGTAATTCAAGCTGAATAACAGGTACCTTTCCCTCTGCATGCGCAAGTGCTGTTCCCTGTTTGGAAATGGCATTAATCTCATTAAAAGTGCGAGCCGATAAATAATTTAATCCATCCTCATTCCGAGCATCAAACGGTACAGCTAAATCTCCCTCAATTTTATGGAAATGTAACAATGTTTCAAACATTACACGACTTCCCTCTTGAATAAACTGCCCAATCGCATGTAAATCTGTTGAGAAATTCACCGTTGAAGGATAGAGTCCCTTATGCTCCTTCCCTTCACTTTCACCAAATAACTGCTTCCACCATTCATGGAATTTATTTAAACCAGGTTCAAAGGAAGCAAGCAACTCAATCGTAAATCCTTTCTCATAAAGCATATGTCGCATAACAGCATATTTATATGCATCGTTATGTTCTAAATCTGATTCTGCTAACTCTGTAGCTGCGTAGCGTGCACCATCCATTAAAGCACGAATATTAACTCCCGCTACTGCTACCGGTAGTAAACCTACAGGCGTTAGCACGGAATAACGCCCACCAATATCATTGGGGATTACAAATTGGCGATAACCAGCATGATCTGCAATCCCCTTCAAAATCCCATTTTCAGCATCTGTCGTCACAATAATGCGCTCAATTGCCTTATCACCATAACGCTCTTCCATATATAAACGCATAACACGAAATGCCAACGCAGGCTCCATCGTACCACCTGACTTTGAAATCACATTAACATATACTTGTTTTTTATCTAAATACTCAAGTAGTTCCTTAATATATGCACCGCTCATATTAAGACCAACATAAACAACCTCAATGCTACCTTTGGCTAGACCAAAATAAGGCATTAACGCTTCTTGTATTGCTCGTGCCCCTAAAAATGATCCACCAACTCCGACAACGACAAGTACATCCGCACAAGCACGTACCTCACTCGCAACTCGTTCAATAGAATTAAGCAGTGCTTCTTGATTTTGTAATGGGGAATCCATCCATCCAGTTAATGGATATTGTGGTAAAGTGTCATGAATCCTCTTTACGCGATCTTTATACCGTAATATATCACTATCGTCTAGTGAACAATTCAGCAATGTTGTTTTAACAATTTCTGTTAGCACTATAGAATCCTCACTTCTTAAGGTAAAATTTGATATGTATATTATGCCATATTGCAAAAAGAAAACCAACTCGAGCCTTATCGAGTTGGTTATTTAATGCCATTATTTCTTATGCCAATTCCATGCGCTTTTTACAATATCCGTGATACCAAATTGAGCCTTCCATCCTAATTCACAATAGATTTTATCAGCATTGGCAACTAACTTAGCAGGATCACCTGCTCTTCGTTCTACATATTGCACAATGGCTTTTTTTTCTGTAATACGCTCACATGTTTCAATAACTTCTTTTACAGAGTAGCCGTTCCCATTCCCTAAATTATAAGTTGCCGTTTCAATAGTACCATTTAGCAAACCTTCAAGAGCCAGTAAATGGGCATTTGCTAAATCTGTAACATGGATATAATCACGAATACAAGTACCGTCAGGTGTATCATAGTCAGTACCAAATACTGAAATGGATTCTCTTTGCCCTAAAAAATGCTGAAGAATAATTGGAATTAAATGTGTTTCTGGAGAATGACTTTCACCAATTTCAGCTGTTTCATACGCACCAGCAGCGTTAAAGTATCGTAATACTACATATCTCATCTGATAGCTTTCCGCAAAATCTGCAAGCATTTGCTCCACCATTAATTTAGAGCGCCCATATGGATTAATAGGATTAGTAGGCGTTTCTTCATCAATGAAATCAACAGTTGGCATCCCATACGTTGCAGCAGTAGAAGAAAAGATAAACTTATCAATTTTGTTTTCCTTCATTACTTTTAATAAATTCAAAGTAGCAGTTACATTATTTTCATAGTACTTCATAGGATCAATCACAGACTCGCCTACTAAGCTAAATGCAGCAAAATGCAATACCGCTTCAATATTGTATGTATCAACAATTTGTTGAACGGTAGAAGAATCGCCTAAATCACCTTGTACGAAAGTAGCTCTTGCATCTACAGCCCATTGGTGACCCGTGCTTAGATTATCGAGCACTACTACTTCATGAGTCTTTACTAACTCTTTAACAAAATGACTACCAATATAACCAGCACCACCAACAACTAATATCATAAAGTTTCACCACTTAACTGTTTTGCTTTTTTTAAGATGATTTCTTTTACACCTTCACTTAAATCTTCACGTTCTAAGGCAAAATCAATCGTTGTTTCGATAAACCCTAATTGTTCACCTACATCATAGCGACGACCCTCAAACTCATAGGCAAATACTCGTTGAATACCATTTAAAGATTCAATAGCATCCGTTAACTGTATCTCGCCACCCTTGCCTTTTTTCTTCTCGTCTAAAAAACGGAAGATTTCAGGTGTTAATACATAACGTCCAATAATTGCATAATTCGATGGTGCATCCTCTAATTTAGGCTTTTCAACAAATTGTGTAACCTGCATTAATCGAGTATTACTGTTTACTGGATCAATAACACCATAACGATGTACATCTTCATCTGGCACTTCTAGCACGCCAATGACACTTGACAATGTTTTCTCATATTGATTCATTAATTGTTTTAAACAAGGCTCTTCGCTTTTCACAATATCATCACCAAGCAATACAGCAAACGGCTCATCACCAATAAATTTACGCGCACACCAAATCGCATGCCCTAGTCCAAGTGGTTCTTTTTGACGAATATAATGGATTTCTACATTCGCAGATTCTTGCACCTTTTCGAGCATTTCAAGTTTTCCTTTTTCAATAAGGTTCGTCTCAAGCTCCAGTGCATTATCGAAATGGTCTTCGATTGCACGTTTGCCTTTACCAGTTACGATAATGATATCTTCAATTCCAGAGTCGATAGCTTCTTCCACAATGTATTGGATCGTCGGTTTGTCTACAATGGGTAACATCTCTTTTGGCATTGCTTTTGTAACTGGCAAAAAGCGTGTCCCAAGCCCTGCTGCTGGAATAATGGCTTTGCGGATTTTTCTCATAAAGCATCACTTCCTAAAAAAATTAACGAAATTTATTTTCCGTTTCGTTCATTAAATATTTGATCAAATAAAATCTCAATTGTTTGATTCACATTAAAAATGAAACTACTTTTTTTCTAACCCAAACTAGAAGTACCAAGGTCTTTATTGAACAATGTACTCCCATCTCCATAGACACTTCAGTTAGTATGCATTTTTATTTACAAATCCATTTACGATAGTCTTCATAATAATTTTAATATCAAATAACAATGTCCAATTTTCAATATACTGAATATCATGCTCTATTCGTTCTTCAATTGAAGTATCTCCACGTAATCCGCTTACTTGAGCCCATCCAGTAATACCTGGTCTCACATGATGTTTTATCATATATTTGGGAATTTCCTCTTTAAATTGATCGACAAAATATGGTCGTTCAGGTCTAGGTCCTACAATACTCATATCTCCTTTCAATACATTAAAAAATTGGGGAAACTCATCAAGACTAGTTTTTCTTAGGAAAGTACCAAATTTAGTCCTTCTTGGGTCATTTTCAACAGTCCATTGCGTATTAGAGGCCTCGACAGACATATACTTCATAGATCTAAATTTATACATATAAAACGTTCTACGATTAAGCCCTACACGCTCTTGTTTGAAAAAAATAGGACCTGGAGAAGTTAATTTCACGCCAATTGCGATTGCCAATAGTATAGGTGATGTAATAATTATTGCACAAAGCGCAAAAACAATATCAAATATACGTTTCAGTACTCTATTTACATATTCATCCAAAGGTATATCTCTGACATTAATGACTGGTAAATCTCCAAAACTTTCAAAATGCGGGGTAGCAGGTAGTATATCGTAAAAATCTGGAACAATAGATACACGAACACCCGCTTTCTCACACATTTCAATAATTTGATGATATTTTGAAAATGCAGTTAAGGGTAACGCAATTACCACTTCGTCAATTATTGTATTTTCTAGTGTTGTCGATAAATCCTCTATTTCACCTAATATTTTCTGTTCTCTATTAATTTGTTTAAAATCATCTAAAAAACCAATTGCTCTAAGCCCGTATTCAGGATGATTATCCAAGTTCTCTAAATACCTTTTTCCGATAGAGCCCGCTCCTAAAATTAAAACAAACTGTTGATTATAGCCTTTTTTTCTCATTGCTCTTAAAAATTGCTTAACAAAAAAACGATACGTAACAATAATCAAAAATCCTACAAATAAATATATTGCTAAGAACATCCGAGATATATCAATCGTTTTAACAATAAATAAAACACTTAATAAAACAAACATACTATAAATTTGCACTTGAACTATTTTAGAAACTTCATTTGCAAACCTCATTTTCCTTTTCGGAACATATAAGCCAATTAAAAAACCAATAGCCAAAAATGCAACAGAGTAAACAATGTTCCAAATGAAGTAATCTGCTAATGGCAAATATGATCCTTGTTGCTCTTTATTAATCACAAAGCGAAAATACCATGCAACAACAAATGATACTTGAATAAAAAGAAAATCTGTTGTCATGTATAGTTGTGTAATAAAGCGCTCTTTCCCTCTTATCACTTTAATCACCTTTTTTAGTTTATTTAAATTAACGAACTCTTTTTAGAAGGTTACTTATTGTAGCGAATGTTAGTTTTAGTATAATTCCTGTATAAACTACACCATTAACTAAAAAGTTATATTTCGTTTTAAAATGCTTTTTATGGAATAAATACATTGCTCTATGAAACTCATAAACAATTTTAAATGGTTTTCTCCTACTACTTGCCCCTTTATAATGAACAATTGAAACAGTAGGATTATAAACAATTCGCCAACCGGCTTCTTTTATTCTATAACACCAGTCTATATCTTCCCCATACATAAAAAATTCTTCATCTAAAAGACCCACTTGCTCAATTACTTCTCTTCTTACCATCATGAAAGCCCCAACTAAACAATCAATATCATGTACCTCATGCATATTCATATAACTTTTATGATAGCTATTATATTTGGGGCTATTAGGAAATTTCTTTGCTAAACCTATAATATAATATAAAGATGCTTCAGGATTAGGGAACCCCCTATGACAGGCCTTATCTAAAGTCCCATCTGGTAAGTTGACTTCACAGCCAACAGCACCAACATTCGATTCTACATCCATAAAGTGAATCATTTCATCTAATGTATTTTCATTAACTATTGTATCAGAATTTAACAATAATACATATCGACTATTACATGCTTTTATCGCTTGATTATTCGCTTTTGAAAAGCCCACATTTTCTTTATTTGATATAACATTCACTTCAGGAAACATACTTTGGATTTGTTCTACTGAGCCATCTGAAGAAGCATTATCTACTACAAAAATCTCATATTGAACATTCAGTTTTGAGTCTAAAATAGATTGAATACAATCAATTGTTAGCTTTTTAGTATTATAATTAACGATTACTACACTTAAATCCATTTTATTCTTTCACCATATTCCTTTAAAATATTGATAATTTTTTTTAAAAGGAGCCTTTCTATATGATTGAATAAACTTTCTCTTGATTTTTAAAGCTTTGTATTCTTTAAAAAGAAGTTTATATGCACTAAAAAGCTTTGGTTCTTTGAGGAACATATAAACTAAACAAGATACTTCATATATGAAAATAAAAGGAAAGTGCAGTAAAAAGTATAATAAATTATCATTTTTGATCACATAATAATGTCTATTTATATAGGAATGTTTTCTTGTTTTAAGGGAAATGTTCTTCCTTGACTGATTATCCTTCCAGCCTCGTTCATGTTCTGCTATTGCTTTAGGGACTAAACATATTTCCCAACCTGCTAATCTTGCTCTCCAACTAACGTCTACATCTTCTTTATAGGCGAAAAAACTTTCATCAAAAAATTGCTCTTCAAAGGAAATCATATGGATCATTTCTCTCCTATAAACCGCAGCTGCCCCAGAAACGCCAAAAACGTTTATAGAAGAATCATACTGCCTATTATCCACTTCACCACTACCACGATCAATGGCACGACGATTTTTCTTTATATTAATGCCCGTACTATCAATTATATGTTTATCTAAGTCTCTGTATAATTTACCTGTTGTAGCACCGACATTTTCATTTTGCTGCATATATTCCATAATAAACTCAATATAATATTTATCTAATATCACATCTGGATTTAAAACTAAAACATAATCTGTATTTGTGTAATTTAAAGCTTGATTATGCCCCCCTACAAATCCGTTATTCACGCTATTTTGAACAAAGTAAACATTTGAATAATGGGACACAATATCTTTAATAGAATCATTTGAATTATTATCGATCACTATTATTTTCTCAACCGGATATGATTGTAAAATTACTGAATCTAAACAAGCTTTAATAAAGTTCGCACTATTATATGTAACTATTTGAACAGCTATATTAGCCAAATTATCCCTCTATTCCATTTATAATACAATTTAATTATAGCTTTAAAAACAAAAATAACAATCTAAAGGAGATTGTTATTTTTGTTTATATATTCGTATAACGCTTCTTTCCAATGCCTTCTAGGAGTAAAGCCATTTACTTTTACCGCTAAATCTCCTAATACAGAATATACAGGGCGTTTAGCAGGTCTGGGGAATTGTTCTGAGGTTAAAGGATTAACAATAATATTTTTATTAGCAATATTAAAAATCTCTTTTGCAAATTCATACCAGGAACATGTCCCACTATTCGTACAATGATAGACTCCGTACTTCTCAGTTTGTACCAATTCAATTAAAAACTCAGCCAAATCAACTGTGTAGGTAGGAGAACCAACTTGATCATAGACAACGCCTAATTCTGTCTTCTCCTCAGCTAACTTCAACATCGTTTTAACGAAATTCGGACCAAATTCACCATAAACCCACGCCGTTCTCACAATAAAATATTTAGTGCTTAAAGTTTGTGTTAAAAACTCACCAGCGTATTTAGATTGTCCATATACGCCTAACGGTTCTACATTCATATATTCATTATAAGGAGAATCTGCTTGACCATTAAAAACATAGTCTGTACTAATATAACAAATTTTTGCCCCAGTTTTTTCAGCTGCCACAGCTAAATTGCGCTGTCCTGTTGCATTTACTTGAAAAGCTAGCTCTCGGTTTGTTTCCGCCCCATCTACATTTGTATAGGCAGCGGCATTAATAATAATATCTGGTAGAACATTATTACATACATTAGTCACTTGTTCTATATTGGTGATATCTAATTCTTGCTTTGTAAATGCATATAACTCATGTTGACTATTAGATAATTGCTTAACAAGCTCCTGACCTAGCTGTCCATTAGCACCTGTCACCATAATCTTCATTATAATTTACCACCATATTGCTCTGTATAATAGTTTTGATAATCACCTGAAATGATATTTTCCCACCAATCCTGATTATCCAAATACCATTGCACAGTTTCTTTTAAGCCTGTTTCAAATGTATATTGTGGCTCCCAACCTAACTCTTGTTGAAGTTTAGTTGGATCAATTGCATAACGGCGATCATGACCTAAACGATCTTCTACATATTGAATTAATGATTCTGGTTTATCAAGCTGCTTTAAAATTTCTTTCACAACTTCTAGGTTAGTTTTTTCATTATGCCCACCTACATTATAAACCTCACCAGTTACACCTTTATGAAGAACTAAATCGATCGCGCTACAATGGTCTGTTACATGTAGCCAGTCACGAACATTCTTACCATCTCCATATACCGGAAGTTTTTTATCATTTAATGCATTAATAATCATTAATGGAATCAATTTTTCTGGGAAATGGAATGATCCGTAGTTGTTTGAGCAACGTGTTATATTTACAGGTAGACCAAATGTTTCATGATATGCTAGTACTAATAAATCTGCCCCCGCCTTACTTGCACTATAAGGGCTATTTGGTGATAGTGGAGTTTGTTCAGTAAAGTAACCGTCTTCTCCTAAAGTTCCATAAACCTCATCAGTAGACACTTGTAAGTACTTTTTGATCTTATATTTTTTTGCTGCATCTAATAATACTTGAGTCCCTTGAATATTTGTTTGCACAAAAATGCCAGGGTTCGTAATACTACGATCTACATGTGATTCTGCTGCGAAGTTGATAACCGCATCAACTCCGTCACCTATTAGTTGATCCATTGTCTTAGCATCTGTAATATCCGCCTTGACGAATTGATAATTAGACTTCCCTTCACATTGCTTTAGATTTTCTAAATTTCCTGCATATGTTAGAGCATCAACATTAACAATAGAATATTGAGGGTATTTATCAACCATGTAATTAACAAAGTTACTTCCGATAAATCCAGCTCCACCTGTTACTAGAATTTTCATATTTAAGCTCCTTTAAATCAATAAACAAAGTTATTATCGGCATCCTTTAAATTTGGATGATTTGTATCTTTTTCAGATAAGATTGGATTAGATGTTGGCCAGTCTATATTTAAATCTGGATCATTCCAAGCAATTCCGCGATCATGTTCAGCAGAATAGTAATTATCCACCTTGTAAATGACTTCTGTATTATTAACTAATGTACAAAATCCATGCGCGAAGCCTTTCGGTACTAATAATTGACGTTTATTATCCTCAGACAGAATAAAACCTTGCCATTGTCCATATGTAGGCGACCCTTTACGAATATCTACGATTACATCATAAATTGCTCCTCGAACTACACGAACTAATTTTGTTTGTGCATAAGGCTCTAATTGATAATGCATTCCTCGTAAAGTACCTGACTCAACGGATAGAGAATGGTTATCTTGTATAAATTCAAATTTTAATTCTAACTCCTCAAACACTTTTGCATTATAGCTCTCCATGAAAAAGCCTCGATGATCCTCAAATGCTTTAGGCTCTAAAATAAATGCATCCTTAAAAATTGTATTTATTTCCTTCAAAGTATCCACTTCTTTCGATAATTAATTACGATTTGCTAAATCAATCAAATATTGACCATATGCATTCTTTTTCAATGGTTCTGCTAATTTAATTAATTGTTCTTTTGAAATATAGCCTTTACGATAAGAAATCTCTTCTAAACAAGCAACTTTTAAACTTTGTCGTTGTTCAATCGTTTCAATAAAAGTAGAAGCTTCTAATAAAGATTCATGTGTTCCTGTATCTAGCCAAGCAAAACCTCGTCCTAATAATTCTACATGAAGATCCTCCGCTTCTAAATAAGCTTTATTAACATCTGTAATTTCTAGTTCTCCACGAGATGATGGCTTTATAGATTTTGCTATTTCCACTACACTATTATCATAGAAGTACAATCCTGTTACAGCATAGCTTGATTTAGGAAATTTAGGCTTCTCTTCAATAGAAATTGCCTTGCCATCTGCATTAAATTCTACAACACCAAAACGCTCAGGATCCTTAACATTGTAACCAAATACAGTAGCCCCACTTTCTCGTGTAGCAGCTCGTTCAAGCATCGTTGTAAATTTATGACCGTAGAAAATATTATCTCCTAAAATCAATGCGACTGATTCATTTCCGATGAATTCTTCTCCAATAATGAATGCCTGTGCTAACCCATCTGGGGAAGGTTGTACAGCATAGGATAATGAAATACCTAATTCTTGTCCATCACCAAGTAATTGTTCAAACCTTGGTGTATCTTCTGGTGTAGAGATAATTAAAATATCTTTTATTCCAGCTAACATTAATACAGAAAGAGGGTAATAAATCATCGGTTTGTCATATACCGGTAATAACTGTTTGGACACCGACTTAGTTAATGGATATAAACGGGTGCCACTTCCACCTGCAAGGATAATACCTTTCATATAATAAAAAACTCCTTTTATTTTGCAACTAAATATACACCAAATAAAATAACAGCTACACCTACCCATCTTGTGATAGGAATAACCTCTTTAAATACAAGCAAAGCAACAAATAGTGCAATAATATACGCAACACTTTGTAATGGATATATTAAACTTAGTGGTAGTTTCGATAATAAATACAGCCAAATAGCAGTGGCTATTACATATAAAACTCCCCCACCGATAATCCATGGTGACAAAATAACATTAATTATAGATTTTAATCCTGATATTTCTATTTTTTCTGCGCCTATTTTCCACAAAGTTTGTCCAACTACCAATAACAAAACATTCGAAATAAATAAAATAATATTCATATAATCATTCTTTCTCCAAATTCTTTCGTAATGATTCAAACTCATATTTTAAAATTCCAAGTTCTTGAGAAAGATCTTTGACTTTATTTGAAGCTCTAGATAATGCAATAGTTAAACTAAATATAATCGCTAAAATTAGAAGGTTAGACAACAAAAACAATGCATTAGTAGGTGTTTCAATGCTTAATAAATCTGTTATATAATATAAGATACTCGGAAATATTACCAAAAGTAAAGATGTTAATGATAATAAGAGCCATAATAACGCATATTTCAAGTCTAATTTATAACGTGTAATCATTCTGATTAATTGAACAATAGCTACTAAAATGATTATTAAAAGTATTAACTGTAATTTTATTGATATCATGATGTCACCTAAAATGATTCTTTCCTTATTTTATCAAATACTATTGCTAATGAAACTTTTATCATATAATAAATAGAACGATTGAAATTTATCGATGATTCTCCCCCTTCTCTTTCATTCATAATAACTGGCACTTCCGAAATTTTTAATCCTTTTCTTTTTATAAACATAATAGACTCTGGCTCTGGGTAATCCTTAGGATAGTTTGATGCAAATATTTGAATTATTTCTTTATTACATGCTCTGTATCCAGAAGTTGGATCTGTTATTTTTAATCCGGTAAGTATATTTATTAGATTTTTTAAATACCAAATACCCATTCTTCTTACACCTGTCGATTGAAAACCTAGATGTTCAATATACCTTGAACCTATTACCATATCAGATTTACCTTGTATAATCGGTCCTATTAAGTTCTCAATATATTCTGGATTATGCTGACCATCTCCATCTACCTGTATCGCAATATCATAATTATGTAATGCTGCATATTTGTAACCTGTTTGAACGGCCCCACCAATACCCAAATTACAAGGAAGATCTAATATGTCAACATCCATTTTTTTGCATATAGGAGATGTTTCATCTGTTGATTGATCGTTTATTATAACAATATCCACATTATTTTTATATTTTATCTCTTGTATTTTACGAATCAGCTTACCAATATTTTCTTCTTCGTTAAATGCAGGGATAATAACTAATATATTCATTTATTTTTCTCCTAAAACTAATATTTTAAATTAACTTCTAAGAAACATATACTTGGTTATGGATCAAGATTTAAATTATTATACCTGTCGACTAATTATCCCCTTTCATCACAAATATCAAAATAGACTTGCTGGTTAGCCAATTTTATCCTTCTTATACATATGATGAGATAATAAATGCAAATTCATATCTGCTATCAACAGATTACAACTTTTATTAAATCATTTTTTTATTCAATAATTCATTTACATAAATAATAATTATTTTGATAGAATTTCACAAAATCAGTCTAACCTTTCGTGCGAGTCTTTCTACTTCAGTTCAAATATTACAACACTGTCATCTTCATAGATTTTTGAAAAATATGTATTGTAATCTAATAAACGGAGCTGATTTTCTGCCAACCTTAGTTTATTTATTAAAAGATAACTTACTTCTAATTGGTTTAAATGAGCATAAATTTTCTCCTCATTATCTAACACACCTAATATATCTGAATATCTTGCTGCACCAAACCAATCCCCAATTGATTTTCCATTTGCGTAATAATACATATTTTCATTTAGTAAAGCATAAGTTTTCCCATCTAAATTTTCACTAAAAATTGTGCCATTATAGGTAGGTAACTTATTACTTAAATATCTATTGTCTTCCTCTAAAGTTAAAGGTGGCATCCCATCTACTTCTATTTTATTTTCTATATACTTTACTGGAGATATTAACAAACTTACAATTAGTAATATTAATATAGTATTTTTTATTTTTTTATCTTTAAATTGTTCTAAAAAATAAATAAATCCTAAAACACAAGTTAATGTTAAAGTAGGAATAATTAGTGCATAATATCTTGGTAAATTTACAGAATAAAACCAAGAAGATGTATATAAAGTAATAAATAATAACAAAAAGAAATGTTCTTTATTTTTTTTCATATAAACTATAAATATTAAAAAACCAAACCATAAAATCATGTTTAAAGCAATAGCTTCTGTTGATATACTACTTAAATATATTGGTATTCTCAGTAAGTTAAAACCATTTTTTTCCATACCATTTACTTCAAAATCCTGAAACTGTCCTATATAATCATCTTCATTCCAAATATCTCCGATACCAAAAATACTGCTCATAAAAGGCCATACAGGATTACCTGTATAAATAAAAGTTCTTATGTACCACGGTATCCCTACTAAGCTCACAATACCGATAAATTTAAATAAATCTTTAATCTTGACTTTATATACATAAATCGCCAATATAAAAATAAATCCCGCAATAACACAAGTAATGAGAGCTGTATACTTAATCCCAGCAGCAACGCCTAAAAAAATTCCTGAAATGTACATGAAATAATTTATTTTATTTTCAAAATACTCTAATATTAAAATAATAGCAGCTGTAATAAACGTAGCTAAAATTATATCTACATAACTTACAGAGCTTAAAAAAACTAGTAACTGACTAGAAATTACTGCAATAAAACCAAGAACACTGTAAATTTTGGAATTTGTTTTCTTTTGAATAAATCCGTATATACCTAAACAAAGAGTAAATAAACAAATACTTGAGATCAGCTGTGCCACTTTTACATTAAAAACCATTCCAAAGGTAAATAACATTTCTGCATTTAATGGAAAATATGGATATCTAATGAACTCATTACCACTCAAATTCCCTAAATCTAATAAAGATTGAGTAATAGGTAAATGATAACTTATATCATCCCAATGTGTAGGAGAATATAAAGTTAAGCTTAAAATAGGCAAAAATATAAGAAATAATAAAGCTATATTCAAATAGAGCTTCACATTATATTTAAAATATCTAAGTCCATAAAATCCTAATAATATTATCAATATTAAAGGTTTATATGCTATACCTAAGATACTTAAAATTGTAATGTAAAATATAACAATCGACATTCCCATTATAGTTGATATAAAAATATCTAAATGAAATGTAAATTTATTATCTATGAATTTATCTCTTATAATTATCTTCCCTAGACTCCAAAATAATAAAAACATTAATATGCTATAAATAAGATGCTTAGATATCTCCAGAAACCCTTCCATTTATGTCTATCCTCCTAAATGTTAAACTTACATTAAATCATTAGATGCAAAATTACTTTTGTTGTTTTGACCCTCTGTTTAAAGGAGTGTCTCAACCTTTAATAGCTGATCAAAGTGATATCTTAATAAAGTCGTTCATGTGTATTGAGTTTCAAATTCCATGTTATTATGGACAAATTTACTATTATAACCTTTTATACACTTGTAAAGACATTCCTACTTAAAGAATTTAGTAAAATTACTTTAATAAATCTATGATATCTTGTAAAACAGCATCCCATCTAAATCTTTCTCTATATTTCTTAACTGAGACACCTATTATACCTTCGCCTCTATATAATTTTTTTAAATTTAATTCTATCTCTTTAATAGCACGCGGATTACAATATAATCCATCTGTTCCGAAATACTCCGCAACAGGCTTTGTGTCACTCAGGATTATTGGAATCCCTAAAACAACTGCCTCCAAAGAAGCTAATCCTGGGGTTTCTATAAAACTTGGTTGAATATGTCCTTTACTGCTCTTAATAATTTTAAACACTTCGTCTTGTGGCAAGTGACTTAGAAAATACACATTATCTTTAGCTATTTTTTTTACATTTTCAAAATATGCTTCATATCCTTGAGTTGGCTTACCAATTATTACTATATTAACCTCTGTTCTATTAGCTGCTTTTACTAAATTCAACTGATTTTTTCTCGGACCAATTCCACCTACACAGCAAATATAATCTTCAGGTAAATTATATTTTAATTTTATAGCATCATCTTGATTGATAGCATCTAACTTTTTTAAATCAATCCCATTATAGATAATTTTTATTTTTTTATTTAGGCTACTTAAATTGAAATTATCTTCTAAATGATCTAATTCTGCAAAAGAGTTAGGACAAATATAATAAGCATTCTTTAAAATGCATTTAATACATTTCTCAATATTAAATAATTCCGTTTTTGTAATTTTTAAAGATTGAACAATCTCAGTATTCATTTTAAAAAATCTAGATGCTCTAACAAAGGATTTCAAAAATCCTGGTAATACCTTTTTTGCAATTGATTTCACATTAAATTGAAAAGGCATTTTTAAAGAATCTAAATTCCAATAAACTGGGAAAAGTATGTAAGGTTTATTATATCTCTCACAAGCCTTCATACATACATAAGCTTCTAACGGATTGGTTAAATTAAAGATAAAAACATAATCATGTTCACTTAAATTCTCTAGAGGATTGTCACTAATTGTAACATTGTAGTTATGACTGATTAAAAAATCTTTTATAGCATTAATTTGTACTGTATCTCCACCTGGAAATTTTGAAGAATTTATTCGATCAAAAATTAATATTTTTTTCATAATTCCTCTCAAATAATCTCATTTATTTTTCTTACACGTTTTTGCCATGTATGTTGCTCGGCTACTTTACGAAGCATTTCAACATGGTTCTTTTCCATTCCTATGCACAATGCTGCTTTCACTTGTCTTTCAAATTCTTCTTTTGAATTTCCTATAAAGACGCCTTCTATCTCTAAAACTTCTGGCAATGGTGTACTAACTACACACTTTCCCCCTGCTAAATATTCAAAAACTTTAACTGGAGAAGTACTCAATGTAATCTCATTGATCAAAAACGGTAAAATAGCTACATCAAACAGGCTTAGTAAATGCGGAATTTTATTATATGAAACTCGTTTCAAAACCTCTACTTTACCTGTTTGCTTTAGTTCCTCTACCTGCTTCTCAACTGTAGGATAAACCTCTCCTACTAATACAATTGTCCAATCTGGATTAGATTTTGCCATATACTTTACTGTTTCAAAATCAAACCATTCAGCAATTGCACCATAATAACCAATAATTTTTTTATCTGCTATTTTAACTTTTTCTAATTCTGACCAATCAAATAAATCATAATCCACAAAATCTTCTATCGTAACTGCATTCGGTAAATATAAAACATCTTTATTGAATTTAGATAAATCTTTTTTAATTGATTTTGCTGTAGCTAATAGACAATCACATTCTTCAACAGACTTCTCGAAATCTTTTAAAATATTATCATACGTATCAAATGTATCAATATAGTCTATGCAATCGTATATCTTAAAAATATTCGTATAGAGCCCCTCCCAATTACTAATTGTGTTTAATTGGTGTGGCCAATATTGCCAAATAAATACTTGCTCGTTTGCACAGCTTTTTATTAACGTCGTACCATTATTATTATCATTGAATAAATACAAATTAGGCTCTACTTCTAATAAGCCCCGAACATACCAATCTGGCTCATAAGGAAACGATGTATCTATCATATAAAAAACAATATGTCCTTCCTTTGCTAATGCTCTGGCAATTTGCTGAGGTCTTTGGAACATATATCCCCATGGGCAAGATGGAG
The DNA here is from genome assembly GCF_044763105.1 of Lysinibacillus sp. NPDC096212. Taxonomy (NCBI): domain Bacteria; kingdom Bacillati; phylum Bacillota; class Bacilli; order Caryophanales; family Bacillaceae; genus Lysinibacillus; species Lysinibacillus sp. NPDC096212. The sequence goes on along the minus strand of NZ_JBIWFQ010000019.1, from coordinate 69,501 downwards.
CAGGGAAAATAAAGATTTTCCCTTCGTTCCCTTCTAAAGCATCAAGTATTTGTTTTTTTAAAACACTTTCTTTTGGAAATCTTAGTACTTTCCCTTTTATACTACGAGGCAATTTATTGATAATTTTTCTTTGTATTATCTCTGGTTTATTTTGTAATACTCTTGAAATTTTCGTCATTAATCCCATTAGATTTCAAACCTTTATTAATTATTTCTAGACTCTTGTGATTTTATAAGCTCTTTAATTGCTTTCAATTTACTTGCATCAATATAATCATTAAATTGGATTTTTTCATGGAATGTAATTTTTGTTATAAGATCAATTGTATTAGTAATATAAAGATTTTCTGTTACCTTTCGAAGTCCGTGATACGCTTCCCCATTGTAAAGTTTTGTAACAACTATCACTAACTGATTTTCATTAGTTTTATTTTCTACAAATTGTTTAAGTAATAGATTGTCGCTTGACCATTCACCTATAATTACAATAACTTCCTTTTGTATTTCTTTAACTTTAGTAGCAATAGACGTTGAATCTACTAAATTTAAAAATAAAGAGCTTGGTGGCTTAGGCATCTCCCAACTCTTATTCCATTTTTGTTCAAAATAGCTTTTATTTTTTTCCCAAATATTCCTGTAATGCTCTGACTGTAATTTTTTGAAACTAACACTGCCATGATGATAAATAAAGACATCTTCAACAATTACTAATTTATAGCCTAAACTTTTTACTTTCTCGCAGTAATCATCATCTTCAAACATGCCAATTCCATAATTAGTATCTAAATCGCCTGCTTTTTCATACACTTCTTTTTTTATAGCCACACAATAAAAACCTAATAAATCTGTATATCTAAATTTCCCTTTATTAAATTGATTAAAATCTTGTAGCCATAATCTAGATGGTCCAGAAATAGGATTTGCTATACAAAAATCTAACATTTGATCATTTCCTACAGAATTTGAAACTGGACCAGCCATACCAATTTGAGTATTTTCTTTTAACGGCTTAATAAGTTTTTCAATCCAATTTTGTGTGACGATTGTATCGTTGTTTAATAAAATAATATATTCACCTGTAGCTAGGTTACAGCCTGCTTTATTTCCTCCTGCAAACCCTAGATTGACAGGTGAAAAAAGAACCTTAATGTTAGGGTTTGCAATTCGGGCTAATTGCAATTTTGTCTCATCTGTAGAATTATTATCAACAATAATTATCTCAAAGTTTGAATATTCATTATTATGAATCAAACTTTCTAAACACTGCTTCGTATATGACCAGTTATTAAACGTAACAATAACAATACTTACCTTGGGTTGTTGATTAACAATGTATTGTTCAATTTCGTGATATCTAGTTTCCCATGTATTAGCAGCAGCATATTTTTTTCTTTCCTCAAATAATTGTTTATTATTTTCAATTAAACTTTGTTTAATGCTAGTCTCAAAACTTTCTACTGTATCAGCTAAGTACACTAATTCTTTCATATATTCTAATTCAGGAAGTTTTGTTGAAACTACAGGTTTTCCTGCCGCCAAATATTCATATACTTTTACAGGATTCGTAGCTAATGTTAAATTATTTATTAAAAAAGGAATTAGACATACGTCAAACTTATATAAGTATCTAGGTAAGCTATCATAGGTTACTTCTCCAGTTAAAATAACATTTGGCATTTTCTCTACATGAGAAACATCGCAGCCAAAAGTATTTCCTACTAAGACAAATGTCCAACCAGGATTACGTTTTGCTAATTTCCCAATTAGATTAATATCGAACCATTCTGAGATAGCACCATAATATCCGATAATTGGACCCTTTAAATTCTTTATTTCTTCAGCAAAATCCGAAGTTTTTTTTGAAAAATGATTATACTCTCCTGCGTTTCGAACAAGTAGAGTATTCGGGTTTTTTTCTATCATTTTTTCATACAGCCTTTGAGATGACGCCAATACCATATCAGAAGAATAAATTAATTTTTCTTCATTGGATAACATTTCACTTGAATTTGTTGAAAACCCTTCATGGTCATCCATACAATCATAAATTGTAATATTATTATCTAGATTTAATGAAACGTTTGCCCAAAATGGTAGATCAAGAATTGAATATGTTGCACCAATATTAAATTTTCCCTTTAAATATTCTATAGATTGATTAATAATTTGCAGGTCTTCTTCTTCAATTTTATCCCTATAAGCATTTAAAGGATTCTTTGAACATAATTTCACCCAATAAATATTAGATTGTAACTCTTTAATAACAGTATGCTTAGCTACCTCTTCAAAAGTTGGCTTGGCATTTTTCAGCCCAAAGGTTTCAATTGAAAAATAAAATACTCTATGTCCGTTTTTTTCGAATTGAACAGAAATTTGCTGTGGACGTTGCCACCTAAAATCCCACTCAATCACAGGAAATCTAAATAAGTCAATTTTCTTAGGATAACCAGTGAATAATTCACTACTATCTATTTTAGAAAGTTCACTATCTGATGAAATTTCCAAATTATATTCTGGAATTTTATACTGTTCTATATTTTGTAATTGAATAGGGCTAAATCTCGCTAATTCTAATTTTTTTGGTACTGGTTTCTTTAATATTTTTAATTTCATCCACTGTAAAAATTGTTTTTTTTCAATAGAATTTCCTTTTAAAAATTGCTCATTAATTCTACGTGCTAAACACATTAATCTCCATGCTTTAGTTGATTGCACTATTTCAAGTTTATTATTGTAATCTAAAGTATTTTGATAATAATGCTCGTTTAATCTTTTGTGCAATTCTAGGTATTTTTGAATATCAATTTTATCATTATTAATCATTACTTTATCACCACTTTACTAATCGACTTTGATATTCTCTCTTATATACGCTGAGACCTCTTCAATCTTATTATTCAATTCTTCAATAATTTGATTTTTCTCAATAATCTGTTCGTATAAAGATTGTCCCCACAAGGAAACTTCATTAATTTTTTGATTTTGATTCAGAATTAATTGATCCTTATCTCCTAGTTCGCGTTGTTGTTTTTGAAAAAATGTTGAGATTTGCTCAACCTTCACATTTAATTCCTCAATCAATCTATCTTTTCCATTAATTTCTTTTGAAAGTTCATAACCCCAATCACTTAATTGTAAGATTTCTTTTTTTTGCTCATGAAGCATCTCGTTTACACTTTTTGTATACTCTAAATCAGAGTTCAAAGTAACTATTGAGCTAATATTATTGTTTTCGGTCAAGAAGGATTGTTTAGTATAGATAACAATCGCTTGCTTTCCATCCCATAAACTACTTTCTATTAAACGACAATCAATTTCTTTAAAATAAGAAATCACAAAATCACTTATTCCTATTGGAAAACTGTCATAATTGAAAGTATAAAAATGTTCACTCAGACGTTCAACTTCTTGAAATGGAACCATAATAATTAAATGTTGCTTTGTCTTCTCTAATAATTTTTTTACTATTTCAAACGGATTGTCAAAATGTTCTAAAACATTAGAGGTGAAAATAATATCGTAGCTTTTTGATAGGTTATAAATATCATCCTTAAAAAAATTAATATTTGGATATAATAGCTTCGCCTTATCAATTGCAACTTCAGAAAAATCAATTCCATCAATATCAATAGTTTGATGTTTCTTTTTAAAAATATGAGTTCCTTGCCCCTCTGCACACCCTGCATCACATACTGTTACATCCTGTAGCGAACTATTCATCCATACTGGCAAACTATTCAATAATATATTCACAAAAAAATCAGTTTGCTGGTGCCCATCCAACTCTTCCCAATCATTTTTAAATCGCTCATCCCAATATACATTACTATTAATATCTGATTTGCTCATTATTATTTCCCCTTCATCTTTAATCATTTGAAGTCACATATTGTTTGATTTGAGGCTGTACTAATGAAAAGAATCTTTTATTTCCTAGAACTTTGAAGACAACTGCATTTTCAATGAAATCATAATAACTTGGATTATTTTTGCTTCGATCTTCTGCTGATAAAACTAGTGAGTAATCACCAGGTGTCAAAATATTTTCAAGTTCAAATTGCACTTCAACAAACTTACTCTTTGCAAGGTTTTCAAAACTAATTCCTTCATCAAAAGTCGTCGATACAATTAAGTCAAGACCATGTTTATTTCTAAAACTAAAGGCAAATCCTAAATTTTTATAATCTACATCAGTTTGTATCATTTCAGCTGTAAGTTTGATTGAGATTCGTTCACCCCAATATAAAATATCAGTTTCCTCGTTTGACTGATTAAAAATATTAAAATTTCTAATCACAACCTTATGATTTCCCCATCTGATAAATTCTTTTTCAGTTTCTTCTTCATTGTTTTTTACTTTTTTAGCTATTGCCATATTTTCAGATTTTTCTTCTAAAAACAAACTTTTTACATATTCCGAAGTTACTTCGCTTGGACTGCCTTCCTTAATTACCTCACCATGTTGAAGCCAGATAACTCTGCTACAAAAGCTACGAATAGCTTGTACATCATGCGTTACTAATATCACAGTAACACCTTTCGCTACCAATTTTTTCATATGATTCATACATTTTAACGAAAATGCAGCATCACCTACAGCTAATGCTTCATCAACTATTAGAATTTCTGGGTCTATGCATGCCTGTACTGCATATGCTAATCTAACAAACATACCACTCGAATATAATTTTACTGGATGATATATAAAATCACCTATATCAGCAAAACTCAATATTTCTTGAAGCTTATCATCTATTTGTTTTTTTGAAAAACCAAGGATTGTCGCATTTAAGTATATGTTTTCAAGGCCAGTGTATTCGGGATTAAAACCCGCTCCAAGCTCTAATAAAGCAGATATTTTTCCTTTAACTTCAAGTTCACCACTTGTTGGGGTAATGATTCCTGTAAGTATTTTTAAAAGAGTAGATTTTCCTGAGCCATTTTTGCCAATCAATCCAATTGTTTCTCCGCGTTTTATTTCTAATGATACATTTTTTAATGCTGAGAACTCTTTAAAATATTTTTTCTTATTAATAAAGATAGCTTCCTTCAAACGGTCCATCTTACTTTCATATAATTTATAGTCTTTTGTGACATTTTTTATACTAATAACAATTTCATTTTCCATTTCTATTTGCTCCTTATAGTGAATCAGCAAAATGTGGACGTAATCTTCTAAAAATAATTCCACCTGTTATCAACATGATAATAGCTATAATCCAAAAATACGTAGTTAAATAAGGATGTTCCCAGAACCAGGTTTTATATATAAAAGCCTCTCTATAACCATTAATAATATAGTAGAAAGGATTTAACTTTAAATAGAAATTGTACTTTTCTGGAATTTGTTCTAATGACCAAAAAATAGGTGTTAACCAGAAACCAAACTGTAAAATTACACTTATTATTTGACCTATATCTTTTAAAAATATTATCAATGCAGATGAGATAAAAATAATACCCGTTAATAAAATACTTAATGCAAAACAGTAGTAAATTATCTGCAAACTATAAAAATCTAAAGAATAACCATAAAAGAAAAATATCCCAATAAAAAATAAAATGAAGACTAAGTGGATTACCAATGCAGAAATCACTTTAACAAGAGGCAATAGTTCCACTTTAAATACTACTTTTTTCACTAAATAATCATTCTCAATTATGGAATTTGTCCCGTTATTCAATGTATCAGTTATAAAAAACCATGGTATCATTCCACTGGATAACCATAGAATGAAAGGAAAGTTATCGACTGGAGCAGATTTGAACCCAACCTCAAATACAAACCAGAAAACACCAATTGTAATAATTGGTGTTACAAACGCCCATAGTATACCCAAATAAGAACCTATATATTTCTTCTTAAAATCTTTCAAAGTTAAATCTGTTAATAATCTTATATTACTCATAATTTTTATACCTCATCAATATCTTCAAAAGTCAAATCCTTGCTTTCTCTATTATGCATGACGCCTAAAATTATAAATAAAGGAGCTGCTGTCCCTGGCAATGTATCATTAAATATTGCCTGAAATAAGAATGCTAACACCGCTACAGCTAACACTACCAAGCTATCTTTTCCACTAATAATTACTTTTAGGCTATTCAACAATGTAAATGCTATTATTACTATAAAGGCTATAAACCCTACAATCCCTGTGCCATATAAAACTCCGATATACATATTATGAGGTTTATCCACGATTACTTTTTCAGTTTCAAGATTCGCTCTTGCGTCCTTATTGTAATGTGGGAAATTGTACATTAATGTATCAATTCCGTAACCAAGAATAGGTCTATCTTTGACTAGATCCATGATATATGTCCAAATATAAACACGTCCTGAACCCGCACCAACACCTGTGCCCGCTATCTCTGGAAGCTCGAAACTATTGTCAGCTGCATATGCTCGATTATCAAAATCAAAAAGACTTTTGTTTAAAGTCATTGTCTCTTCTTTATATGGATTACTAGAGATAAAGAATCCAAATGTTTCATCCCAAACTTTAGAATTTTCTCCTGCTAAAACATGAACACCTGCTAGAGAAATAGCACAAAATGCTACAATTTGGATGAAGGCAAATACTTTCTTTTCACTTTTAAAAGCAATCCATAAAAGAAAAATCATCATTGCTACTAAGGTTAAGAAACCACTAGTTGATAGTGACATGAACATAATAAATACTGCAATTATTGCCATAATAAAACTAAAGATTTTATCAAAAATCTTCTGATCTATTAGACTCTTAGATAAAAACAATACTGTAACAATTGCAAACATCCCACTCATATAGTTCCCATGGTTTAATGTCCCTAATAATGTAGATCCTTCACTAATAGATGCTCCCTCAGGTAGAAATAAAGTAAAAAACTTTTGAGCCCAAGCTTTTTGAAGTAAATCTTTACCATAAAAATTCAACGTTATAATAATACTATTTATTAAAACAAATGGAGTTATTGCATATACAATATATTGAATAACCTTTTTCGGATATTCAATATTCATCGCAATAAAGAACAACACTAAATAACAGATCCAGCTGATTGCTCCATCCGAACGACTGTACTGACCATGTAATGCTATTGAAATATTCGGAGAAAAAATAGTTGATAGAACAATCGCTACAGCAAATGCACCTACAGCAGAGTTCAATTTAGTTTTGCGAATTTCACCGTTCATGAATAGTATTTTCGCCAAAAGCAATAGACTAGCTATTAAAGTAATTACTAATAAAACTAGCGCCTTATATTGTGTGAATAAATCACCTTTTACGCCACTTGATAAAGTTTCTATATTAGTAATAAGAGGAGATTGAACCTCTGTTACATCTGCCATAACGATTAATGGCACAAATCCAATAACAACAAGAAGTAACCTAAAAATCCATTTATCTACAGATTTTTGTGATTTTAAATCTTCTTCAACATCACGATAAGCTACTTTTTCATAGAACTTACTCATCTTTTATGTACCATCCTTTATTACGAATTTTCGATTTGTGCTAGTAAAGTAGCAACATGATCTTGATAATTTGGCATTTCCTCTGGTGCCCACTCCAATTTTTTACAACGTAAAAGAACTATTTTAGCATCTTCATACCTTTCAACAGCTACAAATAATTCTCCAAGCTGAATCATGAACATAGGATCTTCTACCTTATGAGGATTTATATCCAATGTTTTTTGCATATAAATAGTTGCTTGTTTCAGATCGTTCTTATTAGCGGCTATAATTGCAGCTAAATAATTTGCTATTTCAGAATTTGGTTCTTCCTTTAATACCTTTGAAATTGCTTCCCAAGCATCTTCAAATTTACCTTCTGCTTGCAATTGTGCAGCTTGATTATATAAAGCCTCATTTGCTGCAAATTTTTCGTCTTGCTTGCTTGCCATCACATTCGCCACAATCAAACTGACTACAATAAATGCAACTACCCCAGACAATATATATTTTCTAATTGACTCAGTAAATTCCATTTTGCCCTACCGTCCTTAACTAATGTCATTTTTTTCACATATTGCTATTATACTATAAGACGTCCTCTTTATGTTGCTTTCAAAGCAATCAAACGCAAAAAAGGTAATGTGGGATAAACCACATTACCTTTTTTGAATAAAAGTACAATATATCTAATCTGTTAAATTAATTAAGTGTAACGCTACCGATTGTTACAGCATTATTAGAAAGACTAGATTTTAAAGCATTACCAGCAACTGTAAAAGTAGTGATAGGTGTAGTTTTAGCAATTGCATTTGCTTGTGGAATTGTTACCACAACCTTTGTACCTGAAACGCTTGCTACTGTACCAGCAATAGTATTAATTTCTACAGCATTTCCTACTGTTACATTTACAGCTGTTGAGAATGTGAATGTAATTTGTTGATCAACTGCTGCTGAACCTACTACACCATTAGTAGTTGTTACAGGAGCAAGACCACCGTTTACATAAGTGAAGTTTTCACCTTTGTCATTTCCTGTTAATTCAAGACCTGAACCATTAACAGCTACAGTTACACCGCCATTATTTGCCTTATCATTAGTAACTTTTGTAGCTAAATCTGCTAAAGAATTATAGTAAGCTACATCATTTGAAGTAGAATCTACATTATAAGTATATACTTTATTGTTAACTTTTAATGTTTGACCTACATTAAATGATGTAATTGTAGCAGTTGCAACAGTTGTAGTTGTAGCTACAGATGCTTCTTTAGTGATTGTTGCAGTAGATAGTTTTAATGCACCAGCATTTACTTTGCCAGTATTACCAGCACGAACTACTTTAAATGATTTTTTGCCTTCAGCGTCTTCTTGATATGTTACAACAACGCCAGTTGCATAAGATTCTAATTCTTCGATGAATGCATCTACGCCAACAATTTCAGCACCGTTACCACCATAGAATTTAGCATCTTTAAGTTTAATAGGATCTTTACCAGCAAATACTAATTCTTTATCGTTAACTTCTACAACATCAGCAGTAATTTGTTTATCTACATCTGTAGTTGAAGTGAATTTTGCAGTTGCTTCTTTAGAAGTAAATGCATAATCTTTGTTATCAGTGTTAAGAGCAATACCAGTTGCAGTTACTTTTACAGAAGTAGATTTTCCATTTGCTGCTTCTACTTTTAAGTCAGTATTTGGAGAATCATAAGTTACTGTTAAGCTACGGTTTGGTGAAATAGTTTCATTACCAACTTTTACATCATTAGCACCTGTATTAAAGATTGTGTACGTAACTTTTTTAATGCTAGTATTTGGCATTTTTTTGTTACTTTGGTTTACTAGTTCAGCACGGAATGTAGCAATTTCATTTCCTTTGAAATCTGTTACTGCTTTTGTAGTACTTTTAGCATCATTGTATGCCTTAACTGCTCCGCCATCAAGGTATTCATTTTGGAAGTAAGAGATTGGAGCGATAGCTTTTGGCTCTCCTTCATCTAATTTACCTTGTTTAGCGTTAGATGTATTGATGTCAATCCAAGCGATTGGAGTTGCATAATCGTTTTCTTTTTCAGAACCAATAACAAATGTAGCTTCACCTTTGTCATTTGTTTTTACAGAAATTTGCTTAGCTGTATCTTTACCATCAGCAGCATTTGTTGGGAAGTAAGATTGGTTATCATCTTTATCAACATCAATGAACTTAGCTTCAGTGTTTGTGCTAATTACACGGTCTAAATCTTCATTGAATGCAACGTTAACGATTTCGTTTTTAGCTAATTTACCATCTTTATCTTTAACGATAACTTTGTATTCACGACCGTTTTTAACACCACGTGCCGCAACTTCGCCGCCTTCACGAGTCATTTCAAGAGTGTATTCTGCTTGAAGTGCACCGAATGTTACTTTAGAAGCTGTTGTTTGTAAAGCAGATGCTTTATAAAGTTCAGCTTTTTCATTATTGTTTTTAGTATCGTTTAGAGCAAATACTACTGGAGTAACAGCTGTGTTTGAACCTGAAACAGTGAATGAAGCTTCACCTTTAGAGTCAGTAGTGATTTTAGCAGTTCTTAAAGCAGTATTGTTGCTTAATTGAAGTGCTTCAACACCGTTAACTGTTGCGTTCTTTACTTTATCAGAAGTAACGTTCATGTTTTCAATGAAACCTACGTTGAATGATTGGTTAGCTTCTGGTTTACCTGTTTTAGGGTTTTTGTAAGTAACTTTGTAAGTTTTGTTAGCACCGTTATTGATTGTAGCACCAGTAGTTACTTCTTCAACTGATAGGATTGTGTCAACACCCCAGAATACATAACCAATTGAGAATTTAGAACGGTCACCAGTTGAATAAGCTGTTACTTCATCAGTACCGTCTTTATAACGAGTGTAAGAGTAAGATGCTACACCGTTTTCATCAGTTACTGCTTCACCAGTTAATGTTGGTGTAACGCCATCGTTGTTGTTACCTGGTACGTAGAAAGTTACAGGAATACCAGCTTTAGATTGGCCTTCAGCTACAGTAACTTGTGCTTTCACAGTTACTTGTTGACCAAGTTTACCTTGAGTAGCAGGAGTAACTAATTCAACTTTAGTTGGAACTACAGCTGAGATACCTTTGAATTTACCGATTTCATCGCCAGCAAGAGATACAGTGTACTCTTTGTCAGCTGTTTGTGGTGCAGTAGTTAATACAACAACTTTTTTGTTTGTTTGTTTAATAGCTGCGTTTTTAACTTCTAAATCTTTGATTTCGAAGTTTAGAGCTTGTACGTTTTCAACTTCATGGTCAAATGTAATTTCAACAGTTGTGCTGTTGATAGCTTTTACAGCAGCTTTTGCAGGAGCTGTGAATTCAAGTTTCATTGTACGATCTAAGAAAGAAGCGAATTGAGCACGAGTAATTGTGTCATTTGGTTTGAATGCTTTACCTGGTAGTGTAGCTGCTTTTGTTAACTCAGCAAACTCTAAAGCAGTGATTGATTCACGTTGTTCAGTATTAAGACCAGCTAAGTCAGAGATTTCGCTTGTGAATTTAGCATCTTTATACTCTTTAATTAGATCTACGTCTTTGATTTCTTTGATAGCACGAACTAAAACGATTGCCATTTGTTGACGTGCCATATTTTGTGAGTAGTTTAAGTTGCCGTTTAAGCCATTAAATGCGCCTGCATCTTTAGCAAGTGCAGCATATTGCACTAATTCTTTATCAGCAGTTGTTACTGGTAGATCGTTGAAGCGTTGTTTTGAATTCCAGTCAGTTGGAATTTCATAACCTTCAGTTTCTAACCAGCGACCTAATAATTTAACCACTTGACCACGAGAAACAAATTGGTCTGGTTTGAATGTGCCATCTGGATATCCTTTGATGATACCAGCGTCTACAAGAGAGCTGATCGCCTCTTTATGAGAGTTATTGTCTGTCACATCTGTGAAACTTGCTGCTGAAGCCACTGGTACGATAGCTGCTGCTACTAATGTAGCTGTAGCAGCTGTTGCTACGAATTTTTTGTATTTCTTTGGTTGGTTAGCCATTGAAAAATTTCCTCCTCTAAGTTCATAAAATATGTCTCTACTACAAATACATAGAATTGCAGTAAATAAACAACTACACATAAAAGTATAGTTGCATACCTAAAAGTTGTCAATCATATTTTGGGAAAGTTTCTAATTCATTTCCGGAAAAACATGGGCATGCAACTCTCTTTTACCATTGTTATCTATTTAAGCTGATTTTTCAAGTATTATTACACATCTTTTCCAACAATAATTTGGAACACAATCCTTAAATGTTCAATGTTTTTACAACAAATAACAATTATAGGTACGACATCCAATTATACAGATATGAAAATTGGTAATTCCTTTTGGTTCTATGGAAAATGTAAGGGCGTAAAAAAAGAAGACGTTTCGGTGAATGTTTTTGTGGGATCTTTGGATAATGCATCTGTAGAATTATATTTCTAGACACGAAAAAAGCTCAAGCATATAAATGCTTGAGCTTTTTTCGCTTGGGCTACCAACCGTTGTTTCCTTGCAGGGAATTCTATTTATTTCATAGAGGAAATTCCTATACAAATACAGTCTAACACTTTCAATTTAAAACGACAATACCAATTTTTAAAAATTATTGACGTTTCTGCCTTGCCACTTCCAATAAAAATAATGGAAGTGCGATTTGACGCTTGATACGCTTCGGTTCTTTCATTAATCGATAAAACCATTCAAGACCAAATTTTTGGAAAATCTCTGGTGCACGTTTAACTGTACCCGCCAGCACATCGAATGATCCACCCACGCCTTGATAAATGGTTGGGTGCAATTGATCGCGATTTGCATTAATCCAGTTTTCTTGCTTTGGACTGCCCATCGCTACAAAAAGTAAATCGGGTTGTGCTTCATTAATGCGGTCAAGTACCTTCTGTTCGTCCTTTTCATAGCCGTCCTGTGTGCCGACTATTTTAATAGAAGGGAATAATGATTCTAGCTTTGCTTTTGCCGCATCTGCAACACCCGGTTTCCCTCCGTAAAGGAAAATAGGCTTGCCACGTTTTGCCGCTTCCTCGCAAAGCTTCATCATCATATCGACGCCTGTAACACGTTCACGAATTTGCCCTTTTTGAATTTTCGAAGCAAGAATAACACCAATGCCATCTGGAATTTGAAATTCCGCTTCGTTAAGCAGCTTCTTTAAAGCAGGGTCCTCTTTTGCCTTGATAATCTTTTCCGGATTGATGGCAACAACGAGCGCCTTTTGCTTTTTTTCAATACGCCCGAATGCCATTTCCATTAATTCATCGTAGCCTTCCGTATTGACATTGATGCCAAGTACTGTTTCTTTCATCGGTTTTTCGCATCTCCTAAAAGGTGGAACTGGAAGCCTGCTTCTTCCCATTTATCGCGTTTTAAACAGTTTTTCGTATCAAAGACGATTTTTGACTTCGCTGTAACTTCAGCAGTGTCTAATGCTTTGAATTCATTATGATCCGTTAGAACAACGATGATATCTGCATCTTTTGTAGCTTCTTCTAAGCTTTGTGTTTGTGTAGCATGTTTGTTTTCTTTAATGTGTGGATCGTATGAAATAACTTCTAATCCAAGATTTTGTAACTCGTCAATAACGATTGTAGATGGACTTTCGCGCATATCATCTACGTTACCTTTGAAGGCTAGTCCAAGTACAGCTACTTTGCCACCAGCAATTTTGTTTTGATTTAAGATTGCTTGTGTTTTTTGTGCTGTAAAGCTTGGCATACTATCATTTGTATTACGAGATAAGTGAATAATTTGTGCTGTCTCGCCACCTAGCTCAACTAGGAACCAAGGGTCAACCGCGATACAGTGACCACCTACACCAGGACCTGGGAAGTGAACATTTACACGTGGGTGATAGTTCGCAAATTTAATCGCTTCCCAAATGTTTACGTCTAACTTCTCCGCTAATTTTGCAAGCTCATTGGCAAAAGCAATGTTTACATCACGGTAAGTATTTTCCATTACTTTTACTAACTCAGCTGTAGTTGCATCTGTAAGGTGGATTGTACCATTCACAAATGTTTGATAAAGCTCTTTTGTCATTTGTGCAGACTTGTCATCAATCCCACCAACGATACGGTCGTTGTTCACTAATTCTTCAAAAATACGACCAGGAATAACACGCTCTGGTGAATGTGCTACAAATAAATCGATACCAAATTCAAGATTTGCTTTGATTAATTCTGGTAGCATAATATGCTCTACAGTTTTCGGTGGTACTGTCGATTCAAGAATGACAAGGTCACCTTTTTTCAAGAATGGCACGATTGAAGCCGTAGCTTGACGCACATATTCTAAATTCGCTGTATTATCAGGATTAATTGGCGACGGAACTGCAACGATGAATACGTCCGCTTCCTGTGGTGTTGTTGACGCCGTTAAGAAACCTTCATCTACTGCTTTGTTCAGGCGCTCCTGCAATCCATTTTCTTCAATATGCAGTTTTTTCTCTTGAATACTTTTTACTGCTGCCGGGTTTACGTCCACCCCATGTACTTTTATGCCGTGGTTGGCAAACATTACAGCCGTTGGTAAACCGATGTAGCCAAGTCCAACGACACAAATTGATTTAGTCATTCTCTATTCTTCCTTCCGTTTTCAAAAACGAGTAGTTATGTTATATGTTCTATAAATGCGTGATGCATTTTGTTCTGCATTATAGTATACATCTTTCCAATGAAAGTGTGAATTAATTTGTTATTTTGAAGCTGTTTTCTGTGTCCAATTAGCAAAAGTTTTGTCTGTTTGTGGCGGTTTGGCGCGTTTATCAGCGGTTTTTTGAGTTTTATCAGCGATTATATTAGTTTTATCAGCGATTTTCAGGGGTTTATCAGCGATTATGCCGGTTCTATCAGCGATGTTCAGGAGTTTATCAGCGATTCATCTATAAACCAAACAATTTGTAACTCGAGTATTTATTAGATCCGCTTCGTGGTAATTGTAATTTTTGTAATATACGTTTTGCTATATGCTCGCTTTCAATCATCAAAAAATCGCGACATTCACGATTCGTTATCGTTTCTCCAACAAGCATATAATAATCTTTTAGCGCCTGAATATGTGCATCGCGACACCGATGTTGGCACATCTGGCACTGCCAACCTATTTTCAATTTCTCCATCCCAAACTCCCCACAGTTTTCACAATAAACACCCCGTCGCAAAGCAGAGGCATCAATTTGATAGTACTGGCAAAGTGGAAATGGCGTTCTGTGCTGCAAATGTGACAAAATAATGTTTTTGATTTCTGTCATTGTTGCTGTCTCTTTGTTTTTCTCTAAATGTTTATGCAGGAATATCGGTAACTCTTTTGCCATTAAAATTGGCAATCGTCCGTCTTCTCGATGAATATTTACATTATTAAATGGGAAGACAACAGCTCCATAAATGGGGATAGATACATGTTGGGTGTCTAAGAAATGTTTCATACTTTGAATATACTGTTCAAGCTGAATTTCCGGATGCGTAAAAACGTGGACCTCTCCAGATTCCGATGTACGAATGAGCTGGCGTGGGTCACTTTTAAAATGGACAGTTCCTCGAATATTTTTTATTTCTAATAGAATAATAGCGTTGGGGACAATGAGTAAAATATCAATTTGCATGGGAAGAACAGAGGGAAGTATTACATTGTGGAAAATGTAGCAATCATTGAGCAGTGCTATTTGCTGTAGTTCCTTCATAACATATTGCTCACCAAAATCACCAGCTTCTTTATTTTTAAGTTCC
Source organism: Lysinibacillus sp. NPDC096212 (assembly GCF_044763105.1). Taxonomy (NCBI): domain Bacteria; kingdom Bacillati; phylum Bacillota; class Bacilli; order Caryophanales; family Bacillaceae; genus Lysinibacillus; species Lysinibacillus sp. NPDC096212. The sequence goes on along the minus strand of NZ_JBIWFQ010000019.1, from coordinate 54,300 downwards.
TGCTGAAAATTTTGATATTGTGGGTGCGTGGGCTGCATCCGAGTCACAAGAGCTTGGAGTCCTTTTGTCAATGGAGATGGTGCGAAGGGTTTTACGATCAATCAACTCTCTCCTTTTCTATTTAAAATTTAATAGGTTTATCAGCTAGTTTAGGATCCTTTCAGCGATTATAGCATGTCTATCAGCGGTTTTCACTTTTTTTCAGCGATTATCTCACTCTTATCAGCGATGTTCACCTTTTTATCAGCGATTGTCTTACTCTTATCAGTGATCCTCACTTTTTTTCAGCGATTATCTCATTCTTATCAGCGATGTTTACCTTTTTATCAGCGATTATCTCACTCTTATCAGCGATGTTCACCTTTTTATCAGCGATTGTTTCACTCTTATCAGCGGTCCTCACCTTTTTATCAGCGATTGTCTCGCTCTTATCAGCAGTCCTCACTTTTTATCAGCGATTGCTGTCCTTTTATCAGCGGTTTTCATTTTCACCTCTGATATCTAACTCCAACTAAAAAAGGAATCTCCTTTAGTGTCAGGGATTCCTCGTTGTTCCGCTTTCGAGTAGTTTTAGAATTGATTGTGCTTGTTGCATGTGCATTGCTAGTACATATTGGCTTGCTTGCATTAGGATTTGTGCTTTTACCATGTTCATCATTTCTTTTGCGATATCGGCATCGCGAATGCGGGATTCGGCATCTTGTAGGTTTTCTGCAGTGTTTACGGTCGCATTATAGGCGTGTTCTAGGCGATTTTGGTAGGCACCTAGTCTTGAGCGCTCGCTTGATACATGCTTTATAGCCTCGTCCATTGTGGAAATTGCTTTGTTTGCGTCCTCTTGAGTTGCGATGGATGTCTTATCGTCCAAGCCAAGTGCTCCAGCACCCATATTGCCAATAAACAGCTCGATACTTTGGCCTGCGTTGGCACCTGCTTGAATTTTAATACCGTTTGTAGCATAATCCCCATCTAGTAATGTCTTGGTGTTAAACTCAGTGTCTTTCGAGATGCGTTGAATTTCTTTTTTCAATTCTTGGAATTCCTTATCGAGGTTCTCCCGATCACTATCTGTTAAAGTATCATTGCTCGCCTGGACTGCGAGCTCGCGCATGCGCTGAATCATATCATGTACTTCATTTAGTGCACCCTCCGCTGTTTGAACAAGTGAAATACCGTCTTGGATATTTTTCGCTGCCATGTTCAAGCCGCGAATTTGCGCACGCATTTTTTCGGAAATCGCAAGTCCCGCTGGATCATCCGCAGCACTATTGATGCGGTAGCCTGTAGAAATTCGAAGCATTGCCTTGCTCATTGCACCGTAATGTCTATTCATATTATTTAAAATGGACATCCCCGTTGCTGACCATTTACCAAGCATCATTTCACCACCCCCTATTGTTATGTATATCGGTCTGTGTTAAATTCATTTAAACTTTTTTTGGTAATGTATTCTAATTTAGTAGGTTCTATATAGTAATAACTTTTAGTTCATTTTCACATTCTGGACTTTAGACCCACTAATATATAAAAGCACCTGCTTTTCACATATGAAAAGTAGGTGCTTAATTGCAATACCGTGTATTCAATTTTCGAAACCTCCGAGTTGATGGTTCTTTTGTTGTAGTAGTTCAAAAAAGAGATCTTTATCATAATCTAGTAATGCCTGGTCGATTAAATAATCAATGTTTTGCTGCTCCAATTCTGTAATGAGCTGATCTACTTCGCCAACAGTCACTGAAGATACAAGTGGTAACTGAGGCTTTGGAGTAGCGCTTTCAAGAATCGGTGCTAGATGCTCATGAACATTTGTAATTAATAATAATTGATATAATGGCAGTCGGATAAAACGATTCCCTTTCTGGAAAACAAATACCTCGGATATATTTTCAATTTGTTGTGTATTCAAGTTGATAATCATCTCTTTACCTTCGATGGGAATGAAATGGAAAATCTCATTCTCTTTTAAAATAGAGAAATATTGATAAGCAAACACGAGACGTAGTTTGTCTCCCGTGATTTTTGTGTAAAATGGCTTCATATATTGAACTTGCATCATCCTTATCCCTCCTTGTTTATTCTGATTATTCAGATTTTAACACATATCGATTATCTTGTTAACTATCTTCTCCTTGATTTTTTTATTTCAAATCATTCAGCTTATCATGTACGCATTTTAATCGTATAATGGAAGGACAGTCTTTTTTCCTTCATATTTACACATGCTCACTAGCTATACATTTTGAAAGGAGTGAGGTTATGGCATTGTCTATTGCCCAATTAGCTAAGGAACACCAAGAATTTATCCTTACCAAATTACAGGAAGCTGAACAGGCGTTACATCCTTCCTCTACTGAAGACGAAGAGCTAGTGCGTCGTGCTGTTTTTTCAGTGCGGAATAGATCAGTTGTCTTTGAACGTTTTAATGGAGCGAGTTCTACATTATATGCAAGCGTACAGGATGTAAGACCTGCTACTGTAGAAATTGATTTTGCCAAAGAGGAGCTGCACTGTAACTGTCCCCAGCTGAAATGGTGTAGACATCAGGTTGGTGCATTGCTTGCTCTTTATCAATATTTTGATTCAGTACAAAATTGGTCAAGTGCTTGGCGCGCGCAAAAATCAGTGCAATTAAAATCATTAGCAGATGAACGAAGTCCGGAAAGCTGGAGATTGATGGTCGATGAAGTCATGAAACGTTTATTGCCACCTGGGCGAATTCTAGAAGGGTATGGCCTTTCTGCTATACGAACAGATGCATTGGAGCGACTTCAACGGCATATGCCTTTCGAACGTGAGTGGCAGCCACTTTATAAGCTTTTTATGGAGCTATCCATCTTTAATACAATATGGCGCCATTTAAATGAAACAAAAGGACATTCTTTGGATTCTCCTTATATGAAATATTTTATTGATCAAAGTGTTCAATCATTCGAAAGTATACTGACAGAGCTAACGGGTCGATCACGACTTTTTGCCACTGATCCATTTTATGATGCGATTCAGGAGTTAGTTCGAGAGTTTTTATTGGAACGACAAGGATCATTTGCTGATCGACTACAAATATATATGCTACTTTGGGCAGTGCTTTTTTATGAAAAGCCGCGTCGTGAACAGGAATTAGCACTTATAAATAACCTTGAGAATCCTTCACATGAGATTTCCTTGCAGTCATTAAAACTGCTATTTTATGTACTGCTACAAAAAGAAAGTTTATTGCAGGAAAGCATTGCACATATTGATGGACAACATATGCAGGACCTATTTGAGCTGGCTACTTTTGCAAAACGTGCTGGCGAATCACATGCACAATCCATTATTTTACTTGCGATGCTACCATTTACTGAAGTCTTTTTACAGCAAACAGTGCCAGTTGTAAAGCGTGCTCAATATGTAAGGCAATTTCAGCTTTTATACGAAGACATACAGCTTACGGAAGAACAGGAAGTTACATTATATAGTGCATTTGGTGTTTATGGGCTTCAACCGTTTTCGTTCCTTCTTATTAAAAAAGGACGTTATCGTGAATGGGCAGCCCTCCATCAGTTAAATCTCTCCTCCCTTTCTTATTTAGAAATGTGTGGATTGAAAGATGTGCTTCAGGTTGCGCCTGCAACAGTGTTGCCCTTATATCATCTATATGCCATGACTGAAATTACACAAAAATCACGTATGAACTATAAGCAGGCTGTACGAATCTGGAAAAGTATGCGCAGTGCAGCAAAACGTGCTGGTAAAACTGCTTATTTTGAGTCATATATGCAAACAATTCGTGCAGAGTATAAACGACTTCGTGCATTACAGGAAGAAATTGAGAAAGGAAACTTAGTATGATGACTATAAATGCTCCTTCCCCGTTTTCAAAAAAGCAACAGCTTCGTATTCATGCAGCACAGGAAGGATATTATACGTTACAGGGATTTACTGCTGATGGTGCAGCAATGGAAGCAGACTCACTCATTTCTTCATTATTTTTTAACTATGAAGCGAATGTCTATGGTTTATTAACCAATCGTTCAGAACGTACGATTGAAGTTTCAACCTCTGAGCTCCTTGATATTTTTTCACAGCGCTATCTGCATCCTTTTATTAACTGGCAAGGTGCAGACGCAGAAAGTCAGGTGTGGCTAGAAAAAGCGTCTGCTTTACAGACGTATTGGCAGGAGCCTTCGCTCTGGTCACACGCAGTGATTGCAGATGATTTTTCCGCACTAACATTCTCTATAGACGGTGAAGATACAGCTTTATTAGAAACGGCAGTGCAGCAAAAGCTTGCTCAAACAGGTCTTGTACTGTCTGATTTACCAAAGCTAATGCCATTTTTCTTGCGTGGTGGCTGGCCACTAGAGCAGGAACGACAGGCAGGTACAGTTACTGTCTCCCTACGCTTAGGCGAGCCTGAGGAAGATTCAGATGTTTGGCTTTTAGAAACAGTACTTAGTACGGCTACAGCCAAAAACTATTGGACGCCAGCTATGCGAAAGCAGTCACTACCAATTGCTGATGCTCTACCGACAAAATGGCAAATGTATGCTGATGCTATTGAACAACAACAAGGACAAATTGTAGATCTTCTTTCTATTGAAGATTTACGTAGCGATATTTTTATCCGTATTATGCTTGACGATTTACAAGTTCGAACATTTTTACGTGAAGATTTAGCAAGATTACAAGCTCTCGGCTTTGACGTTGTATTACCGGCTTGGCTAAAGGATTTAAAACAGTCAAAAATGCGTGTTCGCGTAAGTACTGGCAATGTAGCGACAAAGAAGGTTGCTGGACTAGATGATATTTTAACGTTCAAATGGCAATTTTCTATGAATGGACAGTCCATTTCACCTGAGCAATTTAAAAAACTTGTAGATGAGAAACGCGAATTCATTCGTATTGGTACTGAATGGTTCCGAGTTGATGCGAACTGGATGCAAGAAATGCGTGCATTGATGCAGCAAGCAGAAGATGAAAGCTGGACCGTTCGTGAATTACTATTCCGTGAGCTACCAGAGGATTTATCCTTACCTCTCGAAGAAGAAGATGCCGATGATGCAATGAGAGATGACCCGATTTTTGCATTTGAATTGCAAAAATCGCTTAAATCCTATATGGAGCAGCTTCAGGAGAAAAAAGGACTCCCTACTGTACAGGTTCCTACATCTTTGCAGGCAGAATTACGTCCTTATCAGCATGAGGGCTTTGAATGGCTTGTCTTCATGCGAGAACAAGGCTTTGGTGCATGTCTAGCTGATGATATGGGTCTTGGTAAAACGGTACAGCTTATTTCATATTTACTTCATCTTTATGAAACAATTGAGGATACAAAACCATCCATCATTATTTGCCCTACGTCTGTACTAGGCAACTGGCAAAAGGAACTTGCTCGTTTTGCTCCTTCCTTGAGTGTGCATACGCATTATCAAGCGAATCGAGCAAAGGAGGACGCTTTCAAACAGCTAATAGGAAGTGAAAAACCACATGTGATTTTATCTACCTATGGCACGGTATCACAGGATGCAGAGTTTTTACAGGAAGTAGAATGGGCAACCGTTGTGCTAGACGAGGCTCAAAATATTAAAAATATGCAAACGCTACAATCAAGGGCTATTCGTAAATTACAAGGGACGCATCATATTGCTTTAACGGGTACACCAGTGGAAAACCGTTTATCGGAGCTATGGGCAATTTTTGACTTTATCCATAAAGGCTATTTAGGTAGCTTCGGTCGCTTTAATGAAGAATTTATTTTACCGATAGAACGAGATGAGTCTGAGTCACATAAACAGAAGTTACGTGCAAAAATTCAAGCGTTTTTACTTCGTCGTACAAAGCGCGACCCACACTTACAACTTAACTTACCAGATAAACAAGAGTCTCATGAGTACTGTCCATTAACAACTGAGCAAGCATCTCTATACGAAGGATATATATTAGAGACGCTCGATCAGCTGGAGCAATTAACAGGCTTTCAGAAAAAGGGACGCGTCTTAAAGATGCTCAGTAAGTTAAAGCAATTATGTAATCATCCTGCCTTGTATTTAAAAGAACCTTTCGAGGATGCCGAATCAATGCTTACTCGTTCTACGAAATTAGAACGTATCGTGCAAATGGCTACAGAAATCGTGGACAACGGCGAGCAGTGCCTCATTTTCACACAATATATTGGAATGGGGCAATTACTACAGCATTGTTTTAGTGAACTATATAATATTGATGCACCTTTCTTAACAGGTGCAATGCCTAAGCAGCAGCGTGACCGCTTAGTAGAGACTTTCCAGGCAGGAGATTTCCCTATATTTATCCTTTCCTTAAAAGCGGGTGGAACAGGGCTCAATTTAACAGCGGCAAATCATGTATTACACGCAGATCGCTGGTGGAATCCTGCCGTTGAAAATCAAGCGACAGACCGTGCATATCGAATTGGCCAAACACAATTTGTACAAGTGCATAAGTTTGTTACAATTGGTACTATCGAAGAGAAAATCGATAAAATGCTAGCCCAAAAGTCTGCACTATCAGAAGAACTAATTCAATCAAGCCAATGGTTAACTGAATTAGAAGATGACGAACTTCGTGATTTAATGAAGCTCGATTTTTAAAGATGTGAGATGTGAGATGCGCCAAGAGCACAACGTTCTTGGCGCTCTTTTATTTCAGTGGATCTTACTGTTACTTCTTCCCCTACTTACTTCATATTTATATTTAGTTGTGTTTAATCCGCTCATTGCTGTGCGGTCTTCAGCAATGAACTACGTTATGAAATGTAGACATCATTCCTTTCTAAAATGATTACGGCGCAAGCAATAGAAGGAGAATGGCGGATCAGACAACTTGGCACTTGCCCCGTATGTACCCACTAGAACTGCTATATTGCTGGCAATTGTACTTCTGCCTCAGGTAGCACAAAATCCTTTAAGCCTTCCTGCTCATCTGGTGGCTTTGGAGGCACAAATGCCCCATCGCTATCCCTTGGCTTAAGCCGATAAAATCGGACATCTTCTACGACTACTTCCGTTATAAAAACCTTTGTGCTTTCTTCATTTAAAAATGATCTTGATTGAATACGACCATTCACCCCAATTAATGAGCCTTTTCCGCAATATTTGACGATATGCTCTGCAAGCCTTCCCCATACTGTACAGAGAATAAAGTCAGCATCCACTTCCCCACGACTGTTTTTGTAATTGCGATTAATGGCTAGAGTAAAATGTGCTTGCACGCGATTTCCAGATAAGTGTCGTAACACTGGATCCTTTGTTAACCTTCCGACCAGTCCGACTTGGTTCATTGATTCACCTCCTTTGCTTTTGATTGCCCTCATCTTACAAAAATTAATCCAACATTGGCAAAAGTCGATTTTTAACATTTTCCTTAATTTTTAATCATAAATTGGGTATATTGAGGCTTTTACTTTTCAGTTATTGAAAGATTTTTTAGGCTGAATGCTTTTCGCTGTAATAGCAAATGCTAATCGTTAAAATATACAATTTCGCTGTTTTTGCAAATTGTGCGAAAACACAGTATTGACCCTATCATCAATTATGCTTCGGCGTAGCATCCGAAATCGGCTTTTGAGCTTTGGCCTCGATGTCGGTCATTTCGGTAATGCCACAGGACATGGCGTTCTTAGAGTGAGTCCCTCCCCTTTAGAGGCGGGAGACATCTGTACCTAACGCTTCGCTTTCGCTACCAAAACACTTGCTGAATGAAGTTAAACAGGGCTAATTGAATATGTTATACTAAAAAGGATGACCGACTTAGGAGGATTTTACATAATGAAAACATTTAAGATGCTTTCCTTTGACCTTGTCACAAAAGATGGCATGCAACCTTTCCCTTTAGTCGATGGTATTATTATTAACCAGGAGAACAGCCATCAATCTTGGATTCTCGAACTGTTTATGGACCGGCAATATCGTTCAATTTTTGATGAACTTTTAACAAATGCTACTGTCTTTAATGTACGTGCGGTTATTTCATTTCCAGATAATGAGCCTGCTCCTTTCCAGGTTGTCGTACATACAGTTCAAGAAATTGGCGAGCACATCTCTGTCCTTTTAAAAGGGACGCTAAAGACAAAACGCTCGAAATATGCCGAGCAATTACTAGCCGAATTACTAGCTGAGGGAGTTACGTTAGATAAGCTATTGGACCGCTTCTCACACGGTATGAAAGAACGACCAAAACTCAAAAATGATTGAACTCGATTTAACGATGCAAAAATTTGCATCGTTATTTTTTTATTGGACAGGTAGAGATTTTAAGGTACAATACGATGTAAAATTTATAGGAGGTAACTACACTTGACTATTGCTGTTAGGGAAAAGCCATTAAAATTATCGTGGCTTGAGGCTTTAAAGAGGCGGTTATTCGAAGAGGACCCTGATTTTAGCTATTATAATGAGCAATTTCGAAGATTCGATGCTGGCTTTGCTGGTGAAAGGAAAGTTGACCGTGAATTGCTTGAATTAGTATGTCCCTATACTTTTTTAGTGTTACATAATTTAATTCTGATGAATTCTGCTCAGCATTCACATCAACTCGATACGCTTTTTATTTGCAGTAATTTTGTGCTAGTTGTTGAAATAAAAAATATTAACGGACGTCTTGATTTTGACGACATTACACATCAATGTATTCGAACGAAGCCAGATGGAACTGTCGAAGGATTTCCCAATGCAATTACTCAGATCCAGCGACATATGCAATTTCTTAAAGTTATTTCCAAAAACTATTCTCTCCCCATTGAGGGTGCGGTTATCATCGCCAACCCCTCTGCGATTATTGCCAGTCATCCAAATACAATTCCGATTTTCCATGTTTCAGGACTTCAAAAACATCTTCATTCCCTTTTTAAAAAATATACACAACCCATTTTAAGCGATGAACAGTTAACTCAAATAGCTCAACAATTCCTTTGCAGACATCAGCCACCGAAAATTACGGCTTTTATTGATTCCTCAAGATATCACCAAGGTGTACTTTGTCCGCAATGCCAATACAAATCCCAAATGCACTATGCTCGCGGGATTTGGAAATGTTCGTACTGTCAATTTGCAAGCGAAGAAATTTTTGCTGAAGCTTTACAAGATTATCGATACTTAGTTGGATCAACAATTACCAATAAACAGCTACGTGAATTTTTCGGTATTCATTCCATTGATGCGGCAAATCGTTTACTTAGAAAATTTCAATTTCCCTATACAGGTTCTTATAAAAATAGTGTTTACCAATTACCCGAAAATTTAGTGGAATATATGAAGCCATTTTTCCGCTCTTCCTGAGGATATTTAGTAGGTTTTTCACCTTTGCGCGGGTATTTCCATCTTGCCCGCGAGTATTCGCTCTCTTCGCGGGTATTCACTTCTCTTCGCGAGTATTCACTCTCTTCGCGGTGTTCACTTCTCTCCGCGGGTATTCACTCTCTTCGCGGTGTTCACTTCTCTTCCGCGGGTATTCACTTCTCTTCGCGAGTATTCACTCCTCTTCCGCGAGTATTCACTTCTCTTCCGCGGGTATTTCACTTCTCTTCGCGAGTATTTACTTCTCTTCCGCGAGTATTCACTCTCTTCGCGATGTTCACTTCTCTCCCGCGAGTATTCACTTTCTTCGCGGTGTTCACTTCTCTTCCGCGAGTATTCTCTTCTCTCCCGCGAGTATTCACACTCTCTTCGCGGTGTTCACTTCTCTCCCGCGAGTATTCACTCTCTTCGCGGTGTTCACTTCTCTTCCGCGAGTATTCACTTCTCTCCCGCGAGTATTCACTTCTCTCCGCGGGTATTCACTCTCTCTTCGCGGTGTTCACTTCTCTTCGCGAGTATTCACTTCTCCCCCGCGAGTATTCACTTCTCTCCCGCAAATATTGCGGATATTGCCCTCTTCCATTCGTGTATTTCTCCCACACGAAAACGAAAAAAGAGTGTTCCATTAGTTAGGAACACTCTTTTTTATATTATCGCGTTACTTTCTCTTCGACGATTTTTTCTTTAACAACGCCGTTTGCATTTGGTACGGTGTTTGTACCATTTAAATCAGCATTTGTTCCTGGCGTTGTAGTAGTTCCTGGTACTGTAGTTCCTGGTACTGTAGTTCCTGGTACTGTTGTTGTACCTGGTGTTGTAGTTCTTGGTGTAGTAGTACCTGGTGCTGTAGCTTCAGGAAGAACAGTGTTACGGTTAACACCATTTACGTCACGATTGTAAACGTCATTTCTTCGAGACGGCTCTACAACGTCTTCTACTTTCTCAACACCTCGGCGAACGTCGTGTTTAACATTCTCCGCTGGTCTTGTTTCAACAGCTCTGTTTCCCCAGTTACAACCTCCAAGGAATAAAGCAGCAAGAATAATTGCCAAAAATGACATTCTCCACATAGAAAAATCCTCCTTTCTCGATGCTATGTCAACAAATACAATTGTGTGTATTTGTGATCCTACATAGATTGCCCGGGAAAGGAGGGAACTATCCGATTTTTGTACAAACTATTTTTGTTTTTCTTTTAATAGGTGTTCAACGTATGCTGCTTCTGCTTTACAGTTGAAGCTATAATTTGTACCTAGCTCTTTTTGCATGGCCTCGATTGTTTCAATTTGCTTAGCTGTTGGTTCTTCATTTAAAATTTTTGCAATTACTTCATCAATTTTTTGCGCCATCTCTTCATGGAATTCAGTACTCATCAAAACATCTGCTGGGATTTTTTCGATCCATGCGGCATTTACTTGAAAATAAGTTTGCCAGCTAGCAATAAAGTCTTCCATAGAAAAACGCTCTTCTTTCCAATCAATACTTGCTAAGTATGATTCAAAAGATGTTGAAATCGAACGCGTAATGCTAATTTTAACCCCTGAAGACAATTCCTTATACATCTATATAATCCTCCTACGTTTTAAAAACAAAACTAAAATTACATGTATTTCAATTCACAATCACTATACGCCATTGCATTTTTATAAAACATTTCAATCCGTGATATCTTTAACTGCATTCATGTCACTGAAAGTAATAATCTATTAAAAGGATTAACAGTAAAGACATTATTCGACATCATTATTTTATATCTTTAAGCCTATAATTGCAAATTAAGGCTGTTTTGGTTGCTCTGGCCCAATAGCGAATAAAATATCCGCTTCACATACTAATTCTCCATCGACTGTGGCCACACCGTGACCTTTGCCCATTGCTCCACGCAGTTTCACGAACTCTACCTCTAATCGAAGTTGATCTCCCGGTACTACTTGGCGCTTGAAACGACAATTATCAATACCCGTCAAGAAAGCTAAACGACCTTTGAATTCATCTGCGTTTAATAACGCTACACCACCAACTTGTGCTAGCGCCTCTACTATTAAAACCCCAGGCATTACTGGGTAGCCAGGGAAATGCCCATTAAAAAAGTCTTCGTTCATAGAGACATTTTTTAAACCAACTGCACGCTTGCCTTCTTCTAATTCAACGATACGATCAACGAATAAAAAAGGATAACGATGCGGTAAAATTGCTTGAATTTGTTCTGCTGTTAACATTTTCTTTTCCCCCTTAATATCTATTTCGCCTTGGCGTAATTGCATCCGCCAGAGGCTATATCTTCATTTAGTAGGTGTTGGACACTTACTGAATGAAGATATTTTATGTAAACACAAAGTATGGTAAAGAATAATTTTATTCTTTACCATTCATAATATCAAATATATGCTGCCATGTTTCTGGTTTGAAAACGTCCATGGCTTTACCTTGTCCAATTACACTATAGCCAAACATTGCACCTACAACTGCGGCAATAACAACTAAGATGATAATAAGTACAACGCGAAGCCAAATCGGAATCAGCCGTATTTGCACCCAGCGAACCTCTCGTTGCTCTCCATTTGAGCCGTGTTCCTTCTCTTCTGGTGGCGTATCGGTTTCTTTTGTTTGCATAGAACCTCGACTTGAATCGTTTGTCATAGATTGTACTCCTCTTCATTACTTACTAAACAGTAATAACGGATTTACTATCGAATACCATTAATGAGCCCAAGCATTTGGTCTGCTAAAGTTACAGCTCTTGCATTGAATTGATAAGAACGCTGCGTCTGAATTAAATCCGTCATTTCCTTTGAAAGATCTACATTCGACATTTCTAGCGAACCGCTCTGCATGCCAATTTGCTGACGATTTGCTCCTTGTAATTCAGTGACAACTTCAGCTTGTGTATATCCAAGCTGCGCTAAGTTATTCGGCAATCCAACATAGGAACCAGAGATTTTCTCCATTAGCTGTGGCTTTTGGAACTCTGTCACTGCTAAATCAGTACGAATAATATCTCCATTTGGATAGGATGCCTCTAATACGCCCCCATTACTAATAGCAAAACTTTTTACATTATCCGGTAATGTAATAGCTTGTCCTGCTGAGTTTGCCAATGGATATCCATCTGCAGTTACAACCATTACTGTTCCATTATTTAATGGTGATAAATAAAAGTCACCTTGACGAGTATACACTGTTTTTGTGCCATTTTCACCTTCTGGCATCAAAACATTGAAATATTGCTTTGGTTTAGTAAAAGCTAAATCAAGATCGCGATTTGTTGTTTGTAAAGAGCCTTGCTTTTGATTTGATTGGATTTGTCCAAGCATTGCACCTGAGCCATAACGGATACCAACAGGTGATTGTCGGTCAGCACGGTCTTGCTTATCATTATTAAATTGCTGATACAGCAGTTCATTAAATGTAGCTTCTTGCGTTTTATAACCGACTGTATTGCTATTGGCAATGTTATTACTAATAGTATCTAGTTTATTTTGTAATTGCCCCATCGTGTTTGTTGCTGTCATCATTGTACGTAGCATGTTCAAACGCCTCCAGTTTGCCTATTATACTTTCCCGATTTCATTTGCAGCCTTTTCCATACTGCGATCGTAAGCCTGTAACACTTTTTGATTAGCTTCGAAAGCGCGATATGCTGTCATTAAATCAGTCATTGTACGACTAGAGTCTACGTTTGAGCCCTCTAGATAATTTTGACTCAGTGTAAAGGCTACGCCATTGGCACCGTAAGCTGTCGGTAAGTTCTGACCATTTTCTGTTCGCATTAAGCCATTATCCTGTTTACTTAGCATGTTCGGATTCGCTGAAAATGATACTCCAACACGAGCTACTTGCTGATTATTAACATAAATTGCTCCGTTCTCATCTAGGCGGAAATCATCATTCGGTAGCTGGATACGCTGACCTCTGTCTGATAGCACATACAGTCCCTGTGGATTTACTAAATAGCCTTGGCCATCTAATGTAAAATTCCCGTTACGTGTATATGCTTCGCCCCCATCTGGATGTGCTAAACGGAAGAAAATAGATCCAGAAGTACCATCTTCATTTTGCGGTAAGTTTCCATCAATCAAAGCCATATCTGTTGTGAAATCAGTGCTATAGATTTGGCCTTGTATGTAATTTGGTAATGTTTCTTGCATATAAATCCCTGTATTTAATGCGCCAACTTGGCTCATATATTGAGAGCCTGCTTGCTGGTTAGCAGGTGCATTCGTTTTTCCTACACTTGACATGAGCATGTCAGGAAATGAGCGGATTGTTGATTGGTCTGCTTTAAATCCTGGTGTATTCGCATTTGATAAATTGTTGGTAAGTAATTCTGTTCGTCTTTGTTGTGCAATCATACCAGTTGCAACTGTATAAAACCCTTTAAACAAAGGAATCACCTCATTATGTTTTTATAAGGATGCGGGCACTCGATCAATGTTTTCAAGCATAATGCCTGTACCAATTGCTACACAATCCATAGGTTGCTCTGCAATGAACACAGGTACTTTTAGCTCTTCGATTAATAGCTGGTCCATACCATGTAATAATGCACCACCGCCAGTAATAATGACCCCACGATCAATTATATCAGCCGATAACTCTGGTGGTGTTTTTTCTAAAACATTTTTTGCAGATTGGACGATCATAGCAACCGATTCATGTAATGCACGTTCAATTTCTTCTGAGTGAATCGTTATTGTACGTGGTAAACCTGTCACCATGTCTCGACCACGAATGTCCATTGAATCGTTTCGGCTACCTTTAAACACTGTACCGATAGTAATTTTTATGGCTTCTGCAGTACGTTCACCAATTAGCAATTTATATTCTTTTTTAATATATTGTAAAATATCATTATCAAAAATATCTCCTGCCACTTTAATGGACTCACTCGTTACAATATCACCCATTGATAGGACTGCAATATCTGTTGTCCCGCCACCAATATCAACTACCATATTGCCACTAGGTTGGAATATGTCCATGCCTGCTCCAATAGCTGCCACTTTTGGTTCTTCTTCTAAGTATACTTTTTTTCCACCTGATTTTTCAGCAGCTTCACGAATAGCTTTTTGTTCAACACTAGTAATGTTTGTTGGACAGCAAATTAAAATACGTGGTTTAGCTAAAAATCCTTTGACGTTTAATTTGTTGATGAAATGTTTTAGCATCGCTTCTGTAACGTCAAAATCTGCAATGACACCATCTCGTAGTGGTCGAATTGCAGTAATATTGCCTGGTGTACGCCCTACCATTTGGCGAGCCTCTTCTCCCACCGCTAATACTTTATTTGTTTTTTTATCAATCGCCACAACTGATGGTTCATTTAAGACGATTCCTTTACCTTTAACGTGGATTAATACGTTCGCAGTTCCTAAGTCAATGCCAATATCTTTCGAAAACATATTTTATAATTTCTCCTTCCCGCCATTTCCAACTACATAACGTTCATTTTTATCTGTTTATCTAGAATATTTTATCATATCGAACTGGTAATTACACCTAATTTTAGTTAACTGAACTACATTCTTTCAATTATATGAACACTTATTGAAAAGAAGAAATCGTTTCAGCATTTTTTTGACTCATCGCCTAACGTGGGGTTGATTTCCGTTCCGACTGGGTGCTTTCCTGGGGGTTCGAGGCAACAGGTGTTTTTTGTGCAAAAGCGTAGCGTCAGCAACAACGTCTTTTGTCTGTGCGAAAGCGTAGCGTCAGCAACAACAGCAGGATGTTGATCACGAAGGTGTTATCACAGGACGTAATGCTTTTAGCCTTCGTTCCCCGACACGCTTCAGGGTCCCATCTGTTACGCTGATCTCCAAGGAGTCACCAAGTCTTCACTACTAATATACATGTAACAATGTTATCCCAATTTTGTGCTGAGTCTGTAAGGAAGCTTGTCCTTTGCATCAAAAAAGAACGAATCAATCTTGACTCGTTCTTTCCTTCCACTTGTTTTTCGTTGCCTCTCCTCCACGAATATGACGTACGGCCTTATGGTAGGCGAGTATTTCCTTTACTTGCTCAGCTAATCCTTCATGAATTGTTGGCAGTCGCTCTGTTAAATCTTTGTGCACCGTACTTTTTGAATAACCTGTCATTTTCGCGAGGACACGCACAGTTTCACGCGTCTCAATCAATAATTCACCGAGGCGTATGCAGCGCTTCCGAATGTGCTCGTGCACGTTCTTCGTCCTTTCCACACAATTTCACAAATGGCATCAGATGCACGTCTGCGCATTTCTTCACCTTATGTGAGGACAAAGCTGTTCAGAACACATTTTACATTTTCACGATAAAATACCGATTTTTTATGCATTCTTCATCCGCCACGTTTTACCTTCTCCCTCCAGTTACCACCAAACCAAAAAAGAGCAGCACTCGCTACTCTTTTTTTCCAACAATATCAAGAACCTTCATCTTACTTTGATAACCAATTAAATTACCATACTTAAAATCTTTCGATGCTCTTGTGTCAAACTCCGCAATCCAGTCTCTTTGCCCATCACTATTAACAAACGTTTCATACATATCAAAATCTGCTGCAATATATCCTGGTGCACGCCGTTTTAAATTGTTAGTGGCTTTGTCATAATCAAATGTTAAAGCAGCATGCTCCTTTAAAGATATTTTTCCAACTCCATATAACGCTTCGGACATTTCGATGATTTCTTCAAAGGTAGCATATCTGACATCATATCTACCCGAAAGTTCTTTATAAATAGCAGAAGAATCTTTTTGCTCCCTATTCTCTACCGTTTCACTAAGAGGAATACAGATCTCTCTTCCGATTTCACACTAATATTTTTAGAATAGAATGATGTTAATTGATGAGGTACAATAGAATTCACATTCATATAATCCCACTTTCCGCCACGTTTTTATTTAATAAAAATATAATCGAACATTGTATTCCCTGAAAATTCGCTGAAGTGTTTTGATAAAAACGTACCATTATCATTACCACTAGCATCCCACCATATATACCATCCATCAACAATATTATCGCCATCTAAGTCTTATAGACTCTCTCATATATTCTTTCAAATTAAGACCATTAAATTTAGCATATCTAATGTGGCCATATCCTAGTTCCACTGTAACTATATAAAGTTCGTTCCCTCCATGATCATAAACCGAAGACAACTGACTTGGGCTAAAATATTCATAAGTAGCGTAAACTTCTAAATAATTCAACGATGGAGCTGAAGCTCTGATTATTTTTGTAATTCTTCCTCAGTCAAATCAATATATTGTGCACTTGGGTACTCGACTTTAATGTTTTCTAAAAGCTGATTCTTCAGGAATTCATTTTTAATTTCATTTGAATGCTTTAGCATCTGTCCCCGTAAACAACATTGAAATGGACAATATACCTAGAACTGCTATTGTAAAAATTTTTTTCATACTTTTTTATTATGCTTCAGAAAATCCTATCCCAAAGCTAACTAATAATAAAAATATAGTCAAAATTACAAAACATAGACTATTGACAAAGACACTTAAAATTATAATATTTGTTTTTTTAGTTCTAATCCCCATCACCATTGAAACAATAAATCCAATATCTATTAATGCGAATAGCCATAAACAAATAGTTAGGTATGGTTCATTCACGAAACGACTAATAAAGAAAACTGCAAAAGTAGCTATGACTAATATAAGCGTAAAGATTATTGGCCTCGATTCTTTGCGAATATCTTGAAGATCACTTTCCATCAAAATCACCTCTCTGTATCTTTCATAACTGATTATCTTATATTTTTTTGCTATACAAATTTATTCAAACCCAAGAACTTGAGCAGATAACTGTTGTATCGATTAATCCTGTGTGAATATACTATTCGTAATGTTATGAAAACAACTTATACCTTCTTTTCCGAGCCGTGTTTTCGCTGGTCTTAAGCATTCATAGAATTCTTTTTTCGAAAAAATTCAGTATTAAATAAGAGGAGAAAACGATATCGTGTAAAATACAATTATCCCTCCTCAATTTTAGTTATCCTGTAAAATATCGACAAAATAGTGATATCATTTAACTAAATGATATAAATTTCGAAAAATATGATGTAACACTAACAAAAAAAATGTTGGACCTATTATATCTAGGTCTAACATTTTTCTTTTTGTCCTAGCATTGAAATAAATTAAAAGGCTAGTAATTTTTTCGGATTAATATATTTTCCGTTTTCTAGTACTTCAAAATGCAAGCTAACACCAGCTGTTTGGTTCCACTCATTGTCAGTTGCTTTTCCAAGTACTTGACCTTGAGTTACCTCATCGCCTTCCTTGACAGCAATGTCTTTTACAGAGCTATAATGTGTTTCCTTACCATCTGCATGCTCGATAACAATTTTATTGCCTGTAAATGCATCAAGTTTTACTTGTTTTACTTTACCACTAAGAGCAGCAAGTACTTCAAATTCTTCACCATTCATAGAAAGAGTAATACCGGAAGATGTCGTAAATGTTTGATTAAATACCATTAGTGCTTTTTCACGCGACTCTGCATTAGCTTCTACTTCATAAAACTCTTGCGAAACTTGCATCTTACTAAGATTCGCCTCTTTGAACGGGTACTTCATTGTTTCTGTTTTTGCATTTGTTTCAACTACAGGACCTGAATCTACTTCTGCTACGTTTGGTGACGGAGCTTCTTCTACTTTGGATACAAGACTATTGTAACCAAGTAGCAAACCTGCTAGCATTAGAGCCCCACCAGCGTAAACTGCTGGCCAAAACCATGGTTTCTTCTGTAATTGAACTTTTTCATCTTGTTGATTTTGAGAAGTTTTACTATTTTTATCCTCTCTCATTTTCATCACCTCTAGTTGCAGTGTGAACAACTAGAAGTTATTTTAAACATGCGTCTATCTTTTTTATTTCAATATCTTGATAATAATAGTGTAAAATTTCGTCAGCAGTTTTCCCATCACTTGCCATAGCCTCTGCTCCATATTGACTCATTCCTACCCCATGCCCGTATCCTTTCGTACTCACTTGTACTTTTCCAGCGGCAGAATTATAGGCAATTTTAAAATCCGTTGATGATATTTCTAAAAGTGTTCGCACTTCTCGTCCTGACCATACATTCTTACCTAACTGCATGCGCTCAACACGTCCTGAATCATTTACAAAAAACTGTACACGGTTGAAGTCACTTACCTGCCATTTAACAGGCCAAAGCGCATTCCATTCAGCTAATGTCCATTCTTTCATCGCTGAAAACTTTGGTGATGATAGATCCGAATTACTCGCAACACTTTGTAAATAAGGGACATCATTGCCACTAAAATCGTAGGCACTTTCTGTTTTCCCATTGCTCGTAGAATGAAACATTGCCGTAATTAATTCATTATTATATAGAAGAACTTGTCCTTTCGTTTCATTAATAGCCTCGACAATTTTCTTTTCATTCCCCGGGAAATTGCTAGTCCAATTCGCTTTTCTTTGCTCCTTATTGTAAAAAACTTGTCTAGCAACAGTAGGAGCGATAGCTATTTTACCGTAATTTGTCGATTTCAACGCGTATGTCCTTGCTGCAATAGCTTGTGCCTTTAAAGCTTCTTTTTTAAATGAAACAGGCATTTCTGCAGCTACCACACCAGTTACGTAAGTTTCTAAAGGGATTTTCTCTTGTTGTCCCTCCACTTCTATGAATATTTCACAAGCTTGCTCTGTTGTTGCAGGCGAATTCTTAACCGTAAGTCTTTCACCAAATGCCACAGGAAGCATATATAATGCTCCAATCAAACAAATTATGCCTATACTCATTATCCATTTTTTCATAAGGAATAATATGCTAGAATTCTTGAAAATATGTGGACGTTGGCGAGGTAAGCAGAAGGTAATTGTTCCGATACAAACAAAAATCAATCCGAAAAATCTTAGAATCGTTCCGATAAAACTGAACGAATGTAGCAAAGCGCTTAACGAAGAAAAAACCCTCTGCTCGTAAGCAAAGGGTTTATAAATTTATTTAGTTTGTTGGTAATTCAACAGTTGCTTTTTCTTTAATGATAACTTCCTCAACTGGTACGCGTTCAATTTGTGCGCCAAGTGAAGCTAGCTTGCCATGGAAATCAACATAACCGCGATCTAAATGATGAAGCTTTGTCACTCTAGTCACACCTTCAGATACAAGGCCTGCTAAAATTAGTGCAGCCGCAGCTCGTAAATCAGTCGCCATTACTTCAGCACCCTGAAGATTTACAGGCCCTTCGATAAACACAGAACGTCCTTCTATTTTAGCACCGGCATTCATGCGACGGAACTCCTCAACATGCATAAAACGATTTTCAAATACCGTTTCCGTAATAATACTCGTACCTTCAGCAGTTAACATTAATGCCATCATTTGAGATTGCATATCTGTCGGGAAGCCTGGATGTGGCATAGTTTTAATATCAACAGCTTTTAATGTTTTAGGAGCACGTACACGGATTCCTTCATCTAGCTCAGTTATTTCTACACCCATTTCACGCATCTTTGCGATTAATGCTGTCATATGTTCAGGAACAGCATTTTCAATCGTTACATCCCCTTTTGTAATTGCTGCTGCAACCATAAATGTACCAGCTTCAATACGGTCAGGAATAATATGATGTTCTGTTCCATATAATGTATCGACTCCTTCGATACGAATCGTATTCGTACCTGCACCGATGACACGACCACCCATACTATTAATGAAGTTTGCAAGATCTACAATTTCAGGTTCTTTTGCAGCATTTTCAATTACAGTTGTTCCTTGCGCTAAGGCTGCAGCTGTCATAATATTTTCAGTTGCCCCAACGCTAGGGAAGTCCAAATACACGTTTGCGCCTTTTAAACGTCCTTCTGCCTTCGCCTCTACATATCCATGGCCAAAAGAAATTTTTGCTCCCATAGCTTCAAAGCCCTTTAAATGTAACTCAATTGGACGGGAACCGATTGCACAGCCCCCTGGTAAAGCAACACGAGCATAGCCATTTCGAGCAAGTAAGGAACCCATCACTAAAATTGATGCACGCATTTTACTGACAAATTCAAATTGAGCTTCACTAGAAAGTTCTTTTGTTGTATCTATATATACTGTATTATCCTCAGGTATATATGTAACTGCCGCATTTAGACTTTTAAGTACTTCATTTATAGTAAAGACATCTGCTAAGTTAGGGACTTCTTTAATTACATTTTCTCCTTTAGAAGCAAGTAAAGCCGCTGCTAGGATTGGTAACACCGCATTTTTTGCGCCCTCTACGCGCACTTTTCCCTGTAGCTTTTGGCCGCCAGTCACTATTATTTTTTCCACCCTATGTCCCTCCGAATTCAATCTAATAATCTATCAAAATTTTATTTTAAAAAGAAGTATAATGTCATAATCAGTAAACAAACAACTCTATAGTACAACTTTTCTTACGCTCGTTCAAGCATCCAAATCACTATTTTACGTCATTTATTGATATTTTGCTATTTATTTATTGTACGCATGATTTTTTTTTTTGTGAATGACCAATAACACGGAAGAAAAGCGTTAATTTCTAATATCTACCCAAAGATTTGTGAACAAAAACCAAATCTAATGGATTTATATCAATTATTCCAAGGAATAATTGCGTCCGAATTCATCTCATCACCTTAAGAGATGGGAGAATTCTGTACCTGTCGCTACGTTGCTTTCAGTACAAAAGACATCCGTTAAAAAAAGTTAAACTAATATTTACATATTTCAAAGGACCGCATAAATTATGTTATAAAGCCCTGTGAAATATGTAGTTCAATTACTAACGTAAAGATAGTAATAAGGGGCTATTAAAATAAATACGGAAGCTTCCCTGACCAGTTTGAAATTTGCAGAAAGAAATTAGAAACGGCTGATCCTATCGCAATACTTAATAAAATATAAATTAATTGGATTTGAAAAACTTTATTCTTCTTAAAGATTTTTTCTAGTATAAACGCTTGTAGTGCATAAAAAGTAATAGCGATAAAAAATATATGCGATAAAATCCCTATTAAAGCTTCCTGCCCTATTGCCTCATATATTTCCATGTCGGTTCCTCCATATTAATTCCTTTAGCGATACGTTCAAACGGTAGCATAATGTTAAAAAACGGACAGATGTTGAATCTGCCCGTTAAAATTTGAATTAGATATTACCCTCATGAACGTTGATACGATTCAACGCACGTTTTAATGCTAGGTCAGCACGTTTGAAATCAATGTTATCTTGTTTATCTTGAAGACGACCTTCAGCACGTTTAACGGCTTCTTTAGCACGTTTAACATCGATGCTTTCAGCAATTTCAGCAGATGGCGCTAAAATTGAGATTTTTTCAGGGCGAACTTCAATGAAACCACCGCTTAAGGCAACTAGTTCAGTTGAACCGTCTTCTTTTTTAAGCTTCACTGCACCAATTGCAAGTGGAGCAACCATAGGAATATGGCCTGCAAGAACACCGATTTCACCTGAAGTTGTTTTAGCGATTACCATTGATACTTCAGAATCGTATACTGGGCCGTCGGGAGTGACAATATTGACTAGAACTGTCTTCATATTTTTTCCTCCTCGTCCCTAGTATTAAACCTCTACGCCCATGCTTTTCGCTTTTTCAACTACTTCATCAATAGATCCAACTAGACGGAAAGCATCTTCTGGTAGATGATCCCATTTGCCATCAAGGATTTCCTTGAATGAGCGAACAGTTTCTTTGACAGGTACATAAGAACCTTTTTGACCAGTAAATTGTTCCGCAACGTGGAAGTTTTGAGATAAGAAGAATTGAATACGACGAGCACGTTCTACTGTTTGTTTATCTTCATCAGATAATTCATCCATACCTAAGATAGCAATGATATCTTGTAATTCACGGTAACGTTGGATTGTACGTTGTACACCAGTAGCAATTGCGTAGTGCTCAGCGCCTACGATTTCTGGTGATAAAGCACGAGAAGTCGAAGCTAATGGGTCAACCGCAGGGTAGATACCCATTTCTGATAATTTACGCTCAAGGTTAGTAGTCGCATCTAAGTGGGCGAAAGTTGTAGCTGGAGCCGGGTCAGTATAGTCATCGGCTGGTACATAGATCGCTTGAATAGAAGTTACAGAACCTTTGTTAGTAGATGTGATACGTTCTTGTAATTTACCCATTTCAGTTGCAAGTGTTGGTTGGTAACCTACCGCAGAAGGCATACGACCTAATAGGGCAGAAACCTCAGAACCTGCTTGTGTGAAACGGAAGATATTGTCGATGAATAAAAGTACGTCAGCACCTTGCTCATCACGGAAGTATTCTGCCATTGTAAGACCAGTTAAAGCTACACGCATACGTGCACCTGGTGGCTCGTTCATTTGACCGAATACCATCGCTGTTTGCTTGATAACGCCTGAATCGCTCATCTCGAAGAATAAGTCGTTCCCTTCACGAGTACGCTCACCTACACCAGCGAATACAGAGATACCTGAGTGCTCTTGTGCGATGTTGTTGATTAATTCTTGGATTAATACAGTTTTACCTACACCGGCACCACCGAATAGACCGATTTTACCACCTTTGATATATGGTGCTAATAAGTCTACTACTTTGATACCTGTTTCAAGAATTTCAACTGTAGTTGAAAGTTCATCGAAAGATGGTGCTTCGCGGTGAATTGAATCACGACGAACGTCAGCTGGAATCTCTTCACCTAAGTCGATTACTTCTCCAAGTACGTTGAATACACGACCTAAAGTAACTTCACCAACTGGTACTGAGATAGCTTTTCCTGAGTCTGTTACTTCTGCTCCACGTTGTAAGCCATCAGTAGATGACATTGCAATTGTACGAACAGAATCATCACCTAAATGAAGAGCAACTTCTAATGCAAGAATTGTTGGTTCTTCATTAGGACGTTCAATCTTAACTGTTAATGAGTTATAGATTGCTGGTAATTGGCCATTGTTAAATTTTACGTCAACAACTGGACCCATTACTTGAATAACATGTCCTTTATTCATTACTGTGTATCCTCCTATCGTATTCTTATACGACATTGGGAAGCTGGGCCTATTCTAAGGCTGCAGCTCCACCAACGATTTCTGTAATTTCTTGTGTAATCGCCGCTTGACGTGCACGGTTATATTGCAATGAAAGGTCTGAAATAAGATCAGATGCGTTATCAGTTGCATTTTTCATAGCCGTCATACGAGAAGCATGTTCACTTGCTTTTCCATCTAATAATGCGCCGTAAACTAAGCTTTCCGCGTATTGTGGAAGTAATACTTCTAGAATTGCTTCACCAGATGGCTCGAATTCGTAAGAAGCATTACTGCTAGCAGGTGCAAGATCCGTTAATGGAAGAAGTTTTTTCTCTGTCACTTCGCTAGCAATAGCGCTGACAAAGTGATTGTAGTACATATAAAGTTCATCATACGTACCATCAGTGAACATACCAACAGCTTTACGAGCGATTTCTTTAATATCAGCAAATGTTGGTTGGTCCGGAAGACCGATAACATCGCTGATGACATTATGATCACGTTTCACAAAGTAGTCACGAACAACACGACCTACTGCTAAAATAACGTATTCGTCTTTTGATTTATGACGCTCGTCAATTGTACGTTGTACTTGACGTAGGATACTTGAGTTGTAAGCACCTGCAAGCCCACGGTCAGAACCAATGACTAAGTAAGCTGTTTTCTTAACAGGACGAGCAGTTAACATTGGATGTCCACTGTCTTTTGTTCCTGAAGCGATTGCGCCTACTACGTCCTGGATTTTTTCCATGTAAGGAACGTACGCTTTAGCATTTTGCTCTGCACGACGTAACTTGGAAGAAGAAACCATCTGCATCGCTTTCGTAATTTGTTTCGTACTCTTTGTAGAATTAATACGACCTTTTATTTCGCGTAAGTTTACCACTGGTATTTCACCACCTTTTGTTTTTTAATCAAGTGACTAGCTCGAACTTATTCTGATTTAGCGAAAGTTTTTTTGAACTCAGTTAAAGCTGCTACGTAATCCGCATCAGGAGCAAGTTCTTTTGTAGTACGAACGTGATCTAAAACGTTTGTGTGGTTTGTTTCTAACCAGCTTAAGAATTCACCTTCAAAGCGAACGATATCTTGTACTGGAATATCATCTAAGTGACCTTTAGTTAATGCATAAAGGATAGCAACTTGCTTTTCAACTTTAAGTGGTTTGTTTAGGTCTTGTTTAAGCACTTCAACCGTACGTTTACCACGCTCAAGTTTAGCAAGTGTGATTTTATCTAAATCTGAACCGAATTGAGCAAATGATTCAAGCTCACGGAATGCAGCTAAGTCAAGACGTAGAGTACCCGCAACTTTTTTCATCGCTTTAATTTGAGCAGATCCACCTACACGTGATACAGAAAGACCGGCGTTAATCGCTGGACGTACACCTGAGTTGAATAAGTCAGATTGTAAGAAAATTTGTCCATCAGTAATTGAGATTACGTTAGTTGGGATGTATGCAGAGATATCCCCAGCTTGTGTCTCAACGAATGGAAGAGCTGTAATAGAACCATTTTGATATGTTTCATTTAACTTCGCAGCACGTTCAAGTAAGCGGCTGTGTAAGTAGAACACGTCACCAGGGTATGCTTCACGACCTGGAGGACGGCGTAGAAGAAGTGAAAGTTCACGGTAAGCTGATGCTTGTTTAGAAAGATCATCATACACGATTAATACGTGCTTACCTTGTAACATGAATTCTTCTGCCATAGAAACACCAGCAAATGGTGCTAAGTATAGTAATGGAGCTGGTTGAGACGCAGCAGCAGTTACAACGATTGTATAATCTAATGCACCGTGCTTACGTAACGTTTCAACTACACCACGTACAGTTGATTCTTTTTGACCGATAGCAACATAGATACAAATCATATTTTCACCAGTTTGGTTTAAGATTGTATCGATTGCTACTGATGTTTTACCAGTTTGACGGTCACCGATGATTAACTCACGTTGACCACGACCGATTGGTACTAAAGCGTCAATCGCTTTGATACCAGTTTGTAGTGGTTCGTGTACTGATTTACGAGCCATTACACCGAAAGCTGGACTTTCGATTGGACGAGATTTTGTTGTGTTGATTGGACCTTGTCCATCCACTGGTTGACCAAGTGGGTTTACAACACGGCCAATTAGTTCTTCACCAACTGGTACTTCCATGATACGACCTGTACGACGAACTTCATCGCCTTCTTTGATGTCAGCGTATGGACCTAAGATTACGATACCAACGTTACCTTCTTCTAGGTTTTGAGCCATACCCATAACACCGTTAGAGAACTCTAGAAGTTCTCCAGCCATGGCGTTGTCGAGGCCATGAGCAAGAGCGATACCGTCACCAATACGGATAACTGTACCAACTTCGCTTACTTTAAGTTCAGATTCATAATTCTCAATCTGTTGTTTAATCAGACTGCTGATTTCTTCAGCCTTGATGCCCATGTATGTCACCTCTCACATTTCTAAATTATTAACCGATTAATTCACGTTTTAGGCGCTCAAGCTTGTTCGCTACTGAGCTATCATAAATATGATTACCGATTTGAACACGAATACCACCAAGAAGCGATGGATCAATTTCGTTTGTAATGTTTAATGATTGTTTCCCTACAAGTTTCGCAAATGTTGTAGAAATATTAGCGCTTTCTTCAGCAGAAAGTGCACGTGTAGAGAATACTGTTGCATCTGCAGTACCTTGTGCCTGTGCAGCAAGCTCAGCATATGCGTTCGCAATAAGCTTCACTTCGTTTACACGTTTTTTCTCAACAAGTAGTTGAACTGTGTGTAAAACATCTGGAGTTGCACCTGCAAAGATTTCAGCTACCATTTGTTTCTTACGTTCGATAGAGAACTTAGGAGCATTTAAAAGTGTTAAAAAATCAGGAGATTCTTTGACTACTTTTGTTAGCTCGTTTAAGTCTGCTCCAACTTCAGCAAGAATGTTTTTTTGTTGCGCTAATTCAAAAAGCGCTTGTGCGTAACGTTTTGCTACAGTTGAATTACTCATCGAGCTTCCCCTGCCTTCGCAATCGTCTCTTCAATTAGAGCACGGTTGTCTGCCTCAGAAATCTCTTTGCTAAGGACTTTAGATGCTGCAAGTACAGATAATGAAACGACTTCATCACGTACAGCTGCAATAGCTTTTTCTTTTTCAGACTCAATTTCACGTAAAGCCGATTCTTTTAAGCGGTTTGCTTCATTGCGAGCTGCAGTAAGAATTTCTTCTTTTTGCACTTCGCCTTGCTTCTTAGCGCCTTCAACAATCGATTGTGCTTCCGTACGAGCTTCTTTAAGAAGGCTCTTTTGTTCTTCTAAATATTGATGCGAATCTTTGCGCGCTTTTTCAGCTGCTTCGATTTCACTAGCTACTAATTCTTCACGTTGTTGCATGATGCCCATAAGTGGACCCCAAGCGAACTTTTTAAGTAATAGCATTAGTAATAAGAAGATAACTAATGTTGCGGCGATATCACCACTATTGAAACCAGGACTAGCATTGCCTAGTACAAGATTATCTAAAAACACGATTGTTTCACTCCCTTCAAGAGCTTTGACTTCAACATAATAAATTAATTACTTGAAAAACTACCTATTTTAAAAAGCTATATTTACACATAGCTTTTATCAGTTCCAAAATGAATGGCGAAGTTTCATCTGGAGATTCCTGCTTCGCCACTAGAATTCAGTGTACAACTGAATTATTTGTTCATTACGATGAATGCGATTACTACTGCGATGATTGGTAGGGCTTCAACTAATGCAACCCCGATGAACATTGTAGTTTGAAGAACGCCACGAGCTTCTGGTTGACGAGCGATACCTTCTACTGTTTTTGAAACGATAAGACCGTTACCGATACCTGCACCAAGTGCACCTAAACCGATTGCGATTGCTGCTGCTAATAAACCTAATGAACCTGTCATTTGAAAATTTCCTCCTTGGAATTGTTTGTTTTTTTTTGGGTTCAAGCATAAGGTGTATGCTTTATATTAATGGTCATCGCTCACTTTATGAGCCATGTAAACCATTGTTAACATTGTGAAGATAAAGGCTTGGATAAAGCCGATGAAAATTGAGAAACCTTGCCATGCCATCATTGGAACAATTGCTCCGATGAATCCAACAGCACCAGATGATGCTAAACCTGCGATTAAGCCAAGTAGAATCTCACCTGCATAAATGTTACCGTAAAGACGAAGACCTAATGTTAAAGTGTTCGCAAATTCTTCAACGATTTTTAGCGGGAACATGAATGACATTGGTTTGAAGAATGTACCAACATAATGGCCTGTCCCCTTCATTTTAATACCATAGAAATGTGTTAAGGCTAAAATCATTGCTGCAAGCGTCATTGTAACAGTTGGGTCAGCTGTAGGAGATTTCCACCAAAGTTCGCCGTTATAGGCGATCGAGAATGGAAGACCTAATAAGTTAGATACAGCGATAAACATAATTAGTGTGATACCTAATACGTGGAATCGCCCACCAGTTTTCCAGTCCATATTGCTTTTTATGATGTTCTTTACGAAATCCATAATCCATTCCATAAAGTTTTGCATACCTGTAGGTTTTAACTTTAGGCTTCTAGTTGAAATAAAAGCGATTAAGAAAACGATTACGGCCGCAACTAGTAACATCATAACAGTTGAAAGGTTGAACGTTAGCTTGAACAAACCAAAATCAACTACTTTTAATGGAGCTTCATGATTCATTGTTATTTTTCACCTCTCTTTCTAATTTAAAGCACATTAGCGGTTCCTTACATGTGACACTATTCTCTCGACAAAGAGAAAAACGTACGGAATCATTAGCCCTATGACCGTGCTAATTAAGTGAAAATAGTTTGGCAACGAAATGGCTAAAGCGACTGCCGCTACACCTGATGCAAAGCGAAGCGCTGTACCAAGTGAGCCTACTTTCTTCCCTTCACTAATGGATCGATCAAACTTCTCCATACGGCGAACTAAAATCCAAAAATTATACGTACCAAAGAATGCACCGATTGCGATGCCTGCAAAAACCGTCTGATAGGGTGTAAATCCCCAGCCTAATGCACAGAGTGCGAGCAAAAAAAATAACGCTCTCTTCTGCACAGCAAAAATGTGATGCAAATCTAGCATTGGTTTATAATCTCCTGAATCATTTTTTCGAGTAAAGAAACGTTTGCTGACCACTATGTGAAATCAGAAAAGAGCAGTGAAAAACACTACTCACAGCGGAATAGTAACGGGAGAGCGTTAATTTGAAATTACAGGTGTAAATCCCAAAAAATATCTTACACCCCGAAACGCACAAAACGTTGCAAATCGACAGTTTTTGGTTTGAACTGTCAATTTAGTAGAAACTTGATGTAACAAGTGTTTCAACCTATATTTACGATTAGAAACCCTTATCATTATTACCCTTTGTAAGCATACAATAGGAGATATTTGAAGTCAATTAGTAAAGGAGAAAAACTTCACAGCCACTATACTCTTGTCAAATTGTTGACAAATTTGTGTATGAAAATTCATAGCTTCAAAATCATGGTTCACGTTTGTGCAAAAAAAAGCTAATTTACGACGCATATATGCTCGTAAATTAGCCCACCCATCACAATTAGTACATTAGGCTCATTTTTTGTTTTAAAAAGGGGATATTACTTGCTTTTTTGTAAAAATCCTAGAAGGGTCTTCACAATACGTTCAGAAGCATGTCCATCACCATAAGGGTTTGATGCTTTTGCCATTGCTTCATAGGCATTTTCATCTTCTATTAATTGCTTAGCTAAAGAGTAGATTGTTTCTTCTTCTGTTCCTGCTAGCTTAAGAGTCCCTGCTGCAATACCTTCTGGACGCTCTGTTGTATCTCTAAGTACTAAAACTGGTTTACCTAATGAAGGGGCTTCTTCTTGAACGCCACCAGAATCAGTTAAAATCATATAAGAATTAGCCGCAAAATTATGGAAATCGAAGACCTCAAGAGGTTCAATTAAATGTACACGCTTATGATCTCCTAAAATTTCATTCGCTATTTCTCTTACAGCTGGGTTCATATGAACTGGATAAACAACTTGTACATCCTCATGCTCTGCTAAAATTCTAGTAATTGCTCTAAACATATGACGCATAGGCTCACCTAGATTTTCACGACGATGTGCTGTTAATAGAATCATACGATCTGACCCTATTTTTTCTAACACAGGGTGTGTGTAATGTTCACTTACTGTTGTAGCTAATGCGTCGATAGCTGTGTTACCCGTAACAAAAATAGTGTCAGGATTTTTATTTTCATCTAAAAGGTTTTTCTTTGATACTTCCGTTGGTGCGAAATGAAGGTCAGCCATAACACCTGTTAACTGGCGGTTCATTTCCTCTGGGTATGGTGAATACTTATTCCAAGTTCGAAGACCTGCTTCTACATGCCCGATTGCAATTTGGTTATAAAATGCAGCTAGACTTGCAATGAAAGTTGTTGCTGTATCGCCATGTACTAAAACAATATCCGGTTTCGCTTCTTTCATGACTTTGTCTAAGCCTTGTAATGCATTAGTCGTCACATCAATTAATGTTTGACGATCCTTCATAATATTTAAATCGTAGTCTGGTGTAATTTTAAATGTTTCTAAAACTTGGTCGAGCATTTGGCGATGTTGTGCTGTTACCGTCACAACCGATTCTATTTGCTCAGGATACTTTTGTAATTCCAATACAAGTGGAGCCATTTTGATAGCCTCTGGTCTCGTACCGAAAATCGTCATTACTTTCCATTTTTTCGTCAAAACGATTTGCACCGTCCTTTGTTTTATTTGTATGAAAAGTGGTTACCCCCATTGATCGTCATCATATGAAGCAAGTGTCGAACTTCAAGAGAAGTAATTCGCCTAACATACTATGAAACGTCCTTCAATATTGAAGGACGCTCCCAAAAATTTTAAGTTTCCTAAAAATTACATACTAAATCTATTTTTCATTGGCTTATCATCATAACGTGAGGTTGATTTCCGTTCCGACTGGGCGCTTTCCTGGGGGCGTCCGATGAGCCGCTTCGCTTCGCTGCAGGGTCTCATCTGTAACGCTGATCCCCGAGGAGTCGCCCAGTCTCCACTCCAATCAACTTATCATCATGATATACGTTTTAACAAAATGTCATCCCTATTTTCCGTTGGTGAATTTTGTTAATACCATTGAATATTGTTCAGTATTATTTTGTACCGAATAGGCGGTCGCCTGCATCACCTAAACCAGGGACAATGTAGCCATGGTCATTTAGTTTTTCATCAAGTGCAGCAATATAAATATCTACATCTGGATGTTGTTCTTGAATTTCTTTTACACCCTCTGGCGCAGCGATTAAGCACATAAATTTAATGCTTTTCGCACCACGTTTTTTCAGTGAGTTGATCGCTTCCACTGCTGATCCACCTGTTGCAAGCATTGGGTCTACAATGATGAAATCACGTTCTTCAACATCTGCAGGAAGTTTTGCATAGTATTCTACAGGTTTTAAAGTTTCTGGATCACGATAAAGACCGATATGACCAACTTTAGCAGCTGGAATTAGATTTAATACGCCATCTACCATGCCAATACCTGCACGTAAAATCGGTACAATCGCAATTTTCTTACCAGAAAGTACTTTTGTTTTAGCAACTGTAACAGGTGTCTCAATTTCAATTTCCTCTACTGGCATATCACGTGTAATTTCGAATGCCATTAATGTTGCAACTTCGTCTACTAGCTCACGAAATTCTTTTGTTCCTGTTTTCTTATCACGAATATAAGTTAACTTGTGTTGGATTAGTGGATGATCAAATACGTATACTTTGCTCAAAGGGATTCTCTCCTAACCGTTCGGATTTCATTTTTATCTCACCTAGTATAACAGAAAAAAGGAGTCGTCTCAAAAATAAATTTGGGACAACTCCTTTTCAAGAATGTTTGCTACATATAATAGCGATTATTTATCGAGTATTGCATCTAACTGTTCTATTGTCATCGGCTTGTAATAGAAATAACCTTGTCCTACTGTACAGCCGAGTGCACGCAAAATTTCAACCTGCTCTTTATTTTCAATACCTTCTGCGACTGAAGTCATTCCTAAGTTTAATGCTAATTGAATAATGGATCGGACAATAGCAAGTGTCGCAGCATCATGAATATCATTAATAAAGCTTCGGTCTATTTTCAATTCAGTAAACGGCAGTCTTTGTAAATAACTTAGTGATGAAAAACCTGTTCCAAAATCGTCCACCGAAGTTTTAAAGCCGTACTCTTTTAATTCCTGGATAATAGAAAAAGCAGTCTGAAAATCAACTAGCCCAATATTTTCTGTTACTTCTAAAATGATATATTTCGGATCAATATCGTATTTCCGAACGAGCTCCAGTGTATCCTGTACAAAATTAGCATAGTAAAAATGATCAGGCGAAATATTTACTGCTACCTTCACTAATTTTTTCCCTAATTTTTTGCGCTCTGCTAGCCAGGAAAGAACAATCTCTAATATTTGATTATCGATTTCTCGTACCTTTCCTACACTTTCTGCCACTGGAATAAAAATTGCCGGTGACACGAAACCGAGTTTTGGAGAAATCCAGCGGGCAAGCGCTTCAATACTTTGAATTTCACCTGTCCGTAAATCAACCTTTGGCTGTAAATTTACCGAGATTTCTTTATTTTTTATTGCTTGTGCCAAATGGTTTAACACTGTCATTTGCTGCTCAAGCACATCATTTCTTTCTAGTGTGAATATTTCCATATGAGTACCTGGTTTATTGGCCGCAAAGGATACAGCATTATCCGCAAAGCGAATCGCATCAGCAATTTTTATCTCATTGTTGTATAAAGCAATTCCAGTCTTCAGTGTAATATAAATTTGCTTCCCACCCACAATAAAGGGTTGACGAATAATCTCTTTTATCCGCCTTTTATAATAGAAGAAATCTTCATCGGATGTCGCATTTGCAATGATTAAACTAGAGCTTGTAAATCTAGCAATATATTCTTTATGATCATGCTTCTCTTCATTTAGACGTTTAGCAATTTGTCTTAAAAGTTCATCTCCCGCTTCACGACCATATAACTCGACAATTTGATGGAATTCGCTTGGCTTTAAGATTTTGATATTCCCATTTTGACCGTATTCTTTTTCTACCTTGTTTAAAAAACCATGTCGATTAGGCAGCCCCGTTGTGATATCGATATAGGCTAAATCCCATATCTTTTTTTGTGTTTTTGCATATGAGTATGCCAATGCAACAAGAGCACCGATTTTTCGGAACATGCATTCAAAAGACATTTGCTCAGCACAAAAATGTTGCCTTAAAAAAATTGCGAACAATCCAATTGCTTGATGTTGTTGATTGTAAATCGGCATAAACCATCCAAATGGCATTTCAGATGCATTAGCAAACATTTTATGTTCTATTGGAATATCGATTTCATCCAAACTCTTAACTAGAATAGATGTTTCCTCTTGCATTACTCTTTTAAAAAATTCTTTGTTATCACAACACTCCGGCAAATCTTTTATTTTGTCATTCCCTTTAAAAATCCGTAATTGATCTGCCTCTGTTTTGACAAGCACCATGCTTGATATTTTGGGCATAAAAAATTCATCTAGACTACTGCAAATAACACTCATCTTTTTATCAAAAGAATAGTCCTTTTCAATCGCTTCGTACATAGTTTTCTCAAGGCGCATTAAAAATTCTTCGGTATGATAGTAAGTAACATCCTTCATAACTACTAGTACAAATAATGTTTCATTTTTATTATTTTGAAATGGGAGTGCTTGTATCTCTGCCCAAAAAGGAGATTTGTCGAAGCAACTATGGTGCAATTTTGCTTGTACTATGGCTCCGCTATGTATTTTATCTTTAATCATTTCAATAGTTGTCTGTTCTTCGTTTGACATCAATGAAAAATAATCGTTATTTATTATTTGCGAACGAGTAGTATTTGTAAGTGTACAAAAAGAATCATTACATTCTAATATGCCATGGTTATTTGTTGCATCAAAAATAACGTAACTTTCTTTAGAATTATCACCTAACCTACGAATTGTATTTAATAGCATTTCATGTTCTTTGATCATTGTTTTAGTAACCATTCAGCCCCTCCTCCCTTTATCTCTATCAATATTACTCGGCATAATTGTAGCTGACGTTTCGCTGTCGCTACGCTTTCGGTACAGAAAATAATTGCCGAAAGAAGTTAAATCTCTCTTACATTGTATATAAACATTCAATAAATTGTCACTTTTATAAAAACAATTCTGGACATTATCTGTCTCTCTCTACTATATAATATATCCTTTCCTACTAAGTTTATGTAAATAAATTCAAAAATGAGAGTATTTTATTTCCAAATTAGCAAAAAATAGCTCTTCACCGAAACGTATGGTCGATTTTCGTTCCACTTTGGATAATATATTTCTGTGCGAAAGCGTAGCGACAGCAACAATAAGAAGTGGGTTATGAGGAATTATTACAGGATATTGCCCCCCGCTCCATGGCTCGTCCTTGACGCTAATCCTCAAGAAATCGTCTAGCTTGCACTGCAGACAATTGCAAAAAAGCTGTGGTTAAAGTGCATTTATCACTTTAACCACAGCTTTATCTAATCAATTATACCTCTGCATAATTGCGTCTGGAATCGGCTTTGTGCTTGCATAAAGAATTCCGTCTCGATTCCGTGACATCCGCCAGAGGCTTATGCTGAAAGAAGTTAAATTATACGTATAATGGATGTTTATCAGTTAATGCTTTTACGCGAGCTTTTGCTTCAGCTTTTACTGCTTCATCTTCTGGATTTCTAAGAACCGTAGCAATAATGGCACCTACTTCTTTCATGTCCTCTTCATTGAAGCCACGAGATGTTACTGCCGGTGTACCAATACGGATACCAGAAGTTACGAATGGAGATTCTGTATCGTAAGGAATTGTATTTTTATTTGTTGTAATACCTACTTCATCAAGTGCGTGCTCTGCTACTTTTCCTGTTAGGCCTAGAGATTTCACATTAAGAAGTAACAAGTGGTTATCCGTACCACCAGATACAATTTCAACACCTTCTGCAATTAATACTTCTGCTAAAGCTTTCGCATTAGCTTTAATTTGTTTTGCATACTCTTTGAATTCTGGTTGTAATGCTTCACCGAATGCTACAGCTTTTGCAGCGATTACGTGCATTAATGGTCCACCTTGGATACCTGGGAATACAGATTTGTTAAGCTTTTGCTCCCATTCTTTCGAAGCAAGGATTAAACCACCACGTGGGCCACGTAATGTTTTATGTGTTGTAGATGTCACAAAATCAGCGTATGGCACTGGTGATTGGTGCTCACCAGCAGCTACAAGACCAGCGATATGCGCCATATCCACCATGAAATATGCTCCTACTTCATCAGCGATTTCACGGAATTTAGCAAAATCGATTTCTCGTGGGTATGCAGATGCACCTGCAACAATTAGTTTGGGCTTATGTTCTAACGCTTTTTGACGTACATCTTCATAATTGATTACTTGAGTATCTTCCGTTACGCCATATTCAACGAAGTTATATAGAATACCTGAGAAGTTTACAGGAGATCCATGTGTTAAGTGACCGCCATGAGATAGATTCATCCCAAGTACAGTATCGCCTGGTTCTAAAATCGTGTGGTATACAGCCATGTTTGCTTGTGCACCAGAGTGTGGTTGTACGTTTGCATATTCTGCACCAAAGATTTCTTTCACACGATCACGTGCGATATCTTCCACAACATCTACGTGTTCACAGCCGCCATAGTAGCGTTTACCTGGATAACCTTCAGCATATTTATTAGTTAGAACAGAACCTTGTGCTTCCATTACTGCTTCAGATACAAAGTTTTCTGATGCGATTAACTCAATATTTGCTTGTTGACGTTTTTTTTCCGCAAGAATTCCGTCTAATACTGCTTTGTCTTGTACTGCTAATTTTTCGTATGCCATGTTTGAAAAAGCCTCCTAAGTATAATCGTTCTTTGTATACCACTGATTTCAGAGGTAATTTTATTTATATACTGCACGCTCTCCGCCAATCAGCTTTGGACGTGTTGTTGCAATTGTCACAACCGCTTCTCCTACCATTCGCACAGAAGTACGAACTGGAACAGCTACTGCCTTTAAATGCATACCTATAAGTGTTTGACCAATGTCAATACCTGCATTTGCTTGCACAGCTTCCACAACAACTGGATTTGTAAATTGTGTAAACGCATAAGCAGACATCGAGCCGCCTGCTGTACGAACTGGTACAACTGTTACTGGTTCATAACCAAATTGGTCTGCTGTTGTTGCTTCCATTGTAATAGCACGATTAATATGCTCACATCCTTGGAACGCTAGATGTAGTTGATGTTTCTTTGCAAATGCCTGCAACGGCTCAAAAATTGCTTCTCCAATTTCAAGCGCGCCCGCTGTGCCAATTTTCTGACCAATCACTTCAGATGTCGAGCAGCCTACAACAAAAATAGTATTTGGTCGTAGAGTTACCTGCTCTTCAAATTCACTGAGTAACTGAGTCAAATGTGTTCGTATTTGTTGAACAACCACTATGCTCAGCCCCTTATTCTAAATTATTTATGTCACATAGCTAAAAAGCACTCCAATTTCTTTGATGACACTTTTTAGCTTAGGGACATATATTAACAAACTAAATTGCTTTTCTTACTGCTCAAGCTCAGCGATTTTTTCAATGCGGCGCGTATGACGGCCACCTTCAAAATCTGTCTCAAGCCATACTTTAGCGATTTCACGCGCAAGGCCTGGCCCAATAACACGCTCACCCATTGCTAAAATATTAGAATCGTTGTGGCAACGCGTTGCTTTCGCACTAAATAAATCATGCACTAAAGCACAGCGAATCCCCTTAATTTTATTTGCAGCAATAGACATACCAATGCCTGTACCACAAATTAAAATACCTTTATCAAATTCCCCGCTAGCAACACCTTCAGTAACTGGTTTTGCATAATCAGGATAGTCTACTGAATCCGCAGATTGTGGACCAAAATCTTCGTAGCTAATATGTAGCTCATCTAACAGCTGCATAATCTCACGACGTAAGTTATTGCCTCCGTGATCAGAAGAAATTGCTATTCTCACTGGGTTCCCTCTTTTCGAAATTATAGTCAACACTAGTGTACCACTTCTATCTCAAGAATAACATGATTTTTCTTGCGTTTTTATGCTGATTTCTCCTAAAAGACGAACATTTCTTGTAATCAATCATCAAAACATTCACTTTTAAAGTCCTTTTTCTGTGGATATTGTGAATATCATGTTGATAAATTCGGATAACAGTCTTTTGTTGCAATGTTCTATCTTCTAAAGTTTTTTTACCTTTGCAATTGCAGTGGACATGCTATATCAATATTTTTTCAGTAGTTAGCACTATAGAGGGATTCTATATAAAATGCGAGCGTGGCGTAATTGATGTGAACTTTCTTAGTTTGATGTACTATCCGTCGCTTCGAGTTTTGTTCGTCACTTCAACTCTTCTTTCCGTCGTTTTGGTCGCTTCATCCGTCGCTTCAGCTGTTCTTTCCGTCGTTGCTGATCTTCTTTCCGTCGCTTCGAATTCGATCCGTCACTTCAACTCTTCTTTCCGTCGTTCTGATTGCTTCATCCGTCACTTCGGCAGTTCTTTCCGTCGTTGCTGCTCTTCTTTCCGTCGCTTCGAATTCTATCCGTCACTTCAACTCTTCTTTTCGTCGTTCTGATCGTTTCATTCGTCGCTTCGGCTGTTCTTTCCGTCGTTCTGATCGCTTCATCCGTCGCTTCAGCTGTTCTTTCCGTCGTTGCTGCTCTTCTTTCCGTCGCTTCGAATTCTATCCGTCACTCCTGCTCTTCTTTCCATCGTCCTAGTCGCTTCATCCGTCGTTTCGGCTCTTCTTTCCGTCGCTTCAAATTCTATCCGTCACTTCGACTCTTCTTTCCGTCGTTCTGATCGCTCTATCCGTCGCTTTGCAGTTCTTTCCGTCATCGCTGCTCTTCTTTCCGTCTCTTAAAGTTCTATCCGTCACTCCTGCTCTTTTTTCCGTCGTTCTGGTCGCTTCATCCGTCGCTTCAGCTGTTCTTTCCGTCGCTTCGAATTCTATCCGTCACTTCTACTCTTCTTTCCGTCGTTCTAATCGTTTCATCCGTCGCTTCGGCAGTTCTTTCCGTCGTTGTTGCTCTTCTTTCCGTCGCTTCGAATTCTATCCGTCACTTCGCCTCATCTATCAGCCACTATCACCTCTGGGGGCACCATAAACAACCTCATACAACATAAAAAAAACTGTAGCAAACTCGAACCTCATTCGAGTTTATCTACAGTCTAAAACCTTCACCATTTATGCTTGTCTATCAAATTGTTGAATCATTTTATGCAGCTCTTCTGATTGTTTCTTTAAACCTTCTGCTAGTTTTCCTATTTGTTCAATTGCGTATGCTTGTTCTTCTGCTGCACTGCGAACTTCTTGTGCACCTGCTGACGTTTCTTGAGCAATGGCTGCAACCTCTTGAGATTGACGAGCAGTTGTTTCAATATTATGCATTTGCTGCTCAATAAGTGTAGAAATTTCTACAATCGCTGTCGCCATTTCATGTACACTTGAAGACATCCCTTCAACTGCTGTTGTTGTTTCTGATACACGTGCGGCTTCTTTTGTCGCAAATGTCACCTGTTGGTTCATTTGTTTTACAACAATTTCAACGTTTTGTTGCATGGATTGAATAAGGGAAGTAATGCCCTGTACCGCCTTCGCACTTTCATCCGCTAAACTACGAACTTCTTCAGCTACAACGGCAAAACCTTTGCCATGTTCACCAGCACGCGCTGCTTCGATTGAAGCGTTTAAAGCTAGTAAATTTGTTTGTGCTGCAATATCACCAACTAAGCTAATGATGCGCTCTACCTGTCCAGCATTTTCCTCTAATAGATGAATGCTTTCTAATGCCTCAGTATTGCCAGCCGCGATTTGCTGAATACTATTCACTAATGTTTCGATCGCTGTTGTTGTTGTCGTTAAATTATGTAAAATCTCTTTAGATTGCGTTGCTGATGCCTCTGCTCTACTATTAACTTCTGTCGCGAGAGCTCGTACATCTTCAATTGCTTCAGCTGTATCTTGGACTGCCGTTGCTGATGTCTCTGCACCAGAAGAAATATGCTTTACTGTAGAAGCAATATTCTCTGCTTTTTTTGTTGCAACAGCTGCTTCATCAGATAGTTGGATAATGGATTGATTGGTTTGCTGGAAGTTATTATCTATACTTTCCACCATTCCTCTTAAATTCAACACCATTTGTTGGAATGCCTCTGCAACAGAACGAATCTCATCACTTGTTTTCGGCATTTCTACATCTTGGCCAATTTTCCCTTCTGCTACACGGGAAGCTGAATTTTCGAGCTTCTGTAAAGGTTTAATTAAGATTACGCTGAAAACTGCAGCCAAAATACCTGACCACGCAATCCCTGACACATAAGTGAAAATTTCAAACAGTTTACGATTAGTCTCTGGGAAGAAGGTAGGTTGTAAATATTCGATAAATATAAAACTAATACTGTATGTGATTAGTGCAAGAATACCGACAAATAATACTAGTTTAAGTCGTAAGCCAAACTGTTTTTTCATAGAGACCCTCAATTCTCTTCAATTTTTTTTACTAATCGTTCTACCAATTCTGTTAATTCTGCAAATGTTTCTATATATATTTCTTTACTACCACCGTAAGGATCTACAACATTTCCTACGCTACCTTCGCTTGTATACTCTTTTAAAGTAAAGACTTTTTGTTGTGCATTTGGATAATTAGCGATTATTGTGTCTTTGTGAGCTGTTGTCATTGTTAAAATTAAATCAGCCCACTCCATTTCAGTTATTGATAATTGTGTTGCTAAATGCTGATGCGTCATATTTGCTTCATATAATACTTGTTGTGCATGTGCAGACATCCCCGCATTTGGCATGGCATAAATGCCCGCTGAACGGACCTCAACATTGTCAGTTTGTTTATGTTTTAAAATAACCTCTGCCATGGGACTGCGACAAGTATTTCCGGTGCAAACAAATAGTATTTTCATACTTATCACCCTCCATTATTTTCTCTATTGCCGGATAGCTAGTACACTCATAATGATAAAAAAAATCCCTGTAATGATTTGAAATTTATTGCCAAGTAAGACCTGACTTCTTCGTGCAATGACTAATGACCCATAAGAGCAAATAAGCGCACTTACACCTGCACTTATAATAAATACTGTTTTCTCTAAGTGTAGCATACCAAAAGAAACACTTACTGAAAAGGTATCTAGGCTTGCAGTCACAGCTAAAAGTATTGGTGAAATAGTAACCTTTTCATCTTTTCGCGAAAATAATAGTAAATGTAAGCCCATGCAAAATAATAAAATACTTGAAATCCATTGTCCCCACTCTAAGAAGAAATGCACTAAAAAGTGTCCTAATTCGAAACCTAGTAACGGGAAAAGCATATGCAAAGCAGCTGTCCAAACTGATAAAAAAAATCGATATCTAACATTTGGTATTAATACATATAAACCAATCACATCTACAGACGTTAATATACCTGCAAGAATCCCCTGCAAGAAAGCACTCCTTCGCTCTCTAATATTTTATCATCTTATGCTCGGAAATACAGTATTATCATAATACATTTTCCTTACATCTAAGTGTTAAAAGTCACTCCAACAATGAACAATCACCTTCATTTATAGTAAAAACTTGCTAGGCTTTTTAAAGCTATAGATCAAGGTCTATGCAGATTTTTATCCCGCATTAACGGGCAGTAATTGACCTGTACCGAAAGGGAAGCGTCAGGTACAAGACTCCCACCTCACACATGCAGAGAAATTTACTGCCCGTAAAGCCCGATTGGTGAAGACTAATGATCAGCGGGGTTGATGTTAACGTTTCCTTTATCTTGAATACAAAAATAGCATGCCAGAAGTTACTTCTAGCATACTATTTTTATAGGTATTTTATTAACGAGTATACCATTTTCCTCCGGCTGCTTTCTCAAGACGATTCATAATTGCAGCTCCTACACCTTCAGTCGATGTAGTAGTCGCCAGGATAATTGTAGCTGTTGTTTTATCGCAAGCTCTTAGAGCATGATACAATGTTGCACCCATTTCTTCTTTACTACCGGCCTCTCCTACTGAGAAATAAAAATCAGCCTTGCTATCAGCAAAGCTAGCTGGTGCAAGTAACGCTACTCTATGCCCTTGTTTTTGTAATTGATGTACAGCCTCATGGACTTTCTCCAAATCACAATCGATTAATAGCACAGGGGCGTTAGGAGCATAGTGTGTATATTTCATACCAGGGGCTTTTGGAGTAGCCTCTAATTTTTGCTCTATTTTTGAAGGTTGCAGTACTTGACCAATCTTAGCCTCTAACATTTCCTTCGTAATTCCGCCTGGACGCAA
The DNA here is from genome assembly GCF_044763105.1 of Lysinibacillus sp. NPDC096212. Taxonomy (NCBI): domain Bacteria; kingdom Bacillati; phylum Bacillota; class Bacilli; order Caryophanales; family Bacillaceae; genus Lysinibacillus; species Lysinibacillus sp. NPDC096212. The sequence goes on along the minus strand of NZ_JBIWFQ010000019.1, from coordinate 13,570 downwards.
AATTACTGGAGGTTCGTGTGTAACATCTAACACTGTGGATTCAAGTCCAATCCCAGTAGAGCCTCCATCTAAAATATAAGGTATGTACCCTCCCAAATCATCTTGAACATGTATTGCTTCTGTAGGACTTGGCTTTCCACTACGATTAGCACTCGGCGCAGCAAGTGGCTTTTTTAATTGTTGAAGTAAGGCAAGCGCAACTGGATGATCCGGCATACGAATGCCGACAGTCGATAGACCAGCTGTCACACTGTCCGCCAGCACATTTGGCTTAACGGGCATTACAAGTGTTAGTGGACCCGGCCAAAATAAATCCATGCATTTTTTGGCTACTTCAGAAATATGCTCTATATAAAGTTCAGCTTCCTCTTGCGTGCCAATGTGGACAATTAGCGGATTGTCAGAAGGACGACCTTTTGCTTCAAATATCTTTTTGACTGCCGTGTCATTTGTTGCAACAGCTCCTAGGCCATAAACCGTTTCTGTTGGAAATGCCACGACCTCACCTGCATTTAAGATATCCACAGCTTGTGTATAATTTGTCCGACTATTCACATTACTGTCCACAATCTTGCAAACGGTTTCCATAATTAAAACCTTCCTTCAATTATTCGTTTTTACTGAATTATCCACATAATGTTTATAACTTATGAAAAATTGTGCATAAGTTGTCTGAATTCGTGAACAATTCATTCAAAAAGACCTTTAATCCATTCCCATATAAAAAATGTAACGTGTTCCTTCTCTTCTTTCACTTCTTCTTTTACTTCTTCTTTCGCTTCTACTTTATCAGGCTCACAAATTGATGGGAATACGCTACACCACCAGTTATCACCACGTGCATCACCGATTTTCACGACAATCGAATGATACAAATTTTGTGGATAAAGTACAGCGTCCTTTCTCTTTGGTGGAAATAAGTTATCCCCAAGTACAACTTGTGTATCCAGCTGTGGATAATTTTCTTTTATTTCCGCTTCAATTTCTTGTTTTAATAAAAGCATTTGCTCATTATCCACAGTTTTAGCTCCAGCACTAGCTACTACTTGTGTAAAATAGGGCTTTAAATTTTTGACAAGCTGTTCTTTTTCAAGCTGATCCTGATTCGTATTGCTATTGGCAATAACGCGTATACGAAAATCATTTTCTTGCTCATGATTGATAGACGCTTTCGCAAAACCTACTAATGTTGGAATATATAAAACACATAATTGTAAAGCAATCGCAATAAATACTAATCTTGCAAAAGCTAGAATGATATTTCGTTTAGGTAATCTAATAATCTTGTATTCGTTTAACATAAAAATCCCTCCTTGCTCAACATTGTTGGCAAGAAGTAGATACTTTATACATGAATTTCACAAAAAATCATTCGAGGCTTACCATTTATATCTTTTTCTATCGAAACTGTAGCCTGCGGAAAACTATTTTTAAAGAATTGAGCCACCTGCTCTCCTTGTGTATAACCGATTTCAAGACCAATGAGCGCGGGTTTATTCATAAGGGACGGAAGCTGCTCAGCCAACTTTCTATATAAAATAAGTCCGTCTTCTTCTGCAAAAAGAGCACTATGCGGTTCATGCTCTAGCACGGTACTCGACATCTCTTTCGCCTCATCAAAAGCAATATACGGTGGATTCGATAACACGATATCAAATTTCTCACCTGCCAGAGGTTTCGTTAAATCCCCTAGTCGAAAATCAATATCCGCTGCTAATCTTTGTGCATTTCTTTGTGCTGTAGTTAAAGCAGCTTCGGATAAATCAGTAGCTACGACTGTTAGCTCTGGACATTCTAGCTTCATAGAAATAGCAATTGCACCACTACCAGTTCCGATGTCTGCAAGCTTCACTGCTTGATCATTAAATATTTTGTTCATACGATTAATTGTTCCAAGCACTAATTCTTCGGTCTCGGGCCTTGGAATAAGTACTGACTCATCGACAATAAATGAACGGCCATAAAATTCTTCACTACCGAGGCAATACTGTACAGGTCGTCCACTTACATGCTCTTCGATGAGTTCTTTAAATTTTTCTTTTTGTTCAGCCGTTAATTTATCTTGAAGGTGTAACATTACTTCTGAATAGCTAGTGCCAAGTATATGCTGCATGACAATACGTGCTGCCGTTTCCTCACGATCATTATCCACTAAAAAAGAAGAAGCCCATTGAAGGGCCTCCATTACACTATTATAGGTCATCATTTAATCGCTCTAGCTTTGATGCTTGCTCCTCTAAAATGAGCGCATCAATAATTTCGCCTAGTCTACCTTCGACGATTTGATCTAGTTTTTGAATCGTTAAACCAATACGGTGGTCTGTTACACGGTTTTGTGGATAATTGTATGTGCGAATACGCTCAGAGCGATCGCCTGAACCTACAGCTGATTTACGTGTGGCATCGATTTCCTTTTGCGCTTCTTGCAAATACATATCAGCAACACGAGCACGTAGAATTTTCATTGCCTTTTCACGGTTTTTAATTTGTGATCGTTCATCCTGCATCGAAACAACAACACCTGTCGGTAAGTGAGTCATACGGACAGCTGACATCGTAGTATTTACCGACTGACCACCGGCACCAGAAGATGCAAAAGTATCAACTCGGATATCTTTTTCATGGATTTCAACATCTACTTCTTCAACCTCAGGTAAGCAAGCTACTGTCGCTGTCGATGTATGAATACGGCCTTGAGATTCTGTTGCAGGTACACGTTGTACACGGTGCGCACCATTTTCAAATTTGAATTTTGAATATGCACCTTGACCGTTAATCATAACAATAACTTCTTTATAGCCGCCCATTGCGTTTGGCGTCGCTTCCATTATGTCAATTTTCCAGCCTTGTGTCTCTGCGTAACGAGAGTACATACGGAACAAATCACCAGCGAAAATATTCGCCTCGTCTCCACCTGCTGCTCCACGAATCTCCATAATAACGTTTTTATTATCATTAGGGTCTTTCGGAATTAATAGAATGCGTAAACGTTCTTCTAACTCTTCTTGCTGTTCTTTTAGTAGATTGAATTCTTCTTTCACCATCTCGTGCATATCAGGATCTTTTTCACTATCTAGCATTTCACGTGTTTCAGCTAATTGCTCTTTTACATTTTTATATTCACGATAAGCATCTACAGTTTCCTGGATATCTGATTGTTCTTTAGAATATTCACGTAGTTTTTTACTATCATTCACAATATCTGGATCACTCAAAAGCTCTGTTAGCCTTTCGTAACGATCCTCCACTGCTTGTAATCGATCGAACATGGATTTCACCTCTATTAAGTTTTTATGAAGTTTGCTCTTTAGTAATTGCAGAGAAACTTTAAATTAGAATTACGCTAAGCGCGTAAGAATATTTTTTGAACATTTTTCATTCCCACTACTTAGTATAAGGAAATTTCCGCATGTATGCTACTTTTTCTTAGGTCTATCAACTGAATCTTTGTGCATTATAGCGGCGGATGCGTGTGACATTTTCGACAAACCGGATAGTAGGAATCATTTCCTCCAATTTGAATTTGATCACCTGTATAAACAGGCTTTCCACTTTCATCAACACGTAAATTCATTGTCGCTTTTTTATGACAGAACCAGCAAATCGTCTTCATTTCCTCAATTTTATCTGCATATGTAAGCATGTACTGACTGCCTTCAAATAACTCATTTTGGAAATCGTTTTTTAGACCGAAGCCCATGACTGGAATATCTAACTCATCTACGATATAGGCTAACTGCAAAACATGCTCTTTTTTTAGAAATTGTACTTCATCAACAAGTACGCAATATGGTTTTACAGCATTGTTTTTTACTAGCTCAAAAATATTTGTATCATCATTAACAGGAATGGCTTGTTGACGTAAGCCTACTCGACTTGAGATAAAGCCTACTTCATCTCGCGTATCTATGCCTGGTGTAAACATCATTACAGGTTTTTGTTGTTCTTCATAGTTATGCGCAACTTTTAGAATTTCTATAGATTTACCACTATTCATTGCACCGTGTTTAAAATATAGCTGTGCCATTTTGTCTTCTCCCTTTCTTCATGTCGATCTGGATACTGAAAAGACTCGCATCAGGGTTTCTTAACTTCTTTCATCAGAAGTCTCCCACCTCTATAGATGTTGAGATGAATACGGATTTAATCTACTTTTCAACGGGTGTCCAAATGCCCCCTGAAAGAAGTTAAAGCCTCCGGCGGATGTCACGGAATCGGAAAGGAGTTCTTTGTGCAAGCACAAAGCCGATATCGGACGCAATTATGCCGAGGCATAATTGATTATACTGAAAAAAATACCTGCCAAGCACATGCTTGGCAGGTATTAAACTAACATTAGTTTTTAAGACCGTATTTTTTGTTGAAACGATCCACGCGACCATCAGCAGACGCGAATTTTTGACGGCCAGTATAGAATGGGTGACATTCGTTGCAGAACTCGACAACGATGTTTTCTTTTACTGAACCAGTTTTGAAAGAATTACCGCAAGAGCAAGTTACTGTTGCTTCTTTGTAATCTGGATGAATTCCTTGTTTCATATTCGTTTTCTCCTCTCGCCCTGAACCATCTGGAACAGAGTATTATCGAACTGTACCTTACATAGCCCGAATATGTCGGCTACATATGTACACGTTGCATACTTTGCTATATTATCATATAAAATATACATTTGACAATAGTTAATGATTAGTTTTTTATAACAAATAATTTAAATATCGCCCTATTGCAGAGTCAATAATAAAAGAGAAAATAATTTTAGATAAAATACCTGCTACTACTAAATAGAAAATAAAACCATAAAAACTATCAATAGTTTTAGATTTATTACTTAACAACTTAATAATGACAAAAATAGGGATGATTCCAATAACTAATGCAACCCCACCGTATATCATCATTATTGAATACTTAAATGATTTAAATAACCCAAATAAAATACTTAAAACCGCAAAGGCTATAGGTAGTGTATAATAGTTTCCTATTTTACTAATAACATTTGTAAAACTTTGACTTTCTGAAAATAGCTTTGAGGTTAAGAATATACCTAAGACACTTATTGCTATTAGTAAAGATATTAATAATGACATATAAAAGAATACTTGAATAAAAGATGGACTAAAGCTTTCGAAGAAACCAAATCCTCCAGAAAAGAAATTTTTCGTTAATAAGTATACTGATATTGCTGTTAATACAACATAGATAATCATACTAGCAAGACTATTTTTCCAAGTAGCTTCTACATTAAAATTTGCGGATGGCATTTTTAATTGTTCTAAAAAATAATTAAAGTATAACTTAGAATTCTTTTTAATTAATTCCATTTGCTCATTATTTTGCGTAGTTCCCTGAACAGTCTGATCATCATCACTCATGCTATCCATTGTTGCTGCTTGTTCACGTGCAGCATTTTCAAATGGAGTCCCACATTTCCCACAGAATTTTCCTTCTTCCTGTGAATGACCACATGTTATACAGTCTTTCATAAACACACCTCATTATAATTTTGTCTTTTTCGTATCTAAATCAACAATCATACGAAAAGACCTATTTCTTTTACGTTCATAATTAGTAGAACTGTAGTAGCTGGGGATTTATCGAGGGGCTATTTCTTGATGATGCTGAGGATTTATTTCGGTTCATTTTCCTCAGATTTTTTTGTAGAGTAATTACCACAGTTTATACAAAATAATACTTCTCCACTTTTTACTCCCTTCATTTTTCATAAAATCCCATTACTGAGCATAATCCCCTGTATATTGTAACAAAATTATACTATACAAATTTATGAAATAATAGATTAAATTATTATGATTATAATCAGCTCAGCACTTTAATGTGTGGTCATTTCTGTTCCGACTGGGAATAGATTTCTTATAATTTCAAACTAACAAATAGAACATCAAAAAAATCACCATCGACTATTGCTAGTCAACGGTGATTCATGTTTATAGTAAGCCCTTACCTTTAGTAGCTTTTTTCATATCTTCATTTAACTTTTCAAAGAATTCTTCATTTGAATTTGTCGTACGTAATTTTTTCATGAAGCGCTCCGCGAAATCAGGTGCGTCCGAGAATGTTTTACGAATTGCCCATAGCTTTTCAAGTTGCTCAGGCTCAAGCAGAAGCTCTTCCTTACGTGTACCTGAACGGCGGATATCAAGCGCAGGGAAAATACGACGCTCTGCTAATTGGCGATCAAGGTGAAGCTCTAAATTACCTGTTCCTTTAAATTCTTCATAAATGACCTCATCCATGCGAGATCCTGTATCCACTAAAGCTGTTGCTAAAATTGTTAAGCTACCGCCTTCTTCAATATTACGTGCAGAACCGAAGAATCGTTTTGGTCTATGGAAGGCAGCAGGATCAATACCGCCTGAAAGCGTACGACCGCTCGGAGGAATAACTAAGTTATACGCTCGAGCTAAACGTGTAATAGAGTCCATTAAAATAATAACATCACGCTTATGCTCAACTAAGCGTCGTGCACGTTCTAATACAATTTCTGCAACTTTCACATGATTTTCTGGAACCTCATCGAAAGTCGAGCTCACTACATCTGCATTCACAGAACGTTCGATATCAGTTACTTCCTCAGGGCGTTCGTCAATAAGTAAGACAATTAACTCTGCATCCGGATAATTTGTTGTAATAGCATTCGCGATTTCTTTTAATAATGAAGTTTTCCCTGCCTTTGGTGGTGCAACGATCAATCCACGTTGCCCAAAGCCTACAGGTGCCACTAAATCCATAATACGAGTCGATAAATTACGTTGTGTTGTTTCAAGCTTAATTTGGCGATCAGGATATAAAGGCGTTAATGCAGGAAAATGCACACGTTCCTTTGCTACTTCTGGGTCTTCGCCGTTAACAGCATCCACCTGTAGTAGTCCATAATAGCGTTCGTTTTCTTTAGGTGGACGTACTTTACCAGATACCTTGTCCCCATTTCGTAAGTCAAAGCGACGAATTTGAGACGCAGAAATATAAATATCTTCTTTACTTGGAGAATAGTTAATTGGTCGAAGGAAGCCAAAGCCCTCTTGCGAAACAATTTCTAGTACACCTTCCATAAAGAAATAGCCCTCTTGCTCCGAACGTGTTTTCAAAATAGCAAATATTAATTCTTTTTTCGTTAGCTTGCTATAATATGAAATTTTGTATTGGCGTGCAAGGGCGTAAAGCTCTTTTAACGTCATGTTTTCTAATTGAGCGATTGTCAATGCAGACATATGCACAACTCCAGTCTTTTTCAAAATATAATTGCTGTTTTTGGGGTTAACAAAGAAGTTTTTTTTACGATAGGCTCTGTAGTCTATTCGTACCTGTCAGCTTGAATCAGAGCGATAGGTACTTGAATTAACTATGCAAAACAATGAAGCATAATATAGCCTTATAAAACTATGGGATGGTTGAAAATTTAGAAGAAGGTACCTAGCGCAAAAAGATGCACTAGGTATATTTTAGAAGAAATTTTTATTAATAGCTAGGTTTTTTATCAAGAGCGTGACGACCTTCTACAAAACGCACAGTTCCAGATTTAGCTCGCATAACAACTGAATGTGTTAATGCATAGGCTCCTTTATACTGCACACCTTTTAAAAGCTCACAATCTGTTACAGCAGTCGCTGCAAAAATAGCATCGTCACCTTTAACTAGGTCATCTAAATAAAGAACTTTCTCTACATCTACACCCATTTTTTTGCAACGTTCTAACTGTTCCTCATCTTCTGGGACTAGCTTCGCTTGGAAGTCTCCACCTAGACATTTTAATGCAACAGCTGAAATTACACCCTCTGGTGCACCACCTGTACCAAACATAATATCAATGCCAGTTTCATCAAAAGCAGTATTGATAGCTGCTCCAACGTCGCCGTCTTGAATAAATTTAATACGTGCCCCAGCTTCTCGGATTTCATCAACAATTGCTTGGTGACGTGGTCGATCTAAAAGTGTAGCTACTACGTCTGAAATATCTTTATTTTTAGCTTTTGCTACCTGTAATAAATTATACGTAACAGAAGCGTTAATATCTACCTTACCTGCTGCCTCTGGTCCTACTGCAATTTTTTCCATGTACATATCAGGTGCGTTTAACAGATTACCTTTATCTGCAATAGCAAGAACTGTCATTGCACCATTTGTACCCTTCGCTACAATATTTGTACCTTCTAATGGGTCAACTGCGATATCTACTTGAGGACCTCCATTACGTAGGCCAAGCTCTTCACCAATATAAAGCATTGGTGCTTCATCCATTTCGCCTTCACCAATCACCACTGTAGCATGCATTGGAATTGTATCGAACATTACACGCATCGCTGTCGTCGCTGCATCATCTGCCTCAATTTTCAAACCGCGACCCATCCATTTCCCGGATGCGATTGCTGCTGCCTCTGTTACTCGTACTACTTCCATCGATAAACTACGTTCCATTGTTTTATTTGCCTCCCGTTATCGGCATTTTTAATCGCCGAAACATTCAAATTACCTCTATTGTAACATAGTTAGTTCAAAACTTTTAGCTCTCATTATTCCTTTGCCTCTGCTACGCGGGCCATTATTGTTTCACGTCGAATATCAGCGCCTAAATCACGTAATTTCTCAATAAGTGAGCTATAACCACGCTCAATATGATAGATATCATGAATTTCCGTTTCACCTTCAGCTAACAGGCCTGCTAATACTAATGCGGCACCAGCACGAAGATCGGTAGCAGTTACAGTTGAACCATGTAATTTACTAGGCCCTGTAATAATAGCTGTATTGCCTTCAACGCGTGCATTGGAATTCAAACGACGAAGTTCATCAATATGCTTAAATCGAGCTGTATAGATTGTATCTGTTATCTTTGAGGAACCAAATGCTTGAGACATTAAAACAGAAAGTGGTTGCTGAATATCAGTTGGGAATCCAGGATACACTAATGTTTTCACATCAACGGCTTGCAATGTGGAGAGATCCGTTTTTGGCACAAAAATACTTTCTTCACCGATTTCAATTTTCACACCCATTTCACGAAGCTTTGCAATAATCGCCTCTAAATGCAATGGAATAACATTATCAATTGTAATGCCTTCACCTAAAGCGGCAGCCATAATCATAAATGTAGCAGCTTCAATACGATCTGGAATAATCGTATGCTCCGTACCATGAAGTTCCTCTACGCCTTCAATACGGATAACACTTGTACCTGCACCTTTAATATTAGCTCCCATGTTAGTGAGAAGAGTAGCTACATCAATAATTTCCGGTTCTTTTGCTGCATTTTCAATAACCGTACGTCCCTTCGCAAGGACTGCAGCTAACATAATATTAATTGTTGCACCAACACTGGCAACGTCTAAATATATTTTTGCGCCAATTAATTCATCAGCACGTAAATAAATTGCTCCATGCTCATTAGTGATTTTCGCACCTAATGCCTCAAAGCCTTTTATATGTTGGTCAATAGGACGCGGCCCTAAGAAACAGCCTCCTGGTAAACCAATCACAGCTTTTTTAAAGCGGCCTAGCATTGCTCCCATTAAGTAATAGGAGGCACGAAGCTTTTTCACGTTGCCGTTTGGTAATGGCAATGCAATCATTTCTGTCGGATCTATGGTCATTATGCCATCCTCAAATGACACTTCTCCACCGATTTCCTCTAATAATGCCTTTAACGTCCATGCATCAGAAATTTCTGGTATCCCTCCAATTGTCACTGGAGAGTTCGCCAAAATTGATGCTGGAATTAAGGCGACTGCACTATTTTTTGCACCACTAACTTTTATTGTACCCTTTAGACGATTTTCGCCTGTAATTTTATAAACATCCATTTCGCGTTCTCCCTCATGATTGGAAAGTAATTTTTCTGCAATTGGCTCACTATATAATCTTATTATTTGCCTTTTCTCTTATTCCAATCCGTTAAAAATCCTTCAATTCCTTTTTCCGTTAATGGATGATGGAAAAGTTGCTTTAATACTTTAAAAGGAGTAGTTGCAATATGTGCACCAGCAAGTGCTGCCGCTGTTACGTGCTGTGGATGACGAATAGATGCAGCGATAATTTGCGTATCGATATTATGGATTGTGAAAATATCTGCAATCGTTTCAATTAGTTCTACACCGTTTTGCCCCATATCATCTAGACGACCGATAAATGGTGATACATATGTAGCACCTGCACGAGCAGCCATTAATGCTTGGTTGGCACTAAAGATTAATGTTACGTTCGTTTTAATACCTTTGTCTGCAAAGAAGCGACATGCCTCTAAGCCAGCTGGAGTCATTGGCAGTTTAACTGTAATATTTGGAGCAATTTCAGCCAATTCTAAGCCTTCTTTAATCATACCTTCCGCATCTAGAGCAATTACTTCCCCACTCACTGAGCCATCTACAAGCTCTGTGATTTCACGAAGTCGATCATGGAAAGAAACGTTCTCTTCTTTAGCAACTAACGATGGGTTTGTCGTAACACCTGATAAAATACCCCATGCGTGTGCTTCTTTAATCTCTTCAAAGTTTGCTGTATCAATGAAAAATTTCATTATATTCCCTCCTGATCACTGTTTGGTTCATTACCATAACTGGGTTGATTTTCGTTCCGATTGGGCGCTTTACTAGGGCCGTTCAGTTGAATCGGAAATCAACTATTATACATTACATTCGTTTTAACACAAATGCCATCCCCAACTTTTGGTGATGAACCCCATATTTAAATTTTCGCCAAAAATTTATCATTTCAAAAACAAGAGAAGGTCGATAACAGCATCAACACTTCTCTTATTTTGTGTATTCATCTGATCTTTTGTACTTTTAGATACAAAAATTATGCTTTTTGCGCACTACCAAATTCACGGATTTTCCCGATAACTGTTGTTTTAATCGCTTCACGTGCTGGAGCAAGGAATTTACGAGGGTCATAAACAACTTTATCTTTATCAAGAACTTCACGGATTACTTTAGTAGCAGCAATTTGATTTTCAGTATTGACGTTAATTTTTGCTGTACCTAATGAAATTGAGCGTTGGATATCTTTTGTTGGAATTCCTGTACCACCATGTAATACTAATGGTAAATCTGCTAATTTAGAGATTTCTTCCATTTCTTTAAAACCTAAATTTGGTTCTCCTTTGTAAGGACCATGTACAGAGCCTAGTGCTGGCGCTAAGCAATCGATATCTGTTAACTCAACCATTTTACGGCATTCCTCTGGATCAGCGTACATAATACCACCGATAACGCCATCCTCGTCACCGCCTACTGTGCCAAGCTCCGCTTCAACAGAAACACCTTTCGCATGAGCGTACTCAACTACTTTTGAAGTAGTCGCAACATTTTCCTCGAATGGATGATGAGATGCATCAATCATAACCGAAGTAAATCCTGCATCAATTGCTTCTTTACATTTTTCAAAGCTTGAACCATGGTCAAGATGAATAGCTACAGGTACTGTAGTGCCATAAGATTCCATCAAACCTTTTACCATGTGTACAACGGAGATGAATCCGCCCATATATTTACCTGCGCCTTCAGAAACGCCTAGAATAACTGGAGATTTTTCTTCTTGTGCTGCTTGTAAAATTGCTTGAGTCCACTCAAGGTTGTTGATGTTGAACTGACCAACCGCATAACCTTCTGCTTTTGCTTTAATTAACATCTCTTTCATAGATACTAATGCCATACTAAAAATCCTCCTCTTAGGACTATTCTTTTACATAGATATGCTATTCAATCATAGCAAAAACAAAGTAACCTGAAAAGCATTTCAGGTTACTTTGTTTTCTGCACGAAAGCGAAGTGCAACGGAGCGACAGTGCCAACCGCAATGGAGTGCAACGGAACGAAGGTTTAGCCCCTGAAAAGCAGGGGCTGTTATTTTCTACACGAAAGCGAGCGACAGCGTCAAACCGCAGTACAGTGAAACGAAACGAAGGTTCTAGTTGCTGGGACAAAACTCGTCAAAACCTTAAAAAGCGCGAGAAATCAATTTAGAAACGTTGATTTCTTGTGCTTTTTTGATGTTAAATTTTGCGTAAAAAAATATGCTTATGTCATAAGCGGCGCAAATTATCAGTGCGGTCAGATAGTGTTGCATGAAGGTAGATGTCGATATTTTTCGAAAGTTGGGTGATAAACAATCAAAAGTTCTCGATAAATCTCAAAACTGCAGCTCATCGGACGCCCCAAGGAAGCTTTGCACTGTGCGAAAGCGTAGCGACAGCAACAACAACAACAAAGCGCCGAGTAGGAGCGGAAATTAAACCTCACGTTATGATGAGCCTTATATTTCGGAAGCAAAATGAATATGAAACGATAGAACATTACTTCAAATCGAATAATAACCATAAAAAACAGGCGGTGTTGACCACTGCCTGTTCATCTAAACTTTTAATGTTTTATTAACTTCATCTCGCACTTCAAAAATATCAAAAGGCTTAGTAAAATATCGAATTGCTCCTAAATCTAATGCCTCCTGTACAACGTCCAATTCACCATATGCAGTCATCATGAATACTGGGAGTTGTGGCCACTTCTCTTTTAAGCGCTTTAAAATTTCTATGCCATCCATCCCTGGAATTTTCATGTCTAATAGGACACAATCCATTTCCTCCTCAGCATATTTCAGTGCTTCCATACCATTTGCAGCTAAATATGTAACATAACCTTCCTTTTTCAACACTTCATTTAAAAGTAAACGAATTCCTGGTTGATCATCGACAATTAGTAATCGTTTCACATTCATTCCGCCCTTTTTGAGTTATTATTCTTACAGAAAAACTTCCTATATTATGTATTATTCTCCTTTAACCTCTTAATACCTTCTAGTATTATAAATTATCTGCTTTTGCTTTATGCTCTTTTCATACCTATAATATTGATTGAGGTGGGATCATGTCAAAAATTCTAACAACACAATTAAGTGGATTATTACAAAGAATAACACAAAATGAAGAGGAAGCTATTGAAGAAACAGCGCGATTACTTGCACAAGCGGGTATTGGTGAAGGCAATGTCTATTTCGCATGTTTTGGCGAAATGCAAGTTGTCGAATTAAATGCATGCCAAGCTGTGGAACGTTTTACGAAGTTAGTCCCTTGGACAAAAGATACAGTGATTACGGAAGCTGATCGTGTATGCATTTTTACACGTAGTGCACACGATGAGGATGCATTAGCCTTAGCACTGCAATTAAATAATCAGTTTATTCCATTTGCAGCAGTTGCTAGCGAAGTTGTTAATTCCGAAAACCCACTAGCAGATTTAGCGTATACGTATATTTCAACACGCATGCGCGGTGGTTTATTACCAAACGATTTAGGCAAGCGCATAGTCGTGCCACATGCTATTGCTGCCCTTTTTGTTTATGAAGCAGTAAAAATTGCGTATGATGAAATGCTTGGCCTTGATGACGAAGAGTTGTAATAATTCCATCATTTTCGCCTTTGCATAATTGACGCTGCCGCTGTCAAGCGCAGATTATGAAGAAAAAAGGTTCTAAGTCAAATGTTGGGGTGTACAAATCTTTCAGCACGTTAACCCAGATGAACCCCGATTTCTTTATACTTTAAATTTAATAAGATTTTTG